>JAKAXE010000061.1 GCA_021816695.1 bacterium | reverse complement strand
TATTGGCGTCCCCCCACCTGGACTACGGCGTACATGCGAACTCCCGAATCGAGGCTGGAGCCGGGGCCCCACAGCCCAGGCGGAAGCAGCCGCCCCTAGGCGCGCTCAGGTGTCGAGTTTATCAGACCGCCCGGGAGCAGATCAGGGACCGGTGACGGCCACCGGAGTCAGTGACGAGTAGTTGGTCTGGATCTCGTTCTGGTTGCTCGATCCGGTCCCGGTGACAACTGTGGCCGAGGCCTGGTACACCCCAGCGCCAACATCGGGCAGTACCCGGACCTCGAAGGTGACGGTGAGGACCCCCGGACCGCCGGCCCCCGACCCGGGGATGTCGAATCCGACCCAGTTGGGAATCACCGATCCGACCACCGGATAGGTGGCACCTCCGGTGCTGGCGTTGCCTGAGGTGGAGAGGGTGGACTGGTAGTCAAAGTCCGACGGCAAGGTGATGCTGAGAGTCGTGCCCATGGCGGCCCCGCTGCCGGTGTTGGTCAAGGTGGCCACGTAGGTCAGGGTCGAGCCCGCGGTCACCGTGGAGGGGCTGGCACGGAGGCTGAGGGCCAGGTCCGGAGCCGGAGTCACCTGGAGGGCCAGCGGGGCGGCTGTGAGGGTCCCCGAGTATCCGGTAGCGAAGACCTGGGGAACGAGGCTCGCCGACCCGCTTCCGCCCGTGGCCGCGAACTGCGCGGTCACGATCACCTGACTGGGAAGACCAGGCGCTCCGGCGCCCACCGTCCAGGAGCCCCAGGTGAGGGTCGCCTGCCGGGACACCGGGGAGATGTCGGCCGAGCGCACCGAGTCCCCGTTCTCCGCGACCGAGACCGTGTTGGTGTAGGTGAACCCATTGGGAACCGCCACCCGCAGCGTGACCCCCTGGACCGAACTGCTCCCCACGTTGGTGATGGTGATCTGAACATCGACGGAGGACCCCTGTGCCACCTGGTTGGAGGTGGCGTTACCACCTAGGGCTACGACCTGGGTTTGAACCTTGAGCCCTGCGATGGCTGGTGCCGAGCCGCAGCCCCCCAGTGCGCCCCCCGCCAGCACCAGCGCCGGAGCGGCGACCGCCAGCCCCCCCAGCCGTGGCTTCAGCGCCCGCCCCCGGCGTGGTTGCTGCTGGCCAGGGGGCGCCTGGTGTTGGCGTACTTCCCCACCGGCACCGAGCGGTCCGGGGCGGTGGGCAGCGGGTCGGGGTAGCCGACCTCGCCGAGAAGCCGCATGGCCAGCTGGCAGTCGAGCCCGATCACGGTGTCGGTCCGGCCCCCTATCGCCTCCACCAGGCCGCCCCCCAACCCCTGCACCGCATATCCGCCCGCCTTGTCTAGGGGTTCGCCGCCGGCCAGATACTGCTCCAGCTCGTCCAGGCTGAAGTCCCGCATCCGCACCGCCGATCGCGATACGCCGATCCGCTCCTCGCCGGTGGCCGGGGCCAGGGCGCACACGCCGGAGAGGACCACGTGTCGCTGCCCGCGCAGCTCCAGGAGCATCTCGCGGGCGCGCTGGATGGTCCCCGGCTTCCCCAGCGGTCCCGAGGACCCGACGACGATGGTGTCGGCGGCCAGGATGCAGACCGGGCCCGGGCCGACCGAGGCCGCCACGGCGTGAGCCTTGGTGCGGGCGATCAGCTGGACCGCGAGGTCGGCGCACACCCCCGGAGGCAGGGACTCATCGATGTCCGGAGCCACCGTGCGGATGCGAAGCCCCAACCGCTGCAGAAGCTCCCTCCGCCGTGGGGAGCTGGAAGCCAGCACCAGTTCGGTCAAGGACGCTTCCTCGGGTCCCGGCCCCTCGAGCCGGCCTCCCCCATGGCACAGGTCGACGAGCTCGGGTTCACGGGATCCATATTCTACCAGCGCGCGAGGCGACCCCCCGCCCCCAGCCGGTGCCGGCGGCCCTTCCGGCGACTCCGGCGGCACCGCCAACCACCAGGGCGCTCAACTCCCAGACCACCAGCCCCACCACCACCGGCCACCCAGCCACGGCCGGGATTATGAGGAAGGCACAGGCCCCGGTGACGGACACCCAGCGGAGTGCTCCCGGTGGCGATCCTGGGCTTCCGCCCCACAGCGGAAGCGAGCCCAGGATCGCCACCGCCACCGCGACCCTTCCGATCTCCGCGCCGGTGCCCTGGGCCGAGAGTACCTCCGGCCACCCGGGGCTGTCGAGGACCAGGGCGAGACCCAGGAGCAGCAGGGAGACCAGGACGGGGTACAGGACCTCAAGTCCGGAGTGGACCCGCGGACTGTCTCCGGAACGGCCCCAGAGCACCCCCAAGACGGTCATCGGCAGCGACGCCAGCGGTGCCGCTGCCAGTCCTAGGCTCCCGAGCTGCAGCAGGGGGCTGCCGGGCCAGGGCAGGGAAAGTGCCACCAATTCCGCCCCGGCGAGCACCGCCAGAGATGGGAAGGGGGCGGATGCCATCGGACGGCCCCGCCCGAGGTGAAAGGCAAAGATGGCGGTGGCCGACGCCACCAGCAGGCTGACCCCCCCGGGATAGATGGCGAATCCGGCCATCAGGGAGAGCAAGAGGAGAAGGTGGCTCACAGGTGAACCCCGAAAATGGTCGACAGCGTCTGCTGGGGAACCACCCCGATCACCAGGGTGGCTACCGCCACCAGCAGCGCCACCGCCTCTCTGGTGCGCCCGCCAGGCGGACGGCGTGGTGCCTGGGTGGCTGCTCTCATCCCCAGAGCCGAGCCAGCCAGCTGCAGACCCATAACCGCCAGCAGCCAGGTGGCGAGCGTCGAGCTCACGGGCGCGGCCGCCAACACCAGCAGGAGACGCCCCGTGAACCCTCCGAAGGGCGGAGTGCCGGACACCCCTACCCAGGCCACCAGCTGTGACCGCCGGCCCGCATCCTCGCTCAAGACCGCTCCGCTGAGCCAGTGCGCCAAGAGCAGGAGCATTACCGCACCCAGGGCGGTGACGCTGCCGAGCCCCACGGCCGCTGCCACCAGCCCGGCATCGGCGGCGGCCACGCTCCAGTAGCGGGAACCCGGGTCAGCCACCAGCCCGTGCAGCGACCAGAACACCGCCGCGGCGACCCCCAGGCCGATGAGGAGCTCCTGTAGCGGCAGCGCGATCTGGTGAGGTGAGGCAGCCACCAGCCGGAGACCCAGGATGGCGCCGACGGGAAGGAGCCACACCCGCCACAGGGAAGCCTCGGCGGCGCCCACCCGCCTGGACGCCCCGGGGATTAGGGAGAACGGGATGACCCCCATCAGGCTGGTGACAGCCCCAACGTAGAGGATCGCCACCAGAATTCCCGGGGCGGCGCCCTGCTCGACGGACGGGGTGATCACGGCTCCCACGAGCAGTGCGCCCATCGCCAGCAAAGACTGGCGGGCCAGGCTCCTCACCGGCAGTTGCGGCCCGGCGGCACGGGACCAGCGAACCCAGACGACCCCCAGGACAGCACCGCACCCCAGGGCCACCGAGACCAGGCCGGTGGCCGTGAGCACCACCACCGCCGGCACCGCAAGCAGCACCGACGTCGCCGCCAGACCGGAGGTGGCCCCCTCCCCGATCGCCACCTCTAGGACCTGGGCCGCGAGGGCGGCCACGACGACCCCGGCAGCTAGGCGGGTCGGGACCAGCGACCCGATCTGGAGGTCCGCCAGCGGTCTGGGTAGGACCGGCGCGACGGCGGCAGCCACCACGGAGAAGGCGACCGCCGCGGTGGTTACCGCCAGGACCACCGCCAGCCGAGCTCGGTGACCGGCACCGAGCCGCCAAACCACGATGGCCAGGGGGAGCGGCAGCAGGAAGGAGACGGCCAGCGCCAGGCTCATCCCTGCACCTCCCACGGCTGAGCGTGGGCAAAGAATCCCAGAAGCAGCGCCGGACCTCCGGCGGCCAAGGCGGCTGCCTGCCACGCCCCACCGCCCGAGTCCAGCAGGATGAACGTGCCCGCCCCCATCCCGATCGCCAGGGCACCGAGGGCCAGGTCCGCCGGCCCTCGCCCGGTCCCGATCCGAATGGCCCCCACCTCCCAGGCGAAGAGGCAGGCGAAGGCTGGACCCTGGGTGCTGATGGTTCCCGCCCCCAGATGGCCGGAGAGCAGACGGGCTGCCAGCAGCCCACCCAGGCCGAGAAGCAACCTGAAGCTGCGCTCGCTGAACACTCGGGGCCGGCCCACCACTGGAGCCCTGCCCAACAGCCAGACCAAAGACCCCACCCGGGCTCCCAGCCCCCCCAGCCAGATCATGATCGCGCAGGCGATCCCAAGAAGAAGAGGGACGGCCAGACTTGCCGCCCCACCGGCGAGATAGGCGACGCCGCCGAAGCCCGCCCCCAGGCAAAGCGCGCTGACGATGGCTCCCCTGGTGCCTCCGGCCAGCAGGGCGACCGCGGCCCCCAGGAAACCCCCAGCCGCCAGCAGCGAGGGGCCCATCAGCGCTGCACCAGAAGCCAGGACACCGCCAGGGAGGCGGCCAACCACATCCAGACTGGGCGTTCGGCCATCTCACGAGCAGAGATGCGCAACCCCGCTGTGAGCGCCTGCCGTGTCCTCCCGGCGGCCATCAGGCCGACCTCCCAGCGAGGAGGGCGCCAGCGGTCCGGCCATGGGGATGAGGGGAGCCGGCCCCGGTCCGCAGCGGGGCGGCCCAGCACCTCCCGCACTCCCCAGTAACCGCCGGCGAAGACCAGGGCCACCACGGCTAGGTAACCCCCTGGCCAGAGCAAGCCCGGCAGCTGCACGGAGAGGGGATCGGGCGCGCTGAGCACCGGTAGGCCGAACGCCCCTCCGGTGATGACCGGCGCTGCGATCGCCTGAAGCAGGCCGCCGGGGAGGAGCGCGGCCGCGGCGAGGAGGACGCCCGGGAGTACCAGCGGCCAGGGAAGTGGTCGGCAGTCGGCCCGGAGTAGCCGGGATCCCCCCACCGCCAGGCCGCCCAGAGCCACCAGGAACCCCAGGGTGGGCAGCACACCGTCCATGAGGCCCGCGTTCAGCCCCAGGGCCAGCCCGGCCACGCCCGCGGTGACCGCCGCGGATATCGGGAGACCCAGCGGGAGCAGGAGGACCCTGGACACGCTGGGAGGCAGGGCCGAGGTGGCCATCGGCTGGTCGGACACCAGCACCCTCGGACCCATTAGAGCGGTGAGCTCCAAGGACACCCCGGCCGCCACGGCGAGGGCAGCCCCCGATGCCGAGTCGGCCCCGAACCCCAGCAGGACCAGGGCCGCCATGACCATGAGCAGCGAGCGCAGCCCCGTACCTCCGGGTTCCCGGACCTGGAGCAGCAGAGCGCCCACTCCCAGGATGAGGGCGACTCCGTCGAGGGCCGTGCCCAGGGCCGGATGGGGCCAGGTCCCGCCCGCCAGCTCCTGGACCCGGAGCAGCACCGCCAGCCCCGTGGGGACCGCCACGACAGCCAGCAGGTCGCCCAGGTCGGAGGCCCGCGGCGAGCCGTACCGATCGGGCAGGAAGGCCGCCCCAGACAGCCGCGCGATGCCCGGGATCACCAGCACACCCGCCAACGGCAGGGAGATGGCCGCAGTGGGGATCCCGGCGAAGACCAGCGTCCCGGTGGTCAGGTTGAGGCCAACCACCGCCCCCAACCAGATCAGCGAGACGGCCTGGTCCGCGATCGCGGCGGCGAGCAGCCGACCACTCGGCGCCCGGGGAAGCCGGGCGTAGCTGAGGCCTATCCCGCCCACCGCAGAAAGCTGTAGTCCGATGTATATCGCCAGGAGCCCCCCGGCCAGACCGGCCATCATGGCGCCCAGCGCCGCGGTTCCGAGAGCGGCACTGGCCAGGGGCCCGTCGTGGGAGGCGAGGCTGATCACCAGGGCGGCCGTGGCGGCCGCGATGGCCAGGGCCAGGCCGGCATCGTCCACCTGCAGCGTGACCGGCAGGCTGGGCGTGATCCGCCAAAGGGTGACCGTCAGCACCCCGCCTGGAGGCAGGGCGAGCGCCACGCGGACCAGGTCCGCGACGGAGCCAAGCAGGGCCAGCCTCAGCAGGATCCTCCCGGTTCCGGCCGCCCGGGCCGGGACCACCTCACCCAGAACTCCGGCCGCCAGGGCGGTGACCGCCACTGCCAGCAGCGCCAGGGCCGGCAGGTGCTGGAGGGTGAGCACTACTTCCCCGCTGGGGTCAGTCGGCCAGGGTGCGGCGTAGCAGTTCCAGGCGCCTCTCGGTCGCCGTCAGTCGCTCCTGCTCTCGGGCCACCACCGCGTCGGGAGCCCGCGCGGAGAACTGCGAGGCAAGCTTGGCCTCCAGCCGTAGTCGGGTGGCCTCCAGATCGGTCAGCTCCCTCTTCAGCCGCGCACGCACGTCCGAGTGCCGAGCCGCGGCCGCCCCCAGGTGAACTGAGCTGCCGCCGACGGCCAGGGAGGCGAACTCCCCCTCCCCGCCCGCCCCGTCGGACTCGAAGACGACGGGGGCGATCTGGGCCAGGTAGGTGGGCACCTCAGGGAACCGGAGGTCCTCCGCCAGGTCGGCCAGCCGCACCGGCACCCCGGGCACGCCCCGGCTCCGGCCCACTCCCAGCTCCTGCAGCCAGCTGCGCAACTCGCTCGCCAGCTCCCGGAAGGCGGCCATCGCCCGCTCGGCCGGGGCGTCTTGGGAGAGCTGGCCGGCGGTGGGCCAGGCGGCGAAGTCCAGGGTCGGAGGGACCCCGGCGAACTGCTGCGCCAGCTCATCGGTAACGAAGGGCATGATGGGGTGCAGCAGGTGCAGGGTGGTCAGCAGCACCTCCCGGGCCACCCAGAGCGCGGCTGGGTCTTGGCGCTCCATCCTTCCCTTGGCCAGCTCCAGGTACCAGTCAGCGACCTCGTCCCAGCTGAAGCGTCGGACGGATTCCACCGCGTCACCCAAGGCGAACTTGTCGTAGGCGGAGGTCACCTCGTGCACCACCGCCCGCAGACGCGAGAGGATCCAGCGGTCCGCCAGCTCCAACTGGGATGGCGCGGGAGGATCGGCCGCCGGGATGCGTCCACCGCCCTCGGGGAAGTGGGCCAGGTGAAGCAGCCTGACCATGTTCCAGAGCTTGTTGGCGAACCTGGCGTAGCCGTCGAGCCGGGACTCGTCGAAGCGGGCATCCTGGGTGCCCATGGCCACGGCCGCTCCCCAGCCCCTTAGGGCGTCCGCCCCGTGCTTCTCCACCATCTCCAAGGGGTCGACCACGTTGCCCCGAGACTTGGATTGGCGGGCGCCGTCGGCCCCCAGGATGGTGGCGTGGAAGATCACGTCCGGGAAGGGCAGGTCGGAGGTGAAGCGCAACCCCATGATCACCATCCTGGCCACCCACAGGTAGATGATGTCCCGCGCGGTGCTCAGCACCGAGGTCGGGTAGAAGCGCGCCATCTCCGGAGTGGGCTCCGGCCAGCCGAGGATCGCGAAGGGCCACAGTGAGCTGGAGAACCAGGTGTCGAGGACATCGGGATCGAACTTCAGTTCCGAATCATCACACTCCGGGCACCGGACGGGGTCGTCGATGAAGGCGAAAACATGCCCCCGCCCGCAGGTGGCGACCGGGATGCGATGGCCGAGCCAGAGCTGGCGGCTGATGCACCAGTCGCGCAGCCCGTCCAGCCAGCCAAGGTACTGCGAGCCGAACTGGGGGGGGTGGAAGCGGATCCGACCTTCCCGGGCCGCAGCCGCCGCTGGAGCCGCCAGCTCAGCCATCCTCATCCACCACTGCGGGGTCACTAGTGGCTCGATCACCGCTCCGCAGCGGTCGCAGTGGCCGACCTGGTGGGTGATCGGGTCGGCGCGCACCAAGGCGCCACCCTGCTCAAGAAGTTCAACGGCCCGCTGCCGGGCCTCGGCCACGGGCAACCCGTCCAGAGCGGGCACCTCGGGGATGCGCATCCTGCCTTTGAGGTCGATCACGGTTAGAACCGGGAGTTGATGCCGGAGCCCGATCTCGAAGTCCTCCGGGGAGTGTCCCGGAGTTATCTTGAGCGCCCCGGTCCCGATCTCCGGATCCACCGCCGGGTCTGAGATCACCGGCAAGGTGCGTCCGGATATCGGCTCCACCACCATCTTCCCCACCAGGCCGGCGAACCGGGGATCATCCGGCGAGACGGCCACCGCCACATCGGCCACGATTGTCTCCGGACGGGTCGTGGCCACCACCACGGCACCGTCCTCGCCGGCGATGGGGTAGCGCACCTGGAAGAAGAGATCATCGTGCTCCTGGTACTCCACCTCCTCGTCCGAGATGGCGCTCTCGCAGCGGGGGCACCAGTTGACAATCCGTGGCCCACGGTAGATCAGACCCTGGTCGAAGAGCTCCTTGAAGGCGATGCGGATCACGCGAACATAGGCGGGGTCGAGGGTGAAGCGCTCCCTGGTCCAGTCGCAGCTGGCGCCCATCCCCCGCAGCTGGGTCACAATCCGCCCCTGGTACTCCGCGTACCAGCGCTCAACCCGGCGCCCGAACTCCTCCCGGCCGATCTCCTCCTTGGACGTTCCCTCTGCCGTCAGCTGGCGCTCGATCACGTTCTGCGTGGCGATGGCGGCGTGGTCGGTGCCGGGCACCCAGAGGACCTCGTAGCCCCGCATCCGGTGGTAGCGGCAAAGGCTGTCCTGGATGACCGCGTTGAGAGCGTGGCCCATGTGCAGGGCACCGGTGATGTTGGGCGGTGGGAGGGCGATGGAAAAAGCTGGCTTGGGGCTGGCGGGGTCGGCCACCCCCAACTTCAGCTCCGCCCACCGCTCTCCCCAGCGCCTCTCGGTGGGACTGGGCTGGTAGGCCGTCTCCAAGGCAGTCCCTCAGCGCACGCTGGCGGACGCGGGTTCCAACTCTCCTGCGACCTGCCGCGCCGCCGCGACCAGATGACGTAGGGAGGGATCGACCTCGGCCCAGGTCCTGGTCTTGAGGCCGCAGTCGGGATTGGCCCAAAGCCGTTCGGCAGGGATCACCCTGACGGCGGAGCGGAGCCGCTCCGCCATCTCCTCCACCGAAGGGACCAGCGGCGAGTGGATGTCGTATAGCCCCGGTCCGACCGGCCGCGGGTATCCGGAGTCGGCCAGGGAGCGAAGCAGGGACATGCCCGATCTGGCGGCCTCGATGTAGAGGGCATCCGCCTCCATCTCCTTGATGCCCTCCATGATCTCGGAGAACTCGGCATAACACATGTGGGTATGCACCTGCGCCGAGCTCGGCGCCCCTCCGGCGGCCAGCCGAAAGGAGTCCACCGCCCAGCGGAGGTAGGCCGCCTGGTCGGCACGTCGCAGGGGCAGCGCCTCCCGCAGCGCCGGCTCGTCTATCTGCACCACCCTGATCCCGACCGCTACCAGGTCGGACACCTCGTCCCTGAGGGCCAGGGCGATCTGCTTGCAGCTGGTGGCTCGATCCAGGTCCTCGCGGGGGAAGGACCACTGCAGGATGGTCACAGGCCCGGTGATCACCCCCTTCACCGGCCGGTCGGTCAGCCCCTGGGTGAACGTGGCCCACGCGACGGTCATTGGGGCTGTCCGGAAGACATCGCCCAGGACGATGGGCGGCTTGGCGCACCGGGAGCCATACGACTGGACCCAGCCCCTAGCGGTGGTCACCATTCCCTCCAGCCGCTCGGCGAAGTACTCCACCATGTCGTTCCGCTCGGGCTCCCCGTGGACCAGCAGGTCCAGCCCCGCCTCCTCCTGGAAGCGCACAACCCTGGTGATCTCCTGGCGGATCACCTCCTCGTAGCCGGCGCTGTCCAGCTCCCCCCGGCGCAGCCGCGCCCGGGCCTGACGCAGCTCAGAACGCTGCGGGAAAGAGCCGATGGTGGTGGTGGGGATGAGGGGCCACCCCAGGCTTTTGGCGAAATCCTTCCGCTGATCCCCGGTCTGCCCCCGGCGCAGGTCCGAGGGGGACACCCGGCTGAGCCTGGCCGCGACCTCGGGTCGGTGGCGTCGCGGGGAGGTGCGACGGCCTTCCACGGACGCGCGGGCGGCCTCCATCTCCTGGTGGACGTCCTCCCCGCTTGCCCCCCGCGCCAGCAGCGCCACCTCACCGAGCTTCTCCTCGGCGAACGCCAGCCAGGAGAGGAGTTCCGGGTCGAGGGCCGAGGTCTCGGCTCGGGCCGTCCAGGGAAGGTGCATCAGGGAGCACGAGGGAGCGATCAACACCCGCGATGGCCCCATCTTGGAGATCGCCTTGGCGATGGCGGCCAACGCCGGATCGGGGTCCATCCGCCAGACATTGCGGCCATCCACGAGCCCCAGGGACAGGCTCAACGATTCCGGGGTAGCGCTGAGCGCCCGCTCCAGATCCTCGGGGCCGCGGGCGAGGTCCAGATGGACGGCGTCCACCGGCAGCCCGACGACGCTCTCCAGGTTCGGCCCGAGGCCACCAAAGTAGGAAGCGAGCAGGATCTTGAGCCCGGGTGCCGCCTGTCGCAGCTGGAGGTAGGCACGCTCCAGGCCCTCCAGCAGGGAGACCGGGGCGTCCTGGGCCAGACAGGGCTCGTCCAGCTGCACCCACCCGGCCCCGGCGGCCCCCAGCTGAGCCAGCAGCTCCTGGTACACGGGGACCAGGGCGTCGAGGAGGCGAAGAGGCGACTTGGAACTCCCCGGGATCTTGCTGAGGCAGAGGAAGGTCAGCGGCCCCAGCAGCACCGGCCTGGTCTGGAACCCGGCCGCGAGCGCCTCCTTGAACTCCTCCACGACCCGGGTCGAGCTGAGCGAGAAGCCCTGTTCCAGCTCCAGCTCCGGCACCAGGTAGTGGTAATTGGTGTCGAACCACTTGGTCATGTCCAGGGGCGCGACCTCACCGCCGGGCCCCTCGGCGCCCCGGGCCATGGCGAAGGTCAGGTCCAGGTCGGAGTCCAGCTCCAGCTGCCGAAAGCGCGCGGGGACCGCGCCGACCATGAGGGCGGTGTCCAGCACATGGTCGTAGAGGGAGAAATCCCCGCTGGGGAAGATGTCGATGCCGGCGTTGCTCTGGGTGGTCCAGCGCATCCGGCGAATCTCTCGGGCGGCGTCGAGGAGCGCCGCCCGGTCGATGCGCCCAGACCAGTGGGCCTCCAGGGCGCGCTTGAGCTCGCGGTCCGGGCCGATGCGGGGAAAGCCGAGGCTGCTGGTGGCGACCCGGGCGTTGTTGTCAGACATCTTCGACGACTCCTCTTGGCGCCGGCCACCCCCGCTATCGGCGGAGTTCCGTGCATGGACTCAGCCACGAGCCAGCTACCCGGGCGCAACCGACCTCCCAGGACGGCCCCTGCCGCTGGTCCAAGTTTACCCGCCCCGGCCGTCGCCGAGGGGTCAGGCCGAGGCCGCCTCCTCCTCGACCACCAACTCCGGGTCGGTGGACTCCAGGATGGAACGCTCCGTAATGATGCAGCGCTTCACCTCGGGGCGGGAGGGCACCTCGAACATGCTGCTGAGGAGGGCAGCTTCCAGGATGCTCTTCAGCCCCCGGGCCCCGGTCCCCAGCGACAGCGCCTTGTGGGCGATCGCTCGCAGCGCCGCCTCCTCGAAGACCAGCTCAACATCGTCCAGAGCGAAGAACTTCTCGTACTGTTTGACGAAGGCGTTCTTGGGCTCGGTGAGGATGTGGAGGATGTCCTCCTCGTCCAGGCTCTCCAGCGAGACCACCACGGGGAGCCGTCCGACGAACTCGGGGATGAGGCCGTAGCGCAGCAGGTCCTGGGCCTGGAGCTGGTGCAGGATCTGAGTGCTCTCCTTGGTCCTCGGCCCTCCGGGCTCGCTGGAGAAGCCGATGGTCCGGTGGCCCACGCGCTGCTCGATGATCCGCTCCAGCCCCTCGAATGCGCCCCCGCAGATGAAGAGGATGTTGGCGGTGTTGATCTGAATGAAGTCCTGGTGGGGGTGCTTCCGACCTCCCTGGGGAGGCACGTTGGCCACCGTCCCCTCAAGGATCTTCAGGAGCGCCTGCTGGACGCCCTCCCCGGAGACATCCCGGGTGATTGAGGGGTTGTCGGACTTGCGGGAGATCTTGTCAATCTCGTCGATGTAGATGATCCCCCTCTCCGCCCGCGCCACATCGAAGTCGGCGGCCTGGATCAGGCGCAGGAGGATGTTCTCGACGTCCTCGCCGACATACCCCGCCTCGGTGAGGGAGGTGGCGTCGGCGATGGAGAAGGGCACGTCCAGCACTTTGGCCAGGGTCTGGGCGAGGAGGGTCTTGCCGCACCCGGTGGGACCGACCAAGAGCACGTTGGACTTCTGCAGCTCGACGTCGCCCACCTCGCGCGCGTGGTTGACCCTCTTGTAGTGGTTGTAGACGGCCACCGAGAGCACCCGCTTCGCCTGATCCTGGCCCACCACGTACTGGTTTAGGGAGTCCCAGATCGCCTGGGGGCTGGGCACCACGTTGGTGCGGGGGCGGTGGGCCGCCGCGCCCTTGCTCTCCTCCTCCAGCACCTCCTGGCAGAGCTCAATGCACTGGTCGCAGATGTAGACCCCGGGGCCGGCGATCAGCTTGCGGACCTGATCCTGACCCTTGTTGCAGAACGAGCAGCGGGTGTGGCGCCGCCGGTCGTCCCGCTCGTTCATGCCGCGCTCCCCCCGTCCCCGGGCCCGCCGAGCCCGGCGGCGAGGCGGGCCACGCAGCTGGGGCAGATCGCCGCCTGCTCGCTGCCACCGCCCGCGACCAGCGCCACCACGGTCGCCGGCCGCCCGCAGAAGCCGCACCGCGCCCCCCTCCCCCGCACCAGCTTGAGCAGAGCACCCTGCCCCTCGCCCGTGCGCCGAGACCTTGGCATCTCCTTCGCCCTCAGCTCCCGGCCGGGGCGGGTGCCGCCGCCTCTTCGCTGAGATCGGAA
>JAKAXE010000060.1 GCA_021816695.1 bacterium | reverse complement strand
CCCGGCGGCGGCCCGGCAGCTGGCCCAGAAGCTGCAGCGCCTCGCGAGCGCCCTCGGGGTTGGAATTGTAGGCGTCGTCGATGATGGTGACCCCGCCCCGGCGAGTCACCTCGAGCCGGTGGGGAGCGCCTTTCAACCCTCGAGCCCGCTGGGCCAGCTCGGGTAGGGGGCGCCCCAGCTCCGCCGCCACCGCCAGGGCACAGAGCAGGTCCTGGAGCAGGTGGCGGCCGAACAGCGGCACCTCCAGCTTCAGCTCCTCCCCATCGCGTCCCCGGAGCCGGCACCGGGTGGTCTCCCCCACCACCTCCGTGCCTTCCAACCACCACCGGTCGCCGGGGCGGCCCACCTCCACCAGCCGTGCCGAGAGCGGGGCCAGAAGTGTCGCTCGCTCCCGTATGTCCGAGGGGACCACGGCGAAGCCGTCCTGAGGGAGAGCGGCCAGGAGCTCGGACTTGGCCTGGGCCACCCGCTCCACCGTTCCGAACCGCTCCAGGTGCATGGGCCCGACCGCCGTCAGCACGCCCACCCGAGGATGGCTGAAAGAGCAGATCTCGGCGATCTCCCCGGGGCGGTAGGCGCCCATCTCGAGCACGGCGACGCGGTGCTGGGGGCCGAGCCCCTCGTTGACCGCCCGGCAGACGCCCAGCGTGGTGTTGTAACTGGCCGGGGTGGCAAAGCAGCTCCCCTCGGGGACGTCGAGCAGTTGGGCCAGCAGCACCTTGGTGGTGGTCTTCCCATAGCTCCCGGTGATGCCTACGACCAGCGGGTGGGCCTCGCGCAGCCGGCGCTCGGCCTGCCGCATGTAGGCTCGCCGCCTCCCCCTCTCGTAAGGGCTCCAGCCCAAGGCCGCCAGGCTCAGCGCCAGCACCGACAGCGGGTCGGCGAGGCCAGGCAGCAGCGCGCCCTCGGGACCGCTCCAGAAGCCCAGGATGAGGAGAAGCAAGGACACCGCAGCGGCGGCGGCGAAAAGCCGCCGGGCACGCGGGGTCCAGTTCAGGCGGGAGCGGTGGGCGAAGCTGGGCCGGAGACCGAGTGGCAGCAGCGCCGCCAGCAGGAGCGGGAGCGGGCGCAGCTGAGCCGGCACCAGGGCCGCCAGGAGGAGCAGAAGCACGGCCGACAGCAGAAGGACTGCTGTCTGCCAGAGCCGCGCTTGGAGTCGCCGCCTAAGGCTGGCCACGAGTCGTGGTGGCAGGTACTCGTCGAGCTGGAACACGTAGATCCAGCCCAGAAGCCGCGGCAGGAGGGCGAGGGACCCCAGGGCTCCCAAGGCCGCCGCCTGCCAGAGGGGAAGAGGCCCCACCTCAGAGCGCCGCGTCCATGAGGGCGTCGGCGACCGCGGCGAAGCGCGCCGCCTGGTCCAGGAAGGGGAAGTGGCCACTTCCCTCGAAGACCACCAGCTCCGCCGAGGGAATGAGCGCCCGGAGGCGCTCCGCGTGCGGTCGGAGCGGCAGCTCCAGGTCGTTCGAGCCCCAGATGATCAGGGTGGGCAGGCTGACCCGCCCCGCCAGGGGGCTCAGGTCCTCACGCACCGCCGCCACCAGCGTCGGCCGCAGCTCGGGCGAGGCCGCCCGGTAGTCGGCGGACCCCATCCGGGTGGCCAGCCAATCGCGAAAACTGCTCCTCGCATCTGGCGGCAGTGCCCCCGCCGCCCCTCTCAGCCACCTGTAGGCCTTGACCCTGAGGCTTGGGGGGGCGGCGGCCTCCGGCCGGATCCCCGAGGGGGCGCAGAGGAGCAGCCGGTCCGGAGGGAGGTCCCCGGTGGCGAGGCGGATGGCCAGGGCACCGCCGTATGAGTGGCCCAGCAGGCTGTACCTCTTGACCTGCAGGCCCGAGAGCCAGGCCAGGATCAGGTCGGCGTAGCCGGCGGTCGTCCATCCGCCCGTGCCCAAGGGGGACTTTCCGAAGCCGGGAAGGTCGGGGGCCAAAAGCCTCCGGGGCGTGGCCATCCCCTGCAGGAGGGGGGTGAAGGTTGCCGCGCTGGCGCCCCAGCCATGCAGCAGGAGCACCGGTGGGTCGGCTCCCGGGCGCTCCAGGAAGGAGACGGGCTGGTCCCCCACGGACCCCCGGGCCCGGGTGAGGGAGGGCCGGACGGGCGGCATCTGTCCCGAGTCTAAGGCTTGTCTCAGCCGGAGAGCTGCTGGCCGTGCTCAGATGAGATCGTGGAGCCGCCTATAATCCCGCCAGCCATGGCACCTCCGGACCAGGACACCCGCTCGGCCCGGGTCCTGGTGGTGGACGACGAGGCCGCGATCCGGGACTTCATCGAGCTGGGCCTCAGCCGTGAGGGCTTTGCCGTGCGCACCGCCCCAGATGGGCGGGCGGCGCTCACCGCTGTCGACCAGTTCCAGCCTGACCTCGTCATCGTGGACGTGATGATGCCGCGCATGGACGGCCTCTCACTCACCCGGGAGCTGGCCGGGGATCCCCGGCGCGGCCTGATCATCCTGAGCGCCCGCGACGAGACCAAGGACCGGATAGTGGGCCTGGAGCTGGGCGCCGACGACTACCTGGTCAAGCCGTTTGAGTTCGCCGAGCTGCTGGCGCGAATCCGGTCGGTCCTGCGGCGCCGGCAGCCCGACCAGGCCGAGGTGCTACAGGCCGGGGATCTGGTGCTGGATCGGAGCCGCCGGTCGGCCACCTACCGCGGGGAAGCGGTGGAACTCTCCCCCCGGGAGTTTGACCTGCTCTACTACCTGGCCAGCCACCGCGGCCGGGTCCTGGAGCGCGACCGCCTTCTGAACGCGGTCTGGGGGGTCTCCTTCTACGGGGACGAGAACAACCTCGAGGTGTACGTCCGCTACCTGCGGCGCAAGCTCGGCGATGACGACCGCCGCCTGATCCAGACCGTCCGTGGGGTCGGCTACCGGCTTGCCTCCGGCTGAGGGCGAGGCGGGCCCCCGGCTCCGCTGGCACCGGAGCCTGCGCTGGAGGCTCACCCTCACCCTCTTGGGCCTCCTGGCCGTGCTCTTGGTCGTCGCGGGTGGGGCTGAGTACTCGCTCCTGCGGGGCGCGGTCATCTCCTCCCGGGGCCAGGCGATGCGGGTGGCCTTCACCGACGCCCGGGGGCTGGTGGCCCGCCAGGACCGGCTCCGGGCCCGCGCCGGCCGGCCCCCGCTCACCCCGCCGCAGCAGGCTCGGGAGCTGGTGGCGGCCATCGCCGCCGGGCAGTTCTCGGCGGTGGCACTCTCACCCGGGCTGGCGGTGGTGGCGTCGGCCGCTCCAGGAGGGTCCAGCCATCCCCAGCCGGTCACCGGAGTCTCAGTACCGCTCCTGCCCGGGTCTCAGCTGGATTCGGTGCTCAGCTCGGGGACCCGCGGCGCGCCTACGCTGCTCGGCCAGGGAGCCAATGAGCGGCTGGCCATGGCCTTCGCCGTGGACGGCCCCACTGGCCGCCCCGTGGGCCTGGTGGAGGTGGTGCAATCCGCGGCCGCCATCCAGCAGGAGCTCGGGCGCGCCCGCCTGGTGCTCGGGCTGGGCACGCTGGGGGTGCTGGTCCTGGCCCTCCTGGCTGGGCTGTGGGTAACCTCCCGGTCACTGCGCCGCCTGGAGCGGCTCACCAACGCGGCTCGGCGGCTCGGAGGAGGTGAGCTCTCCGCCCGCTCTGGGCTCCCGGCTGGAGGGGACGAGGTGGCGGTTCTGGCCGGAGTCTTCGACCAGATGGCGGAGGCGGTGGAGAAGACCGTGGCCATGCGCGAGGAGGCGACCCGGCAGATGCGAAGGTTTATCGCCGACGCCTCCCATGAACTGCGCACCCCACTAACCGCCATCAAGGGCTACCTGGAGGTGCTGGAGCGGGGGGCCGCCGACGACCCCCAGGTGCTGGCCCGGTCGCTGCAGGTGATGTCCCAGGAGGCCGAGCGGATGCGGCGGCTGGTCACCGACCTGCTGGCCCTCGCCCGAGCCGACTCATCCAGAGCGCTGGAGCTGCGGCCGGTGGACCTCACGGAGCTGCTCCAGGACTTCCTCGAGCAGAGGGGCGCGGAACCGGCCGCCGGCCCCCAGGGTCCGCTTCTGGCCCAGGCGGACCCCGAGGCGCTGCTCACCGTTGTCTCCAACCTTCAGGTCAACGCGGAGCGCCACGGCGAGGGCCGGGGGATCACCTGGACCCTGGTCCGGGAGGGCGAGATGGTGGGTTTCAGCTGCTCCGACCAGGGGCCGGGGATCAAAGCAGACGACCTGCCCCACATCTTCGAGCGCTTCTATCGGGCGGGGGAGTCCCGTTCCCGCGACGACGGCGGCAGCGGATTGGGACTGGCGATCGTCAAGTCGCTGGTGGAGGCGCAGGGAGGCCAGGTGAGCGCCAGCTCAGGACCGACGGGCGGCGCCACCCTCACAGTCCTCCTTCCCGCCGCCAGAGCCGGCGGCTGGGTCCCGCCACCGGCCTGAGGAAGCGCTCACACCACCCGCCTGACCAGCACCCGCACCACCCCGGCGTCCGGCTGAGCTCGCTCCGCGAGAACCGCCTGCCCCTCCTCCCGCAGCGCCCTCGGCACCGAGTCGGCCGGCTCGCCTTTGTCCAGCAGCAGCTCCAGCTCCTCCCCCACCGTGAGCCGCCCGACAGCCATCTTGGCCCGGACGAAATTCAGCGGGCAGCGGACCCCGCGGAGGTCCAAAAGCTGGGGTTCCCGGGGAGAGGACGGCACAAACCCATCGTAATAGAGCCTCATCGAGCCCGGGTAGCATAGGTGCTACCCTGCTCTCATGGAGTCCATTCCGCTCAAGCAGCTGCGCAACCAGGTGAGCGAGGTTCTGCGCCGGGTGGAGGCCGGCGAGACCATTCTGGTGACGGTGGCCGGCCGGCCGGCTGCCGAGCTCCATCCCGCCGGACTCAGGCGCTGGGTCGGCGGGCCGGCCCTGGAGCGCGTGTGGCAGAGACCCGCTCCCACCGGACTGCGGGCCGACCTCTGCCGGCTGGGTGCCGAACTCGTGGACCCGTTCGTCTGATGCGGGCACTCCTGGACACCTCGGTACTCATCGGCGAAGTGGCCCCACACGGCGTCGAGGGCGCCATCAGCGTCGCCTCTATCTCGGAGCTTCACTTCGGGGTACTGGTGGCAGACTCCGACGATGAGCGCGCTCGGCGTGCGGCTCGTCTGGCCGCCGTCGAGGCGGCCTTCGATCCTCTTCCAGTGACTGTCGAGGTGGCTCGAGTCTGGGGACAGCTGGCGGCGGCGGTCCTTCTCCGCGGGGCCAATCCTCGGCGACGGCAGGTTGGCCTGCTGATAGCCGCCACCGCCGCTGTGGAGCAGGTGCCGCTGCTCACTTACTACCTTGACGATTTCCGCCTGATCTCGGACCTGGTGGACGCTCGTCTTCCCTGACCGGACCTTCCCCTTGCGGCCCCCGAAGAGCCACGGCGCGGTTACGCGCGCGGCGTGGGAGCTGCAGGATCGCGCGCCCGCCTCGGCCGCGCGTCAGCATCCGCCCAGGCGCAGTTGGCTCACGCCAACGGGCGGTCCCACCCCGGTTGGTCGAGCCCACCGCGGGGGCCACCGACCTGCTGCTCCAGCCAGGCCCGGACTCCCAGCGGCTGATCCCGGACCAGCTCCGGCCAGCTGGAGCGCCAGCGCCTGGGTGGTGTGATCCAGAGCCAGCTGGGCTCCAGGCGGGCACCGCGAACGACCTTGGCCTGCCAGCTGGCCAGGCCCAGGTGCAGCTCCCGGGCACCGGTGCGGATGGCATGCTCCAGGGGAAGGTAGAAGGCGAGGTTGAAGTAGGCCGCCGTGCCGGCCACCTCCTGGTAGTCGAACCCGGCAGCCCGACCGTAGAGCGTGTCCCCCCAGCGGTAGAAGAGGGTGAAGCCGACTGGCCGCTCCCCGCGCCGGCAGATCAGCGCCCAGCTGCTCTGGTCGAGCTGCCGGGCCTGGCGTTTGAACTCCGCCTCGAGCTCCACGGCCGAGTGCCGGTGCCCATACCGGGCCTGCAGGGGAGCGGCCAGCCGGGCCAGGTCTTCGCAGCACTCCGAGAGCCGGGCCTCGGTGACCCGGAGGCCACTGGCGGCGAAGCGCGCCCGCTCGCGTCGCACCGCGTGTCTGCGGGAGGAGCTGAGGGAGGCCAGATAGGTCTCGAAGTCCGGGAAACCGGCGTCCAGGGAGGCGCTGCCGGCGCCGAGCATGAGGTGGGCCGTCGGCCCCAGCGCCTCAGTGAGCTGGCTGGCCGCCTTCGAGGTCAGCCACATCGCGGCCCAGCTGGCGCAGCCGTGATGGCGGGCCAGCCTGACCGCCGCCTGCAGCATCGGGCGCAGCACGCTCGCCGCTGTGTCGCCCTCGCGCGGGTGCGCGAGCCACTCGTTGACGTAGCCCGAACGGGTCCCTATGAACAGGGTCGGCCGCCACTCGGCGCCGGGGCTGCGGTTATCGAGGAGCCAGCCTCCGCCCATCTCCGCCGGGTCGTAGGTGTCCATCGCCGGCACCGGGTGGCCGTCCCACAGATAACAGGGCAGGACTCCGAGCAGTCTGGACTCCCCCTCAACAGCCAGGAGGTACCTGGCGTTCAGGCTGGGGTCCTCTTCCACGGCGCGGAGGTAGGGCCAGCTGACCATTAGGCTCAACCCCGCGGAGAGCTCCTCGAAGGAGGACCTGCCTATGGCCTCGAGTCGATCGACCAGCTCGATCCGCAGCCGGCCTCGCGACATCCCGGGTCAGAGCCGGTCGAAGGCGCCCGAGCGCCGGCCGGAGCGCTCGAAGTAGCGGAAGAGCAGGTAGGCGGCGGTGGCCCAGCAGATCCCGACCAGGCCCTCCAGGAGGATGTCCATCAGCGGCGCCCCCCCGCCCCGCCCGGCCGCCAGGAGCCGGCCCGCCGCGATCCCGTGGGTCAGGGGGAGGATCTGGGCCAGGGCCCTCAGGGGGAGCGGCAGCTGGCGCAGGGGCACCTCCACCCCGCAGACCAGGAGGACCGCGAAGTAGGCGATGTTGGCGATCAGGAAGACGTCGCGGACCCGGAGCCCCACCGAGCCCAGCGCCATCCCGAAGCCGGTGCAGGAGGCAGAGGTCACCAACACCGCCAGCAGCAGCTGGGGCAGCTGCGCCGGCGCAGGCCGGAAGCCAAGGATCAGAGCCGAGACCAGGAAGCCGAAACAGCAGGTCTGGAAGCCGGAGATCAGGACCGGGAGCCCCCGGCCCAGGAACACCGCCAGGCGGTCGCTGGGAGTGGCCAGGATCGGGCTCAGCGTCTGGAAGAAGCGCTCGTTGGAGATGGCCATGGTCATCCCGTAGATGCCGGACATGCTGCAGATCTGGATGCAGTTGCCGACCACGAAGAAGGCGGTCGAGCCCACCCCCGCCGCCCTCCCCAGGTAGACGAAGAAGAGGATCTGGAAGGTGGGCGCGGCCAGCATCGTCGGGATGTACTGCCAGGGGGTGATCCAGTAGAAGAGCGCGCGGTAGGAGATGAGCCCCCCGATCAGGAAGACCCGCCAGAAGTGCCTCCCCGGCTGGAGGGGCGGCGCGACCTGGGCGGCGGCGCTCACTGGAAGTTGAGGGTGGCGGTCTGGCGGGCGCGCCGCTCCACCACTCCCACCAACCACACCCCCACGGCCAGGTACACCAGCGAGGCCAGAAGGCACCAGCCGATGGCCGGCAGGGGCTGACCCCCGAAGGCCGCGCTGCGCAGCGCCTCCACTCCCCAGGTGGGCGCCAGGGCGTACGCCAGCGGATGGCTCCAGCCCGGCAGCAGGGAGAGCGGCACCAGAAGCCCGGTCACCAGCCAGACCGGGTACTCGATCATGTTGGAGATGGCGTTGGAGTTGCGGTAGAGGACGAAGCTGGAGCCCATCACCAGCCCCAGCAGCCCGAGGCTCACCACGGTCATCACCGCCCCCAGGGTGAAGAGGTAGGGGTCGGCCATCTGCACATGGGCCCCGAAGACCACGGCCGCCCAGAGGAGGGTGGCGCCCATGGAGTAGAGGCCCACCGTGGCCGTCCCCAGGGTGATCCCCATCAGCACCAGCACGAAGGGCGCCGGCACCATGACCAGCGGCTCCAGCGTCCCCTGGTGGCGCTGCCAGGAGAGGGCGCCCCCGCAGCCGAACACCACCGTCGACCAGATCCCCATGATCCCAGCACCCAGCGCGTAGTAGAGGATGGGCAGGCCGTGGTTGCCCGCCTGCTGGTCGGCCATGGCGATGGAGGCGAAGATCAGCGGCTGGATCACCGCGGTCATGAGCATGAAGCCGGACTGGGCTTGCATCTTGAGCTGATAGAACCAGCCCCAGGCCACGACCCGGGGCCAGCCCAGCGCCTCGTGCAGCCCCAAGCCCCTCACGCGGAGGTCACCAGGGCGACATAGGCATCCTCCAGGGTGGGCTCTCGGGTCCCGATCCGCTCGACCCGGACATCGGTCAGCAGCTCCATGAGGCCGGAGGTCAGCTGCCGACCCTCCCGTGCCTGAACCGAGACCACCTGGGCCTGCTCCTTGGTCTCCACCGTCACCGACTCCACCCCGTCCATCTCCCGCATCCGGGCGAGGGCGGCATCGGAGACCCCGTAGGCCTCGATCTCCACCACCGTGCGGTTCGCCACCAGCCGCTTCAGGTCCCGGGGGCTCCCACTGGCGACGATCTGCCCCTTGGCGATCACCGCGATCCGCTGGCAGAGGCTGTCGGCCTCGAACATGTAGTGGGTGGTGAGCAGCATGGTCTTCCCCAGGTCGTGGAGGTTGGAGATCATCTGGCGCACCTCACGAGCCCCCAGGGGATCCACCCCGATGGTGGGCTCGTCGAAGAAGAGCACCTCAGGGTCGTGCAGCAGCCCCCGCGCCAGGTGGAGCCGCTGCCGCATGCCCCGCGAGTACCCCTCCACCCGCTCGCGCTCCCGGCCGGAGAGCCCGACGACCTCCAGCACCTCCCCGATCCGGGCGCGGATGCGTCGCGGCTCCAGGGCGTACAGCTCGGCGAAGTAGCGCAGGTTGTCGTAGGCGCTGAGGCGGTCGTAGAGGCCCCGGTCCCCGCCGAAGACGTAGCCGATCCGGCGCCGCACCTCCCGGGCGTCTCTCACCACGTCCAGGCCCAACACCCTCACCTGACCCGAGGTGGGCAGCAGCAGGGTGCAAAGCACTCGGATGGTGGTGGTCTTGCCGGCCCCGTTGGGACCCAGCAGGCCGAACAACTCACCCGGCGCGATGGAGAGGTCGATCCCTCGGACAGCCTCCACCTCGAGCCGGCGGCGGCGCACCGCGCCCACCGTGGTGCGGTAAGTGCGGCGAAGGGCTGAGACCTCCACCGCCGGGGCGCCGGTGGTCAGAGCGGCTCTGGACAAGATGGCGGAGTATACCGAATAGATGTACGCCCCGGGCCCGGGAGGCGGGATCAGACCCTGGCTGTGAGCTGTAGCTCCAGGCAGGCCTCGAGCGGGAGCTCCGCGACCCCCACCGCCACCCGGGCGTGATGACCGGCGGGCCCGAGGACCTCGGCGAGCAGCTTGGAGGCGCCATCCGCCACCTCCGGCTGGCGGGCGAAGTCGGGGGCGCAGCGAACGTAGACCGTCAGCAGTAGGAGCTGGCGCACCCGGTCCAGCCCCACCGCCCCCTCCAGGGCCGCCAGCAGCCCCAGCGCTCCCTCGCGGGCCGCCGCCACCCCCTGGTCCACGGTGGTGGACTCCCCGAGCCGCCCGGTGATCACCCGGCCGTCCCGGCGGGGAAGCACCCCGGAGGTGACCAGCAGCCCATCGGAGAGCACATAGGGGTGGTAGCTGGCCACCGGTTGGGGGGCCTCGGGGAGCACCAGGCCCAGCGCGGCGAGCCGTCGGCGCGGCGTTTCCAGTTCCGGCATCACGGCGGGGCCTCCGCATCCAGGCGCTCCCGGCGGCGCCTCAATGCCATAACTGTAGCCACCACCAGCACCACCACGACTGCCGCCGCCGCCGGAGGCGCCCAGGCCGGGATCTGAAGTGAGGAGCCCTGGCCGTGTGGGTGCGGCGCTGGGGTGGGAGTGGCCGCCGGAGTGGGCGGGGGGCTGATGGGGATGGGGCTGGTGGCCGAGGAGGGCTGGAGCGGCACCGGGCCGGGCGCGGAGGTGTCCACCAGCTTGGCGGCCGTTCCGGATTGGGCGACCGGCCGCCAGACGGCGGCCAGCACGGTGACCGGGTTGGTGGGCTCGGCCAGGAGCCCGGTCACGTCCGTGGCCGGCAGGCCATTCTGGTACGGCGCCCAGCTGGAACCGGCGTTGAGGCTGCGCTGCATCCCGCCGCCGCTGCTCCCCCCGTTGTCCCCGCCCACATACACCACGCTGGGGTTGAGGGGGTCGAAGGCGATGGTGTTGACCGTCCAGAGAGCCCCGTCCGCGAGGTTCACCTGCTGCCAGCTGGATCCCCCGTCGGTGGTGGAGAAGAGCCCCTTCAGGGTGCCCACCAGCACCGGGGGGGCCGATGCGCCCCGCGCCAGGGGGCCCACCCCGATGGAGAACACCGGCGCCCCCTGGGGGTCGGCTCCGGTGACCGCCTGCCAGGCCTTGGAGGTCGCCGCCGCCCCGTTCATGTAGAGGTTGGTGGACGAGATCTGGCTGTCGGAGCCGGCCATCACCGAGAGCGGGCTGGCCGAGAGGATCGCCACCGAGCTGATGCTCACCCCCTGGAGCCCGGCCGGCTGCCACCCCAGGCCGGTCCCGCTCACATACACTCCGGAGTTGGTTCCCACCACCACGGCGGTGGGTGAGGCGGCGATGGCCCGGGCGTCCAGGCTGCCCAGCCCCAGGTTGTCCTGGACCCACCCGGAGCCGGAGTTGCGGTAGATGCCCTGGGTCTCGGTTGCCGCGAAGGCCTGCCCCTGGGCATAGGCCACCTGCCAGGTCCAGCTCCGGATCGCCGTCAGAGACCAGCTCTGCCCCCCGTCCTGGCTGCTGTAGACCCCCCGGCTGGTGGCCGCCAGCAGCTGCTGGGTGTCGGCGGGGTTGGCCGCCAGCCCCCACACCTCGGCTGGCCCCTTGCCCGTGAGCTGGAGGCCGGCGAGAGGAGTCCAGGCCGGTGACTGGGCCAGGGCTGGGGTGACGAGGCAAAGGCCGGCAAGCGCCGCCAGCGCTGCCGCCGTCAGCAGCCGCCTCACGAACCGACCCACACCGTCTGATCTCGCTCGGGGCCGACCGAGACCAGCCCGACCGGGGCTCCGACCAGCTCGGAGATTCGCTCCAGGTAGGCGCGGGCCTCAGGGGGGAGCTCTCCCCAGCTGCGAGCCTCGCGAGTGGAGGTACGCCAACCGGGCAGCTCCAGGTACTCGCACTCCAGGTGCTTCAGATGGGAGATGTTGGCCATGGGATGGTCCTCCTCCCTCCCCTTGCTGCGATACCCGGTGCAGATTCGCACCTGCTCCAGCTCGTCCAGGACGTCCAGCTTGGTAATGGCCAGGGAGTCGATCCCGTTGACCCCCACCGCGTAGCGGGCCACCGGCACGTCGAACCAGCCCACCCGGCGGGGCCTCCCGGTGGTGGTGCCGTACTCGACGCCGCGCTCCCTGAGGTACTCGGCGAGCTCCCCCTCCAGCTCGGTGGGGAAGGGGCCGTACCCCACCCGGGTGGTGTAGGCCTTGAACACCCCCACCGTGGAGGTGACCTCCCGGGGGCCGATCCCTGCCCCCGCCAGCGCCCCCCCGGACGAGGGGTAGGAGCTGGTGACGTAGGGGTAGGTCCCGAGGTCTAAGTCCAGCATCGTCCCCTGCGCCCCCTCCAGGATCACCCGCTCCCCCCTGGCCAGCGCCCCCTGGACCACCGGGAAGGGATCCCGGATGAACCGCTCCAGCCGGTTGGCGTAGTCGGTGTACTCCTCGAGGATGGCCGAGGCGGTGAATGGCGAGGCCCCGTACAGCTTGACCAGCACCTCGTTCTTGAGGGGCAGCACGAAGTCCAGCTTCTTCTCCAGGAAGCGGAGCTTCTGCAGGTCGCCCACCCGGAACCCGATGCGCCGGACCTTGTCGCTGTAGGCAGGCCCCACCCCGCGGAAGGTCGTCCCCAGGCGGTCGTCCCCACGGGCCGACTCCTCCAGCCGGTCCAGCACCGGGTGGTAAGGCATGATCATGTGGGCGCGCTCGCTGATGACCAGGTTGCGCAGGTCGGCGCCGGCCGACTCCAGCTGCTCCACCTCGGCCAGCACCACCTTGGGGTCCAGCACCACCCCGTTGCCGATCACGCAGACGGTGTCGGGATGGAGGATCCCAGAGGGCACCAGGTTGAATTTGAAGGTGCGGCCTTCGGCGACCACTGTGTGGCCAGCGTTGTTGCCCCCCTGGCTGCGGATCACCATCTGGGCGGACTCGCAGAGGAGGTCCACCACCTTCCCCTTGCCTTCGTCGCCCCACTGCCCCCCGACGCAGATGGTCACTCCCATGGGTGGCCCGGCGGCACTAGGCGGTCTCCTGGTGGACCCGGTCCAGATCCCGGAAGGCGGTCTGGCCGGCGTTGAAGTAGAGCTGCAGGCGGCGGATCGGCCCGTTGCGGTTCTTGGCGATGTCCAGCTCGGTCAGCCCGGGATCCTTCCCCTCCTCGTGCATCCCCGGCCGGTAGAGGAACATGACGATGTCCGAGTCCTGCTCGATGCTCCCGGAGTCCCGCAGGTCGGAGAGCTGGGGACGGCGGTCGGTGCGCCGCTCCGACTCCCGGTTGAGCTGGGAGAGGGCGATCACCGGGACGTCCAGCTCGCGGGCCAGGCTCTTCAAGCCGCCGGAGATCTCCGAGACCTCCTGGGCCCGGGAGTCCGATCGACCCTGGGAGCGCATCAGCTGCAGGTAGTCGACGATGAAGAGGTCGACCTTGGACGCCGCCCGCAGACGCCGGGCCTTGGCCCGCATCTCCATCACCGAGAGCCCGGGGGTGTCGTCGATGAAGATCTGGGCCCGGCTCAGGGTGTCCATCGCCTCGGCGATCTTGGGCCAGGCGTCGCTGCCCAGCTGCCCGGTGCGCAGCCGGTAGGCGTCCACCCCGGCCTCGCTG
>JAKAXE010000133.1 GCA_021816695.1 bacterium | reverse complement strand
CCCCGCGGCAGGGATCGGGCCAGGTGGCGGCGGCGGAGTCCGGGCTCCAGGCGGCCCGCCAGTACCGCCTCTCCCGGTGGTACTCGCCGCAGAAGCTGGTGCTGGATGCCGGCCTGACCGTGGTCGGTCCCAGCGGGGCCAGGTTCGGGTCCGACCTGATCTCCGACCCCGGTGCCTGCGGCCAGCTCCACTTCCTCAAGGGGAGCTTCCCAAGGTCGGCCGGCGAGGTGGTGCTGACCGACCGCAGCGCCCAGGGGTTGGGGGCCAACGTGGGGTCCCGGCTCACCACCACCATCCCCGGGCCGGTCCACTTCGTGAATGGCATTCCCAATCGGACCAACATCGAGAAGGTCGTTGTGGTGGCCGGCATCGTGGCTGTGGGCAACCCCTCCGCGCCCTTCTGGTTCGGGGATGACTACTTCGGCTTCGGCCAGTCCTGCCCCCCCGGCGCGCCCGTCTGCCTGCCCCAGCTGGACTCCATGTTCACCCCACAGTCCACCATCTCCTCGGTGCCGGGGACCCTGGCCACCGACGAGCTCTTCCTCAAGGTCTCCACCATCCACCTCTCGGGAGCTGCCACCTTCAACCGGGCCCTGGGCAACTTCGACACCGATGCCAACCAGAACCTGCAGCTCGACGTCTCCACCCAGCTGAACTCACTGGCCGCGCAGGCCAACCGGGAGAACCAGCTCATGGAGGCGATCGTCCTGGTGGTGGACCTACAACTGGTCCTACTCGCCCTCTTCGTGCTCTTCGGTCTGGTGGCCCGCACCGCCGAGGCCCGCCAGAAGGAGGTGGCGCTGGCCAAGCTCCGCGGCTTCCGCCTGCCGTCGGTGCTGTCGGCGGGCCTGCTGGAGCCCATGGCCATGCTGGCCCTGGCGGTCCCGGTGGGCCTCCTGCTCGCCTACCTGGTGGTGGCCCTGGCCCGACCGGCTCTGCTACCCGGGGGCCAGCTGAGCTTCCAGCCCCTGGCGCTGGTGGCGGCTCTGGCCGCCTTCGCCGGCGGGTTGGTCGCCGTGGTGTTCGGGGCCTGGCGGATCCTCACCCGAAAGCTGGTGGACGACCTGCGGGGGGTGGAGCCCAGGAGCTCCAGCACGGCCCGCGCCGCGCTGGACGCCGGAGGGCTGGCGCTGGCGGTGGCGGGGATCCTGGAGCTCATCGCCTCCGGGGTCCTCAACGGCCGCCAGCCCAACCCCATAGCCGCCTTCGCCCCAGGGCTGGTGGCGGTGGCGCTGGCCATCATGGGGATGAGGCTGCTCCCGCGCCTCGCTCAGCTGGTGGTGGGGCGCACCCGCAGCGGCGGACATCTGGGACTGGGGCTGGCGGTGCGCCAGGTGGTCCGCCGTCCGGCCAGCCTGCGCCAGGTCGCGGTTCTGGCGGTGGCCTCGGCGCTGGCCTGCTTCGCCGTCGCTGGTTGGGCGGCAGCGGGGGTGAACCGGCAGGTGCGGGCGGACTTCACCCTCGGTGCCCCCAAGGTGCTGCAGGTCCAACTGCCCCTGGGGCTGGGGCTGGAGGCGGCGGTGGACAAGGCGGACCCCACCGGTCGCTATGCCCTGGCGGCGATGGTCTCCAAGATTCCCAGCCAGAACCTGATCGCGGTGCAGGCCAGCCGGCTGGCCCGGGTGGGGTACTGGCCGGAGGGCATCTCCTCGGTGCCGCTGTCACGGCTGGTCCACTGGCTCACCCCCCACCTGCTCCCGGAGATGGCGGTCCAGGGGAAGTCGCTCCAGATCGTCGTCACCATGACCGGTAATCCCAGCCCGCCTCCCGACCTCCAGCTGGCGCTGGTGGACCAGGACGGCAACCCCGGGGTGGCCGACTTCGGGTTCCTGAGCGAGGGCACCCACACCTACACCGCCCCCCTGCCCGGCCCCTGCGCCTTCGGCTGCCACGTGAGCCAGCTGCTGCCGGTCTGGACCCAGGCCCAGACCACGGTGCCGCTGCAGGGTCCGGTCCCGATCGGACCCTCCTCGGCCCGCTACCAGCTGACCATCTCCTCGCTCCTGGAGGACCCCGGCTCCCAGCTGCGGCCGGTGACCTCGGAGCTGGCCGATCCTGCCTACTGGACCAGCTCCGGCCCGGGCATGTCCGTCTCCAGCGTGACCGTCGGGGGCCGGCCCGCGCTCCGGCTCTCGGTCCTGGACCAGGCCAGTGACACCACCACCCCGTCGGTGTATCCGGGCGGGCTGCCCGCGATCCTCCCCGGGGTGGTGACCGTGGCCAACTCGGTGCAGGACCCCGCCGCCGCCTCGGTGGAGAACTTCGACGGGGGGCTGCTCACGGTCAACGTCCGCTACCGGGTCGCGGCGCTGCCCCAGCTGGGAGGGCAGGGGTTCCTCCTCGACCTGAACCAGGCGCTGCGGTCGGAGACCCAGCCCCCGAGCCTCACCGAGGACGAGGTGTGGCTGGCCAAGGACGCCCCCGCCAGCGTGGTCAGCCGGCTTCGGGCCCAGGGGATCCGGATCCTCAGCGTCAAGACGCCCGCGGCGGCGATCTCCGCCATGAACCGGGGAGGGATCGCCCTGGCCTACCTCTTCTTCCTCTTCGCAGCCGGGGCCGCGGCCGTCCTCTCCCTGGGGGCGGCCGTGTTCTCCGTGTTCATGTCGGCCCGGCGCCGGGCCTTCGAGCTGGCGGTGCTGCGGGCTATCGGCCTCCCCGAGCGGGCGCTGCGCAACTCCCTCCTCGGGGAGCAGCTGATGGTCCTGGTCCCCGGGGTGGTCCTGGGGGTGGGGGCGGGACTCCTCGGTGTCTTCATGGCCCTGCCCTCGGTCCCGGAGTTCAGTTCGACTGCGGGCAGCCCTCCGGTGGAGCTGGTGCTGGTCCCCCTTCCCATCCTGCTCATGGTGGGGCTGCTGGTGGTGCTTCTCCTGGTCGCGGCCGTGGCCTCGGCGCTGGCCACCCTGCGGCTGGCATCCTGGAGCCGGCTGCGCACGGAGATCATGTGAACACCAAAATCCGCGGTCTGGACATCCACATGGAGGGCATCGTCCACCTCTACCCCAGCCAGGAGGGCGATGTGGTGGCGCTGCGGGGGGTGGACCTGGACGTGGAGGCGGGGGAGGAGTTCGCCCTGCTGGGGCCCTCCGGTTCCGGCAAGTCCACCATCCTGGCGCTGCTCTCCGGGCTCCACCGGCCCTCCGCGGGCCGGATCCTCATGGGTGAGTACGACCTCGGCCGGCTCAGCCCGAGCCA
>JAKAXE010000132.1 GCA_021816695.1 bacterium | reverse complement strand
CCCTTCGCTCTCGTGCCCCTTGTTAGCGGCGGCGCTAAATGGAGCTGTAGCGGCGGAAGTGTGTGGTGATGCGGCCGTGGTGGAGTCTGGCGGGGGTGCGGGGGTTAGTCGCGGGTGAGTTCAGCGACCGCTTTCTTGGCGCAGGCGTCGTCGACGAGGTCCTTGCCATCGGCCGCGGCAGCGATGAGGGCTGAGGTGGCGGCGTTGTTGAGGGCCCGGGGGATGCCGTTGGCGAGGCGGTGGAGGCGGACCACGGCATCGTCGGCGAAGAGGGGGTCGGAGCGGCCGGCAAGGGCCAGGTGGTGGCGGAGGTAGGCGGTGGAGTCGCCCAGGTCCATGGGCGGGATGTGGAAGCGGGTGGCGATGCGCTGGTCGAGAGCGGCGAAGATCCCGAGGCGGAGCTGGCGGGTCAACATGGGCTGGCCCAGGAGGATGCCGGCGAAGGGGCTCTTGGAGTCCATGTCGGAGTTGGTGAGCAGGCGCAGCTCCTCGAGCTGGTCGGGGCTGAGCAGGTGGGCCTCGTCCACCACGATCACCACCCGGCGGTGGCGCTCGGACTCCTCGGCCTCGAGCAGGAGCTGGGCCTGAGCCATGACCTCCGCCTTGAAGAAGCGTGGACGGGCACCCAGGGCGGAGACCACGGTGACGTAGAGACCTCTGGTGCCGAAGGCAGGGTTGGCGATGTAAATGACCTGGTGGCGGAGGGGGTCGAGCATGGAACGCGCGGCCCTTGCGGCCACGGTCTTGCCCGCTCCCACCTCACCGGTGATGACCCCCAAGGAGGACTCCTGGACGCAGTGGAGGATGCGAGCCACCGCCTCCTGGTGAGCCTGGCGGGAGAAGAGCTCGGTGGGCGCCAGGGACTTGGAGAAGGGGGTGCGGGTGAAGCCGAAGTGCAAGAGCCAGGGGGCCCGGGCAGTGGTGGTGGTCGGCGGGGTGGAGGTCATGGCTGCTCCTTGGGGTTCTGCAGCTGCCGGAAGGCGATGCCGCCCGCCTCCTTCTCCTGGTGGGCAGCGAGGACGCTGCCCAGGTAGTCGGTGCCGGTGGGCTGGGCGGGTGGCCGGGGTGGGGGTGAGGCCTGGCGGTGGACGTGCCGCCCGATCACCAGGGGGGTGAGCAGGCCGAACTGGGTTCCCTGGTGCCAGACCTCGATGCGAGTGAGGTCCTCAGGCCGGTAGCGGATCTCCACCGGGCGGCCTCGGAGGGCGGGGTCACACTGGTACTCGTTGCCCTGGAAGTGGACGGTGCCGGTCCGGGAGACCTTGCGGGGCTCGGACCAGAGGAAGGCCTGGCGGAGTAGCTCGGGGTCGGCGGGCCGGATGGCACCGGCCAGAAAGCGGTCCATGGGGGTCTGGTGTGTCTGGGAGTGGACCCGCAGGTTGAGGTAGCTCTCCGCCCAGGCTTCGAAGCGGTCGTTGAGCTCCTGGAAGCTGGCCACTCCCACCTGCCCGATCTCAATCAGGAACCGTTCCCGGATGACCCGGTTCAGCCGCTCCTGCTTGCCCCTGCCCTGAGGCATGTAGGGCCGGCTGTGGATCAGGCGGATGCCCAGGACGGCACAGCTCCGGGCCAGCTGGTGCCCGGTGTAGGGGGAGCCGTTGTCGAAGTACAGGGAGGCGGGCAGGCCGCGGCGCAGGATGGCCTGGTACAGGACCTCCTGCCCAGCCCTGAGGTTCTCCACCGGGTACCAGCGGCCGTGCACCAGGAGCCGGCTGTGGTCGTCCACCAGCAGGAAGAGCCGCGCCCTCAGGCTGCCCGGTGCCTTGGGAAAAGGTACGAAGGGCCCCACCAGGACATCGCCGATCCAGCGGTCATTGGGCGCCTCCGCCTCGTAGCGGCCAAAGGTGCGCTGGTCGGCGAGCAGGACCTCGCGGGTCAGCCCTCGGCGCTGGAACTGCTCCCGCAGAGTGCGCTCAGCCACCGCCACCTTGTGGCGCTGGCTGAGGATCTCGGCGATGTGGGCAGCCGACCGGGCCGGCTGCTCAAGCCGTAGCTGCACCGCCTCCTCGACCAGCTCCGGGTGCCACTTGGTGCTGCCCTGGTCGGAGCGGGGCTGGTCTCGCAAGCCCGCCAGGCCGTGCTGCCAGTACCGCCGGACCCAGCGGTCCAGGGTGTTCCGGCTGACCCGGCAGGGCAGCCCCTCTGGGTTCAGGTGCTCCTCGCCGGCGATCCGGCGCACGATCAGCCCCCGCTCCCGGTGCCTCAGCCGCTGCGGCAGCGCCTCGGCGATCAGGTGGTAGCGCCACAGAGCTCGTTCCTCGGCCGGGTCAGGGGCCATCGCGAACCTCCCAGGTGACTGACCCCGCCATCCAACCCCAACCGCCGCCCGCCGCCAAGGGTGCACCTCTGTTGGCTCCCAACAGCTTCCCGCCGGTGATCAGGCTGGCCACCTGCCACCCCTGCCCCCAGCCCCGCTGGCGCCGCCACTGCCCGGCCAGCGCCTTCACGGCCGCCACCAGCCGCGCCAGCCCCGCCACCGGTGTCTCCCACTCGCTCCATCCCCAGGCCGCCGCCACCGCCAGCAGCCGGCGGCTGAGCTCGTCCGCTCTTCGCCGCACCCTCCGCAACCAGCCCCGCACCGTCTCCACCGGCCGCCTCACCGCCGCCGCGATCCGGCGATGGCCCCAACCTTCGGCCGCCAGCTCGATCACCCGCCCCACCACCTCCAGCCCGTCCCACCCCCACGGCAGCACGAACCACGGCACCAAGGCCCAACTCTTCCCGCACTTCCGGCACCGCACCCGCGGCACCCGGATCAGCCGGTCCCGCTCCCCCCGCAGGTGCCGCCAGTACCCCGACCACCTCCAGGTCTCCACCCCGCACCACGGGCACAGCGGCCGTGGCACCTCGATCGCCTCCCAGCCCTCAACGTACCTATCGACATCGCCGGGCAGAGGCCATACCATCGGCATCGGTGGACTGCAGCTCCACCACCGACCCTCCGTGAGGTTTCCTGCTCCGGAGGGTCACTTCTATCTACGGGCCCCCAGGCCTCCCTGGGGACCCCGCGCTGGCCTCCAGTTTTCCCCAACTCCCACTCTTCTGCAACCCCTTCTCCCGCACCCTCATCCCCCTACTACGACTACGACCTTTCCCCAACCCCTCTCCTCCCTCGGTCACCACCCAACGCCGCCATCCCCGGCGCCTACGTGGTCATCCACTGGTGCCGCCAACAGCTGGCCCTGGGTCTGCTCCACGAA
>JAKAXE010000131.1 GCA_021816695.1 bacterium | reverse complement strand
TCCGATCTCTTCCCACCCGAACTCTGGATTCCTCTCGGGGAGGCGAGGATCACCCACGACGAGTTCCTCCTGCACGTGCAGGAGGTCCACGCGGCGCTGTCGGTGCACGCCGACACCGCGGAGGCGCGTCGCCGCTCGATGGTTCCCTCAGCGGTCCGGATCGTGCAGAACTACCTGGGCTGGGCGGACCGGGTGTGCGCCCACGGCACCGGGGTGGTGGAGACCGATGACCGCCGGCGGCCCATCCCCTGAGCTGATGGCATCCGCCCCCGAGACGCTCAAGGTCGAGGTGGACCAGGCGTCCTTCCCGACCGAGGTGCTGGAGCGGTCGACAGAGCGCCCGGTGGTGGTGGACTTCTGGGCCGCGTGGTGCGGTCCCTGCCGCCAGCTTGGCCCGGTCTTGGAGCAGGAGGTGTCCCGCCTGGAGGGTCAGGTTCTCCTGCGAGCGGTGGATGTGGACCAGAGTCCTGAGCTGGCCCGGATGTTCGCCATCCGCGGCATTCCCGCGGTCAAGGCCTTCCGGGATGGCCATGTGGTGGCGGAGTTTGTGGGGGCGCAGCCGGCGGCCCAGGTTCGGAGCTTCCTACAGCGGCTGCTGCCCTCCGAGGCGGACCTCTTGGCGGAGGGCGGGGACGAGGCGTCCCTGCGGGCGGCTCTTTCCGCGGATCCCTCCCACCTGTCGGCACGGCGCCAGCTCGCGGAGCTTCTCCTGCGGGAGGGAAGGTCGCGCGAGGCAGGTGAGGTAGCCGCCCTCGCGCCCCAGGACAGGGTCTGTGACGGCCTCTGCGCCTGGGCCCAGCTCCAGGAGGCGTCGGGGGCCGCTGACGGCCACTTGCTGGCGGCGCTCCGAGCGGGAGACTTCGCCCAGGCGGCGACAGAGGCCATAGGAGGGGTGGCAGACTCATCCGGGGAACGCCGGGACCTACTGCGTAGGGTGGCCCTCCTCTGCTTCGAGCAGCTGGGGCCGGAGCACCCGGCCGTGGGGCCCGGCCGGGCCAGCCTGGCGTCCTCTCTGTACTGAGCCTCGGAGCCCGACCTTCCCGGCGGCGGGATGCGCTGAGCGGTGGTTTGATAGACGCCAGGACCAGTACAGGTGGAGGTACCGATGGCTTACTTGAGAGGTTTGCGGCACGGCTTGGCCGCCGGCCTGGCCGTGGGCATTCTGGTGGCCCCCCGCCCCGGACCGGAGACGAGGCGGCGCCTGGCCCAGGGCTACCGGGGAGTTCGCGATGTGGCCACTCGCACCGGGGAACAGGGCGCGCGCACCTGGCAGCTGGTCCGGCCCATGGCCGCCGGAGCGGCGGGCGCCGCCGCTGGCGCGGCCCGCATGGCAGGCCCCGTAGCTCATGGCTTAACCGAGAGGCTCCGCGGCAGCGAACGGGACCAGGAGCCCTTTTTCTCGTTCCCTGAGCCAGGCGGAGAGCAGGATCGGTGAGTTCACCGGAACCCACGCCTGAGCAGCGCATCGCCGCCTTCTGGCGGGCGGTGGACGAGGAACTCGTGACTCCCGCCCGGCGCTACCTCAAGGGCTTCCGGCTGGGACTGGTTCTGGGCCTGGCGGTGGCCATTCTTCTCACCCCCTGGAGGGGCGAGTCCGTGCGGGGACGGTTCGCGGCCATCCGGGGTGGGGTGTGCCGCGCCCGCAGGCGGCACTGCGGCTGACCTGCGGTCAGCCGGCTCCGGCCACCACCTGGTCGTATGAGCCGTCGACGTCGACCTCCGCCTCGTCATAGTCGGCCATGAACGAGGTCCCGCAGCCGCAGGCGTTGCGCGCCTTGGGGTTGGCGAGGCGAAATCCCCGACCCCGATAGCTGTCCTCGAAGTCCACGATCGATCCGGCAACCAGCGGCAGCCCGTCGCGTTGGACCACGATCCGGACCCCGTCCACCTCGACCACCTCGTCGTCGTCGTTGACCTGGTCTTCGAGGTCGAAGAAGAGCTTGAATCCCCGGCAGCCGCCCAAGCGCACGTCGACCCGGAAGGCGGCCGTGGGCCGGCCCTCCCGCTCTCTCCAGGCGGCGATCTCCTGGACGGCGTCGACGGTGACGTGCAGCGCGGCTCCCACGCGCCGATTGTAGGCCGCCCTCGCCGGGGAGTCCCGACCCGGTACGTTTGCGCAATGCGACTCGAGCAGATCTGGCGCTATCCGGTCAAGTCGATGGCCGGCGAGATTCTCGGCTCGGTCGAGTTGGGGGCGGTCGGCCTGCCCGGCGATCGCCGGGTGGCCATCGTGGACCCCGCGGGCTACCGCCCGGGACATCCGGTGACCGCCCGTGAGATCCCCCTGCTGCTCTCATTCGCCGCCCGGTGGGAATCCGGAGAGGCGGTTATCTCCGGGCCGGGGCTGGCAGATGTGGGCCACCGGGATCCGGCCGCCGCCGAGGCGCTCTCCGAGCACGTGGGCCGGCGGCTCGAATTCCTGGAGCTGGACGAGCCGGCCGTGGACGATTCCCCGGTTCATGCCGTCCACCTCTCCTGGGTGGGTCAGCTGGAGGCCGAGCTGGGCGCCCCGGTGGACCTCCGCCGCTTCCGGGCCAACCTTTACCTCCGAGGCACCACCCCAGCCCCTGAGCGGTCGTGGGCTGGGCACCGGCTCCGCGCCGGAGCCGCCCTACTCGAAGTGGTCGATGTCTGCCGGCGCTGTGCCCTGACCACCCGGGACCCCGCCGCACCAGCCCGCTCCTGGCCCCTGCTTCTACGCCATCTCGTGGAGCGCCGCTCAGAGGTGCTGGGCGTCTATCTCGGGACCGCCGTTCCCGGAGAGTTGAGCGTTGGGATGGTAGCCCAGCTCGACTGAGGCACCCTGGCAACGCGCCCCTCCCATCCCCGTGCCCAGTCCCTCCCTCCGCTAACCTTCGGGTATGGGCAGCACGGCTGAGCCGCACCCGGGCGCGACCGTCGGGGCCAGGGCTCATCGGCCGACCAGCCGGACCCTGGGGTTGGTGGGAGCTGAGCTGATGGTCAGGTCAAGGGTCACGGCCCTGGCGGTGCCGCTGGGATGGAGGGTGCAGGACGTCCGTACCCCGGCGGAAGCTCATAGTGTCGACGTCCTGCTTGTGGACCTCAACCGGGAGCCGGACCTCCGCCTAGCGCTGCTTGGCCGGATGCGGAGCAGCCTGCCGGAACTCCCGGCCGTCTGCTTCGGCGCCCACATGGAGGCCGGTGGCTGGGCCCCCGAGGCGCGGCGCCTGGGCGCCGTCTGCTGCGCCAATAGATCGGA
>JAKAXE010000002.1 GCA_021816695.1 bacterium | reverse complement strand
CCGGAAGATCTCCGAGGACGTAGGGGTTCCGCTCGCTCCCATGGAGATCACCCGCTTCGCCGACGGGGAATACGACGTCAAGATCGGCGAGTCGGTCCGGGGCCACGACGTGTTCGTGATCCAGCCTACCTGTCCCCCGGTGAACGAGAACTACATGGAGCTGTTCGTAACCCTGGACGCTCTGCGCCGGGCCAGTGCCGCTCGCATCAACGCCGTCCTGCCCTACTACGGCTACCAGCGCAAGGAGAAGAAGACCAGGGCCCGGGATCCCATCTCGGCCAAGCTCATGGCCAACTTCCTTCAGGTGGCGGGGGCCGAGCGCATGATCGTGCTGGACCTCCATGCGGAGGCCATCCAGGGCTTCTTCGACATCCCGGTCGACGCCCTGACCGCCAGCAAGATCCTGGCCGCCCACATCCGCAGCCGGCACGGACGACAACCGCTGGTGATCGTCTCCCCGGACGTGGGGGGGACGGCCCGGGCCCGGGCCATCGCCCGGCTGCTGGAGTGCCCGCTCGCCATCATCGACAAGCGGCGGCCCCGGGACGACGACATCGAGGTGCTGAACGTGATCGGGGACGTCCGGGACAGCCGCTGTGTCGTGGTGGACGACCTAATCTCCACCGCCTCCACCCTGGCCGGGGCCGCGACGGCCCTACGAGCCGGAGGAGCGGTGTCGGTGGACGTGCTGGCCACCCACGGAGTGCTGAGCAACGGGGCGCTGCGCAAGATAGATGAGGCGGACGTCGATGAGGTGGTGGTCACCGACAGCATCCCGCTCAGCCCCGAGGGGCAGCGCAACCCCAAGGTGTCCCAGGTCTCGGTGGCGCCCCTGATCGCCGAAGCGATCGTGCGGATCCACGAGGGCCGGAGCGTTTCCGCCCTCTTCCGCTGAGTCCGGCCCAGGGGCGGTCGGAGACGACTGCTAAACTGCGCCCAGATGGGCCCAGGCTCACCGTCGGACTTAGGACGAGGCAGCCGCCTGCCCGAGGCCCTCTCCCTCACGGGGTGGCTGCCAGGTTGGCGCGAGTCCGCTGAGTTGGAGAGGGCGCGGAGTTGAGCGCCTGGCTGCTGGTGGTGCTGGTGGTGGCGCTCATCGTGGCCTCCCTGGCCGCCACCGCCGAGACTGCCCTCACCTCGGTGAGCCGGGTCCGGCTGCGCGCGAGGCGGGAGCAGGGCGACCAGCGGGCGGCTCTAATCGAGCGCCTGCATGCCAACCCCGGAGGCTACCTTTCCACGGTCCTGGTGCTCAACACCGTGGCCCTGGTGCTGGCCTCGTCGGCGGCCACCCTCCTGGCCCAGGACCACCTGGGAGCCAGCACCGCGTTCTGGGCTTCCCTGGCCCTGGCGGTGGTCGTGCTACTGGTTTGTGAGATCGGCCCCAAGGCCTATGCCCTGCAGCACAACGAGGTGGTGGCCAACCTGCTCGCCCCTCCCGTGGCCGGAGTCACCAGGGTGCTCCACCCGCTGGTGGCCGTGCTCACCGCTGTCAGCACTCTGCTGACCAGGATCCTTCCGGGTGAGGGCGGGCGGCGCACCCCCTTCCTCACCGAGGAGGAGTTGAAGGCGGTGGTGGCGGCCAGCACCGACGAAGGGGTGGTCGAGGAGGAGGAGCGGGAGATGATCCAGGGGGTCCTGGAGATGACGGACAAGACGGCCCGGGAGGCGATGGTGCCCAGGGTCCAGGTGGTGGCTCTGGCCGCCGAGGCCACGCTCGAGGAGGCGGTCGAGCTGGTGCTGGACCGCGGCCACAGCCGCATCCCCGTGTACAACGAGACCATCGACAACGTGGTGGGCATCCTCTACGCCAAGGACCTGCTCAAGGTCTGGCGGCAGGATCCCAACCTGGAGGTGGGCACCCTGGCCCGCCCGGCGACGTTCGTCCCCGAGGCCAAACGGCTGGGAGAGCTGCTCCAGGAGATGCAGCGGGCTAAGGTCCACATGGCCGTGGTGGTCGACGAGTACGGGGGGACGGCGGGGGTGGTGACCATTGAGGACCTGCTGGAGGAGATTGTGGGGCCGATCCGCGACGAGTACGACGTCCTCGAGCGAGAGGAGATCCAGTTGATCTCGCCAACCGAAGCCCTGCTCAGCGGCTCCACCAGCCTGGACGACGTCAACGAGGTCCTCCACCTGAGCCTAAGCGGGGAGGACTTCGACTCCATCGGTGGCCTGGTGTACTCCCTCCTGGGGCGGATCCCCGTCGTGGGGGACGAGGTGCGGGCCGACGGTGGAGTGGTGCTGCGGGTCGAGGAGGTGGAGCGTCAGTCCATCACCTCGGTGCGACTCCTTATCGACCGTGGGGAGGACGCCGCTCCGGGTGAGGCGGTTCCGGCCCATCCAGAGGGGCAGGTCACCGACGGTTCCGGCGGCTAGGGTTGCCGGCGCCCGTCGCGGACGAGGGCGTCGTACTCCGGCGCCGCAACTATCAGGAGGCCGACCGGATCCTGGTCATTCTGACCCGGGACCACGGCAAGGTGAGCTGCCTCGCCCGGGGAGTCAGGCGGCCCAGGGCGCGCAACGCCGCCGGCCTGGATCTTCTGGGGAGGGCCAAGCTGCTGCTGATCCCCGGTCGCAGCCTGTACGTGCTGGCACAGGCGAGGCCGGTCGGGGCCGCCGGGCGCGGCGACGATCCCGTCCGGCTGGCGTGCGCCGCCCTCTTCGCCGAGGCCGCCGATGGGCTTCTGGAGGAGGGCCATCCGGACCCGACCCTCTTCGAGCTGGTTGGAGAGCACGCCGAGCGGCTCCTCGACATAGGACGCCGTCCCCGGCCCGAGCTGGTGCTGGCTCTGTTCCGGCTGGCGGCGGAGGTCGGATATCTCCCCGCCCTCGAACGTTGCATGGGCTGCGACCGCCCACTGGAGGATGGGGCGGGGAGCTTCATCCCTGAGCTGGGAGGAGTGGTCCAGCCTCCCTGCCCAGTTCCGGGCGGGGTGAGCTGTGAGGCGGCCACCATCCGGGTCCTCCGCACCCTCGCCCGCGGCGACTACGAGGTGGGCCGGCGGCTCCGCTGGAGTCCGCAGCTGCTCTCTGAGACTGAGGCGGTTCTGGTGGCCCACCTGCGCCACCGCCTCGACCGCCGGCTCCTGGCGGCGGACGTGCTGGCCCAGCTGGTGGATGCCGGGTCGGGCCAGTAGGGCCGCGGCCCCGCGGCGATCAGCCGGAAGACCCAGGGCCGACCAGGAGGTCGGTGCGGTGGTGCCAGCGGTCGTAGAAGCGGCGGAAGTTGATCCGGCTGAGACGGTCCCGCTCGTCCGGTTCGGAGTCCTCCCACCCCCGGTGCTGGTGCATGACCACCGGTAGGTCGGGGATCCGCCGGAGCTGGAGGTCGGCAGCGCGGAGGGCGAGGCTGAGGTTGAAATCCAGCATCCGGTAGAAGCGGAAGCGCTCGTCGAGGAAGCCCAGCTCCGAGAACCGGCGCCTCAGGGTGGCGAGGCAGTAGCCATCGATGGCGTCCACCTCCACCTCCTCGGAATCGTAGAACTCGCGCAGGTCGCTGCTTCGAGCGCCCCAGCGGCCCACTGCCCCGAGACGAGGATCCGAGAGGGCGTCTAGCAGAGGTCCGAAGCAGTCACCGATCGCCTCCACGCCGGTGTCCAGCATGAGGATGGCTCGCCCGCGAGCGGCTCGGATGGTGAGGTTGCGCGCCGCCGCCTCCCCCAGCTGGTGGTCGGCGCGGAAGAAGCGCAGCCGCGGCTCCTCCTCCCGCAGGCGGGAGAGCAGGCTGGACACCTCGGGACCGGCGTCGTTGTCCACCACGAGGTACTCGACCTCGTGGCCCTTGCTGTACCGCCGCAGGCTATCGAGGCACCGCTCCAGGTCCTCGGGGTAGGGGCCGGCCACGATGCTGACGGAGACCTCGAGGGCGTCCGGGGCCGATCTGCCATCGGGGACCTCCTGCGGTGAGGAGATCAGCCCCCGGCGCAGGTCGAGGGCGGTGGCTCTCCGCAGCCGGCCCCCTCCGGGACGGTCCTCGGGGACGGCCCGCAGAGTGAGAAGCTGGTCGCGGGTCCGATCCGCCTCGGCGAAGCTGGCCGCCTGCCGCAGCCTCGACCGGCTGGTGGCCAGCTCGGTCCAGGGCCCCTCGCCTAGGGGGACCTCGGGACTGCGCTCCAGGGCCAGGCCCAGCAGCCGGTCGGCGGCCAAGAGGCCGGCAGCCCTGGTGGCCGGGGTCATCTTCGAGTCGGCGGCGAAGGCGAAGGTGGCGGCGACCGCCGTCGGCAGGTCGAGGTCGTCCTCCATCGCCGACCGCACCGCGAGCTCCAGCTCCCGCGCCCGGGCCGGGTCCACCTCGCCCTCCCTGGTGGCGGCGGCGCGGCGGAGCCGGCGCAGCCCGTGCTCGGCGCCGGCCAGGGCCGCGAGGGTGAAGTTCAGCCGCGTCCGGTAGCCGACCTGGGCGCAGAGGAGGCGGAAGGCCAGGGGGTCGAAGCCCCGTTCCTCGAGGTCGGCGACGGTGTACACGTTGCCCTGGGACTTGGCCATCTTGACCCCGTCCGCGAGAAGGTGCTGGCCGTGCACCCAGTGCCGGACGAACCGGCCCCCGGTGGCGCCCTCGCTCTGCGCCAGCTCGTCCTCGTGGTGGGGGAAGATGTTGTCCACCCCGCCCGTGTGCAGGTCGATCTCCTCGCCCAGGTAGGTCATCGACATGGCGGAGCACTCGATGTGCCAACCGGGGAACCCGGGGCCGTAGGGGCTGTCCCAGACCATCATCTGGCGGCCGGGGTCGGCCGCCCGCCAGAGGGTGAAGTCGGCGGGGTGGCGCTTGGCGGGGTCGGCCTCGGCACCGGCGCCGTTCAGGAGGAGGTCCGGGGTGTTCCCCGAGAGGGCCCCATACCCCGGGTGCCTGGCGGTGTCGAAGTAGACGGTGCCGTCCACCAGGTAGGCGAGGCCCCTTTCCAGAAGCCTGGCGATGAGCTCCAGCATCTGGGGCACGTGGTCGGTGGCCCGGGGAAAGACGTCCGCCGGCTCGATCAGTAGCTTGGCCTCGGCCTCGTGAAACTCCTGCTCGAAGTGGTCGGCGATCTCCCTTGGCGTCCTGCCCGCCGCCAGGGCGGCGGCGATCACCTTGTCCCCGCCGCGCTCGGCCATCTCCTGGCGCATGTGTCCGACGTCGGTGATGTTCTTGACGTGGAGGACCTGCCAGCCCTGGGCCCGGGCCACGCGCTTGATCCAATCGGCCAGCAGGTAGGTGCGCAGGTTGCCGATGTGCACCGAGCGGTAGACGGTGGGACCGCAGCTGTACATCCGCAGCGTCCCATCGCGCAGCGGGACCAACGGGCGCACCGCCCGTGTGCGGGTGTCGAAGAGGCGGAGCACCAGGCGATCGTACCAGCCGCTTTCGGCCACCCAAGGAGGGACCAGTTCAGCTGTCCCCCGTTCCGTAGAATGACCGCGTCTTCCTGGGGCGGGTGAGGAGTGGAGTGGCAGATTCGAACCGGCTTGACCTTTTGGTCTCGCTCTGCAAGCGGCGGGGCTTCGTCTTCCCCAGCAGCGAGATCTACGGCGGCCTGAACGCCGTCTACGACTTCGGGCCCCTGGGGGTCCGCCTTCGGCGCCGCATCCGGGACCTCTGGTGGAGAGAGGTGGTGGATCTCCGCGACGACGTGGAGGGGCTGGAGGCGGCGATCCTGATGAACCCTCGGGTCTGGGAGGCCTCCGGCCACCTGGCCAACTTCAGCGATCCCATGGTCGACTGCCTTGGGGAGTGCCATCAGCGCTGGCGGGCCGACCAGCTGTCGGGAGACCGATGCCCCAACTGTGGTGGTGAGCTCAGTGCCGCCCGCCAGTTCAATCTGATGTTCAAGACCCACATGGGCGCGGTGGAGGACGCCGGAAGTGTCGTCTACCTCCGCCCGGAGACGGCTCAGGGCATATTCGTCAACTTCAAGAACGTTCTCACCAGCTCGCGCCAGCGGGTTCCCTTCGGCATCGCCCAGATCGGGCGCAGCTTCCGCAACGAGATCACCACCGGCAACTTCATCTTCCGTCTCCGTGAGCTGGAGATGATGGAGCTGGAGTGGTTCTGCTCACCGGAGGACGACGCCACCTGGTTCGAGTACTGGTGCGAGCGCCGCATGGGTTGGCATCGTTCGATCGGGCTCAGCGCCGACAGCCTGCGTTTCCGGCCTCATGGTGAGGACGAGAAGGCCCATTACGCCCTCGCCTCCACGGATATCGAGTATCGATTCCCCTGGGGCTGGGGCGAGCTGGAGGGGATCGCCCGCCGAGGGGACTACGATCTCCGCCGCCACCAGGAGATGAGCGGCAAGGACCTGCAGTACACCGACCCCGCCACCGGAGCTCGCTTTCTGCCCTATGTGGTGGAGCCCTCCCTGGGAGTGGACCGCACCTTTTTGGCGCTCCTGCTGGACGCCTACAGGGAGGAGGAAGTTCGAGGGGAGACGAGAGTCGTGCTCGGCCTCGACCCCCGGGTGGCACCCTTCGAGGTGGCCGTCCTGCCGCTTTCCAAGCGGCCCGAGCTGATGGAGATAGCCAGGCGAGTGGAGGCGGATCTCCGCTCCAGCTTCGCCACCGAGTACGACGAGACCCAGGCCATCGGCCGGCGGTACCGGCGGCAGGACGAGATCGGCACTCCGCTGGCGATCACGATTGACTTCGAGAGCCTCGAGGACCAGGCGGCGACCGTGCGCCGTAGGGACACCATGGAGCAGGTCCGGGTGTCGCTTTCGCAGCTTAGGGAGGTCTGCGCCAGCGAGCTGGGGCGCTAGTTCCGGCCCGCTCAGGGAGCCTCGTCCGAGGCGTTGATGCCTTAGCATTGCAGTTGCCACTAAGTGGCATGTGTGCTAGCATCCCACCACTTGAGCCTTGGAGGAGCCAGTTGATGGCCAGCCCGCCCGTTGCCGTCCAGACATCTCGGCCCAGCCTCGTTGGCTGGATCCGAGGGTTCAGTCCCGACCAGCGCCGGCAGGCCATTTTCATGGTGGTCGTCATCGTTGGCCTCCATGTGCTGGGATTCGGGCTGCTCCTGCTGGCGGTGGCCCATCACTACTCCGTGGGACCCAAGGTCTTCGGGCTAGGACTCGGAATCCTCGCCTACTCCTTCGGACTCCGCCACGCCTTCGACGCGGATCACATCTCGGCGATCGACAACACCACCCGGAAGCTCCAGGCCGAAGGGCAGCGTCCTCTGAGCATCGGTACCTTCTTCTCTCTGGGTCACTCGACGATCGTCTTCTCCCTCGCTGTGGGCATCGGTTTCGCGGCCCGGGCGGTTTCCAGCGCGGTGAACAACAGCCATTCCACCCTGCAGTCCTTCGGGAACTTCTTCGGCACCTTGGTCTCCGGCGGATTCCTCTACCTGATCGCCGGCTTGAACCTCATGGTGCTGATCGGCATCGTGCAGATTTTCCTGGAGATGAGACAGGGGAAGTACAACGATTCCGAGCTCGAGGCCCAGTTGAACAGCCGGGGATTCATGTTCCGGTTCCTCGGCCCTTTGGCGCGGTCCATCACCAAGCCCTGGCAGATGTACCCGGTGGGGGTCCTGTTCGGGCTGGGGTTTGACACTGCCACCGAGGTCGCCCTATTGGTGCTGGCGGGTACCGCGACCTCGGCTGGACTTCCCCTCTACGCCATCATCTCCCTCCCACTTCTTTTTGCGGCGGGGATGTCGATGATGGACTCCTTCGACGGGGCCTTCATGAACTACGCTTACGGCTGGGCCTTCTCAAGGCCGCTGCGCAAGGTCTACTACAACATAGCCATCACCGGGATCTCGGTGGTGGTGGCGCTCATCATCGGCACCATCGAGCTCATCCAGGTGCTGCAGTCTGAGCTCCACCTCCACGGCGGGGTCTGGAACTTTGCCGCAGGCTTCTCGATCAACACGGCCGGATTCGTGATCGTGGGCCTCTTCATCCTCACCTGGGCCGCCGCGCTGCTCATCTGGCGGTACGGCAATGTGGAGGAGCGATGGGAGCGCTCCGCGGCGGAGGCCAGAGCCCGGGCGGGGCGCAGCTGACCCAGGCCTGGGGGGACCGCCACTCCGGTAAACTCGGTCGGGTGAGGCCTGTACTTGCCGAAGCCTGATCATCCGGTGCGCCCGGGGCGCGCGGTTCTGGTCACGGGGGCTTCCCGCGGCATCGGCAGAGCCGCCGCCCTCGCGTTCGCGGCGGCGGGTGATCGAGTGGCCGTCCACCACCGCGACTCGCCCCACCTAGCCGAAGAGCTACTCGGCGAACTCGTCGGGGCGGGGCATGGCGTGGTCTCCGGTGACCTCTCCGATCCGCAGGTGGCGGAGCGGGCGGTCGAGGAGGCCGACGCCCTTCTCGGAGGGCTCGACGTCCTGGTCAACAACGCGGGGGTCAGCCTTCCTCATGACCTCCTGGAGATGGACTTCGATCCCTGGCGCCAGGCGCTGGAGAGAACGCTGGCGGTGAACCTGCTGGCCCCCGCCTACCTCATGTACTTCGCGGCGCGGAAGATGATGGGAAGGGGAGGGGCGATCGTCAACGTCTCCTCTCGGGGCGCCTTCCGGGGCGAGCCCGGTCAGCCCGGGTACGGCGCCAGCAAGGCGGGCCTCAACGCCCTTGGTCAATCGCTGGCGGTGGCCCTGGCTCCCCACGGGATCAGCATCGCCACCGTGGCGCCCGGTTGGGTCGCCACCGACATGTACAACCAGGAGCTGAAGCGTCCCCGAGGTGAGGAGATCCAGCGCCAGAGCCCCTTCGGCCGGGTGGCCACCCCTGAGGAGGTGGCGGCCGCCATCTTCTACCTGGCCTCCCCCGAAGCTCGGTTCTCCAGCGGGGCGATCTTGGACGTGAACGGCGCCTCCTACCTCAGGACCTGAGGCGGACCACCCGGCCCTGGGGAGCCCAGCTCGAACACCTGGTGCAGGGCGCGCACCGCGTCCCCGACCTCCTGGCGCTGCACCACCGCGGCCACGGCCAGCTCCGATGACCCCTGGGAGATGGCAATCACGTTGATCCCCTCCTTCCCCAGGGCTCCGAACATCTTCCCCGCGATCCCGGCGGTGCCGCGCATCGCCTCCCCGACCATCACCACCACGGAGACCTGGTCCTGGACGTCCAGGTTCCCGAGGTAGCTGGTTTGCCGGAGGACCCTCCGGGCAGTGGGCACCTCCACTGCGGGTACGGCCACGCAGATCGTGTCCTCGGCGGACGACTGGGTGACCAACAAGGTGGTGATCCTGGCGTCGGCGAAGCGGCCGAACACCTCACCGGCCAGACGGTTCAGCCCGTCCCCGGGGCTCGCTGTGAGGGTCAGCAGGCCCGCCTTCTCCACCTGGGTCACCGCCCTCACCCGGCCGAGGCCCGGTGACCTGCCCTCGATCAACGTGCCCTGTCCCTCTGGTCGCATGGTGTTCTTGATGCGGATCGGGATCCCGGAAGCGGCCGCGGGCAGCACCGCGCTCCGGTGCAGCACCTTGGCACCGAAGTAGGACAGCTCCAGAGCCTCGGCGTACGAGACCTCGGGGAGGAGCCGGGCCTGCGGGACCAGGCGGGGGTCAGCGGTGAGGATGCCGTCGACGTCCGTCCAGATCCACACCTCCGCTGCCGGCAGGGCCTGGGCAAGAAGGGTGGCGCTGTGGTCCGACCCGCCCCGGCCGAGGGTCGTAACCTCGCCCCCGGCCGTCCCGGCGCGGAAACCCGTGACCACTGGAAGAGTTCCGCCTTGGAGCAGGGGTAGTAGCCGTCCCCGGACGCGCTCGCGCGTCTCGGAGATGAGGGGAGTGGCCGCCATGGGGTGGCCGTCCGTGAGCAGCAGCTGGGCGGAGTCCACGGGGATGGCCGCCACTCCCCGCTGCCGTAGGACAGCTGCCACCAGATGCGCTGAGAGCAGCTCCCCGGCGCTGGCGGCAGCCTCCAGGTGGCGGTTGGCCTCGCGGGGGGACCCGGCCAGCTGGGCACCGCGGGCCCGATAGTTGGCGGTCACCTGCTCCAGATGGGCCACGAAGCCCTCCAGCTCCCGACCGGTGAGCAGGTGCCGGGCGGCGGCCAGGTGGGCACGCCGGGTCGCCGCAGCGGCGTCTTCCAACCCGGGCCTTCCGGCTGCCGCGGCCTCAACCCCCTGGAGCAGGACGTCAGTCGTGCCCGCCATAGCCGACACCACGGCGACCACCCCCGCCGGGCTGTCGGCCAGGACCGACGCCACCCGGTCCGTGCCCCGGGGGCCGAGGACCGAGGTGCCGCCGAACTTCATCACCGCACGGCAAGGGAGAACCATGGGCTATGCGGCTCCCGCAAGTCGGCCCCAATGGACCTCAAAGGCATCCAGGCTGGGGGCCAGGGGAGCCCCAAGATCGATCTCGCGGTTGAGGCAGTCGAGTGTCTTCAGCCCGTTGCCGGTGATGCACACGACGGTGGTTTCGCCGGGTGCGATTGCCCCGGCTTCGAGAAGCTGTCCGGCCACCGCCACGGTGACACCCGCCGCCGTCTCTCCCAGGATGCCCTCCGACTCCGCCAGCAGACGGATGCCGCCGACGATCTCCATGTCGGTGGCCGAACCGGCGCCTCCGCCGGACCGGGCGATCGCCCGAAGGGCGGCGTGCCCGTCCGCGGGGTTCCCGATGGCCAGGGACTTGCAAATGGTGCTGGGCACCACCGGAACAAAGCTCTCGCGCCCCAACTGGTGGGCGGTCGCAATCGGGGAGCACCCCTTAGCTTGGGCACCGAACAGCCGGACCGGATGGGCTGGCACCATCCCGAGCGTCACCAGCTCCTGGAATCCATTGGCGATCCGGGTAAGCTGGGCGCCTCCCGCCATCGGCACCACCACGTTGTCGGGCAGCCGCCACCCCAGCTGCTCGGCGATCTCGAAGGCGACCGTCTTAGAGCCCTCCGCGTAGAAGGGTCGGAGATTGACGTTGACGAATCCCCAGCGGTGGCGCTCAGCGATCTCCGCGCAGAGGCGGTTGACCTGATCGTAGGCAGCCGTCACGCGCACCAAGTTGGCGCCGTACACGGCGGTGCCCAGGAGCTTGGCGGGCTCCAGGTCAGCGGGAACCAGCACCCACGCCTCCAGACCGGCGCGGGCAGCGTGGGCCGCCACGGCGTTGGCCAGATTGCCGGTAGAGGCGCAGCCGACCACCTGGTATCCGAGCTCCCGGGCTGCGGCCAGAGCCACCGCAACCACCCGGTCCTTGAAGGACAGGGTGGGGAAGCAGGCGGCGTCGTCCTTTATGAACAGGGATCCCGATCCCAAACGCCGTCCGAGACGGGGGGCCTCGATCAGCGGGGTCCAGCCCACCCCCGCCAGCCGGGGTGCGGAGTCCGGGATGGGAAGCAGCTCGCCATAGCGCCAGATGTCGCGAGGTCGGTGCTCCACGGCCTCTTGACTCAGGCGCTCCCTGATGGCCCCGTAGTCGTAGGCGACCTCGGTGGGGAAGAAGCAGTCCGGGCAGAGGGTCACTGCTTCGCGAGTGAACTCTCGCTCACAGCTGGGGCAGCGAAGACGGAAAAGTTGGGACATCGCAGATCTCCTGGATCAGTGGGTTGCATCAAGCCCTCCCAATGGAGGGCAGGCGCACCGGCGCCGGGATGCGGGGCGGGGGAGCTAGCGCTGGGCGCTAGTTGAGGGTCAGCGTGTCCCCCGCGGCACGCTCGCGCATTCGTGCCATGACCAGGGCGGCCATCAGCCCATGTCCCGTCGAACTCCGGTGAGCACGGGAAAGACCGCCTTGGGCGAAACGCGCGCTGGCCACATGGCAACCATAGCGGCTGAGTAGGGGTCGGCGCAGGTGGCGCTGGACGTGGCCGGTCGTTGACTGCCAGACTCCGGGCCATGAGTCAGAAGATTCCCGTCGCCATCCTGGGAGCCACTGGAACGGTGGGGCAGCACATGGTGGCCATGCTTGACGGTCACCCCTGGTTCGAACTCGCCGAGCTGGCGGCATCGGACCGGTCCGCGGGCCGGCTGTACGGGGAAACGGTCGACTGGAGGCTGCCGGGCTCGCCGCCGGAGGTGGCGCGCCAACTCCGGGTCCAGCCGCTGGCCGAGCTCCCTAGGTCGCGGCTGCTGCTCTCGGCACTTGACGCGGCGGTGGCGGCGGGAGCCGAAGCCCATCTCGCCCGCCAGGGATATGCGGTGGTGACGAACAGCAGCTCTCACCGGATGGATCCGGAAGTGCCCCTTGTGATTCCCGAGGTCAACGCCTCCCACCTCGACGTGCTCCAGGGTGTCCAAAGCGGCGGTGGTGGCTTCATCGTCGCCAATCCCAACTGCTCGACCATAGGGCTGGTGCTGGCCCTCAAGCCGCTCTGGGACCGGTTCGGCGTGAGCCAGGTCCAGGTGACAACCATGCAGGCGATCTCGGGCGCAGGCTTGGACGGGCTGAGCGCCGGAATGATTGCCGATAACGTTTTGCCCCACATCCCTGGGGAGGAGGAGAAGTTAGAGGCCGAGCCGGGCAAGATCCTCGGGCGATGGGAGGGCAGCTTTTTGCCCGCCGACCTGGCGGTGAGCGCGGCCTGCCATCGGGTGGCCGTCCTGGATGGTCACCTGGCGGCGGTCAGCGTGAAGTTGCGGTCAGCGGCGACCGTCCAGGAGGTGGCAGACGCTCTTGCCTTCTTTCGAGCTGCCCCGGAGGTTGCCGCTCTCCCCAGCTCTCCACCATTCCCGGTCCAGCTCCACTGCCGGCCCGACCGTCCGCAGCCCCGGCTCGACCGAGGGGCTGGAGGCGGGATGACGGTGGCTGTCGGGAGAGTAAGAGAGTGCCCGGTTCTCGACTTCAAGTTCACCGTGCTCACCCACAACCTGGTGCGGGGAGCGGCTGGAGCTGCGCTGCTCAACGCCGAGCTGCTGGTTGCCCGAGGCTACGCGGGCGTCTGATTGGGGTCTGGGGCTGACGCTTAGGGCCCAGCCAGGCTGGCCATCAGCGGGGCGTGGTCGCTGGGGCGGGAAGCTTCCCGGGCGGAGCGATCGACCTCAACCAGGGTCGTTGCCCCGGCAAGATCCCTCGTCCCGAGCAGCAGATCGATCCGCATCCCCAGCCCGCGGCGGAAGAATCCCTGGCGGTAGTCCCAGTAGGTGTATGAGGGGGTCTGACCCGGAAGGGCAGCGAGGTCGACGACCCCCGCTACAAGCACCTCGGTCAAGGCGTCGCGCTCCTCCGGGCTCACGTGGGTCTGCCCCACGAAGGCCGCCGGGTCGAAGACGTCGCTGTCCTTGGGGGCGATGTTGAAGTCCCCGCCGAGGATGAACGGCCTCCCTCCGGTCAGCTCCCTGGCCACCCGCTCCCTCAGTTGCTCCAGGAAGGCGAGCTTGTAGGTGAAGTAAGGGTGTCCGAGCTCCCGGCCGTTGGGAACGTAGACACTGGCGACGCGCAGGGGGCCACAGTCGGCGGCAACATAGCGGGCCTCGACCCGGCCGTCGGGGTCCGCCAGGTCGAGCCCGGTGGCGACCTGGTCCAGGCCGACCCGCGACAGCACCGCAACTCCGTTCCACCTCCCCTCGCCGTGATCCGCAACCTGGTAACCGGCGGCCTCCACCTCGGCCCGAGGAAAGGCTCCCGGAGGGCACTTGGTCTCCTGGACCAGGAGCACGTCGGGCCGGCGCCGCTCCAGCCATTCGAGCACAAGCGGCAGCCGGGCCTGGATGGAGTTGACGTTCCAGGTGGCGATCAGCAAGAGACGAGAGCCGAGGCTCGGCTCATCCCACCCGCTCCAGGTCTGAGTTGGCGAACTGTTCGAAGTAGAGGCGGGAGTAGACCCCCTCCTGGGCGAGGAGCTCAGTGTGCGTGCCCCGCTCCACTATCTCACCGTGGTCCAGGACCAGGATCTGGTCCGCGGCCAGGATGGTGGAGAGGCGGTGGGCGATGGCGATGGTCGTCCGTCCCCCCATCAGCTTCTCCAGCGCTGACTGGATGGCCCGCTCGCTGTGGGTGTCCAGGGCGCTGGTGGCCTCGTCCAGGACCAGCACCCTGGGGTTCTTGAGGATGGCCCGGGCCAGCGCCACCCTCTGCTTCTCCCCACCGCTGAGGCGGTAGCCCCGCTCCCCGGTCATGGTGTCGTACCCGTCGGGGAGCTCCATGATCCGATCGTGGATGGAGGCCGCCCGGGCGGCCTGCTCCAGCTCCTCCTGGCCGGCGTCGGCCTTGCCGACCAGAAGGTTCTCCCGGATGGTGCCGTGGAAGAGGAACGTCTCCTGGGTCACGACGGCGATGGCATCCCGGAGAGTCTCCTGGGTCAGGTCCCGAAGATCGTGGCCGTCCAGGGTTACCCGGCCTTCGTCCACGTCGTAGAGGCGGGCTGCCAGGTAGGTGAGAGTGCTCTTGCCGGCTCCGCTGTGTCCGACCAAGGCGATCAGCTGGCCCGGGCTGGCGTGGAAGGAGACGTCCCGCACCGCGGGCGGAGAGTCCGGCTCGTACTGGAAGGTGGCGCCCTCGAAGGCCAGCTCTCCTCGGATCGAGGCCGCCGGGATGGCCAGCGCTCCCTCCCGGTCCTGGATCTCCACCTTCTCGTCCAGGTACTGGAAGATGCGCTCGAAGAGGGCCAGAGCGCCCTGCAGCTCGACCTGGATGTTGAGCAGCTGCCCGACCGGGAAGAAGAGCTGCGATTGGAAGGTGGTGAAGGCCACCAGCGTGCCCACCGACGCCCCCCCGGTCCGGCCGGCGCCGAGGAAGACCCCAGCCACCAGGTAAACGAGGGCGGGCAGGATGGAGAAGAAGGTGGAGATGAATCCGAAGAACCACCTCCCCACCATCTGCTGGCGGATCATGAGATCGGTGAGCCGGCCGGTCTCGGTGACGTACCTCTGTTGGGTGACCTTCTCCCGGCCGAAGACCTTGCTGAGAAGGATCCCACTCACCGAGAGCGTCTCCTCGGCGATCGCCGATAGGTCGGCCAGGGTGGACTGGGTGTCCGCGCTGACCTTCCTGCGCACCTCACCCACCCGGGCCGTCACCAGCAGGAAGACGGGCATCAGAACCACCGAAAGGAGGGTCAGCTGCCAGCTGAGAACCGCCATGCCGGTCAGGGTGGCTGCCGCCCTGGTCAGGTTGGAGACGATGCTGGTGGCGGTGTTGGTGATCACCGAGTCCACCCCGCCGACGTCGTTGGTGAGCCGCGACTGGATCTCCCCGGTACGGGTGGCGGTGAAGAACCTGAGCGGCAGGCTCTGGAGGTGGCTGTAGAGGGCGACCCTGAGGTCCTGCATCATCCGCTGGCCGACCACGGCGTTGAGGTAGGTCTGCCAGACCCCGAGCCCGGTGCTCACCACCGGGGTTATCACCATCACCCCTACGAAGATGAGGAGCAGATGGACGTTGCGCTTCAAGATGGCGTCGTCGATGATCAGCTTCAGCATCACCGGGTTGACGATCCCCAGGCCGGCCACCACCACCAGGATCAGAAGCACCCCGGTGACCTTCCACCGGTAGGGGCGGAAGAGGCGGAGCACCCTGAGGAGGGTGCTGCGCTGGATCTTCCCCGGAGGGCGCTCCTGCTGGTATCCAGCCATCAGGCGGCGGGGCCCCCCTCCCATGCGCATCGCCATCCGGTCTAGCCTTCCTCGCTTTTGTTCAACTCAACCCCGGGCGATCTTATCGTTCGGCGCGGAGTCCGGGCAGTTGGCCGGTCTAAACTCACGGGAGGGAGGATTCAAGGGGAAAGGAGGCCAGCATCCATGTCACAAACCGTTGCCAGGACCCGTCCGCGGGCCAAGGCCGCCGCCGCCCGCAAGTTCGTGTACGACTTCGAGGAGGGCAACGCGGAGATGCGGGGCCTGCTCGGGGGAAAGGGTGCGGGAGTGGCCGAGATGACCCGGGCGGGGCTGCCCGTCCCTCCGGGGTTCACCATCACCACCGAGGCTTGTCTGGCGTATTTGGAGAAGGGGACCTTCCCGGAAGGGATGATGGAGGAGGTCCGGACTCACCTTCAGAGGCTGGAGTCGACCGCCGGCCGGCGCTTCGGTGACCCCAAGGACCCACTCCTGGTCTCGGTGCGCTCCGGTGCCGCCTTCTCGATGCCGGGCATGATGGACACGGTCCTCAACCTCGGCCTCAACGAGATGACCCTGGAGGGGCTGGCCCAGGCCACCGGGGACCTGCGCTTCGCCCGGGATGCCTACCGGAGGTTCGTCCAGATGTATGGGCGGATCGTGCTCGGCATCGAGGGTGAGCTCTTCGACGAGGAGCTGGAGGCGGCCAAGGGTCGCCAGGGCGTGAAGACGGACGCCGAGCTCGACCCCGAGTCCCTGGAGAAGCTGGCGGCCACCTACCGTGGCATCATCGAGCGCCGGACCGGCAAACCCTTCCCGGAGGAGCCCTGGGAGCAGCTGACCGGGGCGATAGCCGCGGTCTTCTCCTCCTGGAACGGCAAGCGGGCCATCGCCTATCGCGAGTACAACCACATCCCCCACACCCTGGGGACCGCCGTCAACGTGCAGGCCATGGTCTTCGGGAACATGGGCCAGGACTCCGGCACCGGGGTGGCCTTCACCCGCGACCCCTCCACCGGGGAGCGCCGGCTCTACGGCGAGTACCTGCTCAACGCCCAGGGCGAGGACGTGGTGGCCGGGATCCGCACCCCCCAGCCGATCGCCACCCTGGAGAGCAGCCTGCCGGAGGTGTACCGGCAGTTTCAGGAGATCGCCGAGAAGCTGGAGCGGCACTACCGGGACGTGCAGGACATGGAGTTCACTATCGAGCGGGGCAAGCTCTACATGCTGCAGACGCGCACCGGTAAGCGCACCGCGGCCGCTGCGGTCAAGATCGCCGTGGACATGGTGGACGAGGGGTTGATCACCCGCGAGGAGGCCCTGTCCCGGGTGGAGCCGGAGCAGGTGGACCACCTCCTCCATCGAGCGATCGACCCGAGGGCGGATGTCAAGGTGCTGGCCCAGGGCCTGGCCGCCTCCCCCGGAGCGGCCACCGGGGCGGCGGTCTTCGACGCCGACCGGGCCGAGGAGATGGCCAAGAAGGGGCAGCGGTCCATCCTGGTGCGCATCGAGACCAACCCTGATGACGTGCACGGGATGATCGCCGCCGAGGGTGTGCTCACCTCGCGGGGTGGCCGGACCTCGCACGCCGCGGTGGTGGCCAGGGGGATGGGGAAGCCCTGCGTGGCCGGCTGCGACGGGATCCGGGTGGACCTCGAGAAGCGGCGCTTTGTCGCTGACGGGGTGACGATTAAGGAAGGAGACCTCATCACCATCGACGGGACCACCGGTCGGGTGATCCAGGGTTCGGTCCCCATGGTCGAGGCCGGGGTGTCCGGAGACCTCGAGAAGCTTCTCAAGATGGCCGACCAGGTGCGGCGCCTCAAGGTCTATGCCAACGCCGACACCCCTGAGGATGCCCGCCGGGCCCGGGAATTCGGGGCCCAGGGGATCGGGCTCTGCCGGACTGAGCACATGTTCATGCAGCAGGAGCGGCTTCCCCATGTGCAGGCGATGATCCTGGCCCAGGACTCGACCGCTCGCAGGGAGGCGCTGGACCAGCTCCTGCCCTTCCAGCGGGAGGACTTCCTCGGAATCCTGGAGGCCATGCAGGGGCTCCCGGTGATCATCCGGCTCATCGACCCGCCCCTCCACGAGTTCCTGCCCAGCCACGACGAGCTGCTCGAGGAGGTGACCCGGCTCAGGGCACTGAAGAAGAGCGGAAAGAAGCTGCAGCGGGCGGAGCGACTTCTGGCTGCGGTCGAGGAGCTGCGGGAGCAGAACCCCATGCTGGGACTCCGAGGATGCCGGCTCGGCCTGCTTTTCCCTGAGATCATCGAGATGCAGGTGCGGGCCATCGCCGAGGCGGCATCGCAGCTGCGCCAGCGGCGCGTCCGCGCCATCCCCGAGATCATGGTGCCGCTCGTGGGGCACGCCGAGGAGCTCCGGCGCTCCCGCTTGGTGATCGAGGCCACCCTGAAGCAGGTGGCCAAGGAGCAGGGGGTGCGCTTCGAGACCAAGATCGGGACCATGATCGAGGTCCCGCGTGCGGCCCTGACCGCAGGGGCCATCGCCGAGCACGCCCAGTTCTTCTCCTTCGGCACCAACGACCTGACCCAGATGACCTTTGGGGTGTCGCGGGACGACGCCGAGGGCAAGTTCCTGCGCCGCTACGTCGAGGACGGCATCCTGCCCGCCAATCCCTTCGAGCACCTGGACCCGGACGGCGTCGGCCGCCTCATGGGGCTGGCGGTCCAGGAGGGGAGGGGGACGAAACCGGACCTGGAGGTGGGGATCTGCGGAGAGCACGGGGGCGACGCCCAGTCGATCGCTATCTGCGAGCGCCTCGGCCTGGACTACGTCTCCAGCTCTCCTTTCCGGGTCCCCGGGGCCCGGCTGGCTGCCGCCCAAGCCCGGCTCGCTGAGGGGGGTGCCAAGGACGTCTGACCGGCCGGGTTCCCCAGCCCGACCGTCAGGCGGGCTGGGGCCCCGGGTCCGGCACCGCCAGGACTGACTCCAGCAGGCGGCGCCACGGGACGGCCCCCCAGCCACGCTCGCGAGCCACCTCGCCGGCCAGCCGGCACGCCTCATCCACCCAGGCGATCTCCGCAGCGAACGGGGCGGACACACGCCAGCCCGCCTCAGGTACAAGGCGCCCGGCCTCCGTGGCCACGGCGTCGCCGAATAGTCGGACAGCCTCGCGCGAGGTGGACAGGATGTGGGCCAGGTGGCCGTGCTCCGGTTGCGAGGCGACCTCAACCGCCCAGCGGGCGCACACGAAGGCGCGGTGCCACTCAGCCCGCTCGTCGGAGCCGAGCTTTGCGGCACCTGCCCGGTAGGGGGCGAGTTCCTCGCTGGGGCCGGCAGTCATGGCCGTCCCGAGGCAATCCAGGAGATGTGCGGCCATGAAGCTGGGTTCAGTGTCCACGCCAAGACTGTAGCGCCCGCTCCCTCTCCGGCGCTGCCCTCCTCCACCTGAGGGCGGGCGGGCGTGAACCCCGGGGGGTACTGGGTGATTCCCTGCTGTAGTGCGTGCTGAGGCCGAACCTACGCTGGGATCACCCGATCAAGAGACCGGCGCCGAAGCGCCGAGGAGGTGACCCATGATGGCAGTCGAGCAGCTGACGGCGTTGGAGGCCCAGAAGACGGTCGATGCCCGGGGAACCTCCTGCCCCGGTCCCATCCTGGCGGCCAAGAAGGGAATAGTCGAGGTCAAGGTCGGCGATGTGATGGCGGTGCTCTCCACCGACTCCGGAACCAAGAAGGACCTTCCGGCCTGGGCGGCCAAGATGGGACACGAGTTCCTTGGGGTAGTGGACGAGCAGGGCTACTTCAAGTGCTTCGTGAGGAGGATGAAGTAACCGGCCATGGCAACCACCATGGCGCCGCCGGCGCCCACGGCGGGAACCACCTTCAGCCCCAAGATCCTGGTGTTCTCCACCAATAACATCTCGGATCCGGGGATCGACCTGGCGGGCAGCTCGCATCTGCACTACTCCCCCCGGGCCATGACGATCGCGGTTCCCTGCAGCAGCGGGATCGCCCCGGAGTGGATCGCCCACGCCTTCGACCAGGGGTTCGATGGGGTCTTCATCGCCTCCGACGGCGAGGAGTGCAGCTACCTCACCGACTGCTCGGAGCGGTCGGCCAAGGTTTTCGAGAGGGCGCAGGCGATGATGGCGGAGAAGGGGTACGCCCCGGAGCGCCTCAAGATGGCGGCCATCTGCTCGGTCTGCGCCGAGCCCTTCGTGAAGTACATGCACGAGTTCGAAGCCCAGCTGCTGGAGCTAGGCCCGGTCGGGGTGGCATAGCCATGGACTACGACGTCCTGGTGATTGGAAGCGGAATCGGGGGGATGGAGTCCGCCCTCAAGCTCGGGGACATGGGCTATCGGGTCCTGGTGGTCGAGAAGGAGGCCTCGGTGGGGGGGAAGATGATCCTCCTCAGCAAGGTGTTCCCCACCCTGGACTGCGCCAGCTGCATCTCCACGCCCAAGATGGCGGCGACCATCCACCATCCCAACATCACCGTCCGCACCTACGCGGAGGTGGAGAGGATCCAGCGCCGCCAAGACGGCACTTTCTCGGTGTCGATCCGCCAGAACCCACGGTTCGTCGACGAGGCCGCCTGCACCGGCTGCCAGCTATGTGAGCAGGCCTGCACGGTGGCCGTACCCGACCAGTTCAACGCCGACCTGGTGTCCAGGCGGGCCGCGTACATCCCCTTCCCCCAGGCCGTGCCCAAGAAGGCGGTCATCGAAAGGCCGGGCACGTCGCCCTGCACCTTCGATTGCCCGGCCGGCATCAAGGCCCATGGGTACGTCTCCCTGGCGCGGAGTGGCGAGTACGAGAAGGCGTTCAACCTGGTCCTGGAGAGCACTCCCCTGGTGGGTAGCCTCGGGCGGGCCTGCTTCGCGCCCTGTGAGGACGGCTGCTCGCGCGGATCGCTTGAGGGACCCGTGCCGATCCGCCGGATCAAGCGCTTCGTCGCCGACACCCACTACCAGTCCGAGCTCCCCCTGGGAGTCGAGCCCGGGTCGACGACCGGGAAGCGGGTGGCGATCGTGGGCTCCGGACCGGCCGGCCTCACCGCGGCCTGGCAGCTGCGCCTGCTGGGACACGAGGTGAAGATCTACGAGGCGGGGCCGGTGGCTGGAGGGGCCCTCGGCCTCACCATCCCGAACTACCGGCTACCGAGCGAGGTGGTAGCGGAGGACGTGGGCAACGTCACCGCGATCGGGGTTGAGATCGAGCTCAATCACCGGGTGACCGATCTGGGTGAGCTTTCCGATCGGGGCTTTGACGCTGTGCTGGTGGCGACCGGGACACCGCGGTCTGGGCGCCTCGGGGTGGAGGGCGAGGAGCTTCCCCAGGTGGTGCCCTCCCTGGACTTCCTCGAGACCAGCAAGCTGGGCCGGGGCATGGACGTGAGTGGTAAGCGGGTGGTGGTCGTGGGCGGTGGCAACGTCGCCATCGACGCGGCCCGCTCGGCCCGCCGGCTGGGGGCCCTCGCCGTGACCGAGGTGTGCCTGGAGGGCCGTTCGGAGATGCCGGCCTTCGACTGGGAGGTTGACGAGGCTCTGGCCGAGGGGGTCCAGCTGGAGGATGGCTGGGGCATCGCCAGGGTCCAAGGCCAAGACCGGGTGGAGGGAATCGAGTTAAAGCGCTGCACCGCGGTATTCGACGCCCTGGGCCGCTTCCATCCCACTTATGACGAGAGCGCGCGCCAGAGCATCGCCTGCGACCTAGTGGTGGTAGCGATCGGGATGGGGCCCGACACCGAATCCTTCGCCCCCCTGCTCGACCGGCGGGGAAACGGGACTCTGGCGGTTGATCCGGGCACGCTGCAGTCTCGGGTCCCCAAGATCTTCGCCTGCGGGGACGTGGTTGACGGCGCCACCATGATCACGACCGCGGTCGGCCAGGGCCGCCGGGCCGCCCACATGATCGACCACTTCCTCAACTCCCAGGCGTTTGACCCGGAGGAGTTCAATCTGCTTCTGCCCCGGGTCGAGGCCCAGGATGTGCTGCGGCGGCAGAAGACACACAGCCGGAAGGATGCCTTGGGGTCGGGCAAGGAGCTGGTCCTGGATCCCCGCGACTTCCACGAGATCGAGGCTCCCCTGAGTGAGGCCGAGGTGCACTACAGCGCCGGACGCTGCCTGGACTGCGGGGTGTGCTCCGAGTGCCACGAGTGCGTGAACGTGTGCCCCGCGGACGCCATCCATCTGGACATGCGACCGGAGAAGGTGGAGACCGAGGTGGCGGCGGTGGTGGTATCCACCGGCTTCAAGCTGTTCCCGGCGGACCTCAAGCCCCAGTACGGGTTCGGTCGCTTCAAGAATGTCATCACCGGGATGCAGATGGACCGGCTGCTGGCTCCGACCCGGCCCTTCAACACCGTGCTCAGGCCGGGGGATGGAAAGGTCCCCGAGCGGATCGCCTACGTGATGTGCACCGGGTCGCGGGACCAGACCGTGGGCAACCCGCTCTGCTCCCGGATCTGCTGCATGTACTCGATCAAGCAGAACCAGCTCATCATGGGCGCCCTGCCCCTGGCTGACGTCACCGTCTTCACCATCGACGTGCGCACCGCCGGCAAGGGGTATGACGAGTTCTACGTCCAGGCCGAGGCGATGGGAACCACCTTCATCAAGGGCCGGATCGCCGAGATCCGAGAGCTGGACAACGGCGACCTCGTCCTTCGCTACGAGGACATAGAGCACGGTGGCGAGATCCGGGAGGCCGAGTTCGACCTGGTGGTCCTGGCTGTGGGTGTGCAGCCCAACCTGGACACCCGCCAGCTGTTCGGTGCCGGCGAGCTCCAGCACGACCCCTACTACTACGTGGAGGAGGTGGACGAGGACCTCAACCCCGGGCAGACCAGCATCGAGGGTGTGTTCGTCGCCGGCGCGGCTTCCGGGGCCAAGGACATCCCCGAGTCGATCCTCCACGCCGGGGCGGCCGTGGCCCAGGCCGCGGCCCACGTGGAGGCCCTGAGGGTGAGGTCATGAGCGAGCGCAAGATCGGCGTCTACGTCTGCCAGTGCGGCGGCAACATCTCCGACTACGTGGACGTCGAGCGGGTTCGCCAGGCCGTGGCCGAAGACCCCGACGTGGTGGTGGCCCGAACCGCGATGTTCACCTGCTCCGACGCCACCCAGGAGGAGATTGTCGACGACATCAAGCTCGACGACCTGGACGGCCTGGTGGTCGCCTCCTGCTCCCCCAAGCTCCACACCTTCACCTTTCGCGGAGTGGCCCGGCGCGCTGGCCTCAACCCCTACCGCTACACGCAGGTGAACCTGCGGGAGCAGGACTCCTGGGCCCACACCGACGACCGCCTGGGAGCCACCGAGAAGGCGATTCGGCTGGTTCGAGCCGGGATCGCCCGAACCCGTCTGCTCGAGCCGCTCGACCCGACCGTGGTGGAGACCGTTCCTCGGGCGCTGGTCATCGGCGCCGGGATCGCGGGGCTGCGCGCCGCGATCGGTCTGGCGGACATCGGCCTTGGGGTGATCCTCATCGAGCGCGAGGCGGAGGTGGGGGGCCACGTGCGAGAGCTGGGGACCATGTATCCGCATGACCGCCAGGGGCAGGAGTTGATCTCGGAGCTCCTGGGTGAGGTCCGGCGCCGGGAGGGGATCGCGCTCTTTACCAACGCTGAGCTGGTTCGCAAGGGCGGCACCTTCGGGAATTACGAGGTGGACATCCGGACCCGCGGCGACTCCAACATGACCCGCCGCTTCGAGGTGGGCTCGATCATCGTCGCCACGGGGTTCGACAGCTATCTCCCGGAGGAGGGGGAGTACGGGTACGGCATCCCCGGTGTCCTGACCCTCCCGGAGTTCAAGAAGCTGGTGGACGCCAGCGAGGGTCCGCTGGTCTACGGGGACCGCCCGGTCCGCTCTGTCGCCTACATCTACTGCGTCGGGAGCCGCCAGGGAGAGGGCGGGCCGCACCAGTACTGCTCCCGCTTCTGCTGCACCTCGGCGGTGCACACCGACCTGGAGCTCCGGGCCAAGTCCCCCAAGGCCCACCAGTACCACCTCTACCGGGACATGCGCACCTACGGACGCTACGAGCTCCTCTACAACGATTCCCGGGAGAAGGGATCCGCCTACCTGAAGTTCGCGCCCGACACCCCGCCTGAGGTCCAGCGCCGTGGGGATGGTCAGCTGGAGGTAAGGGTCCATGACCAGCTCACCAGCCAGGAGGAGGTCACCCTGGACGTGGACCTGGTGGTCCTGGTGACCGGGATGGTGCCCCGCTCGAACCAGGAGCTGATCCAAAGGCTCAAGCTGCCCGTGGGCAGAGACGGGTTCTTCAACGAGATCCATCCCAAGCTCCGACCGGTGGAGACGGTGGTGGACGGGGTGGCCATCTGCGGCGCATGCCAGTTCCCCAAGACGGCGGGGGAGAGCGTGGCCTCCGGGCTGGCGGCGGTCTCCTGGAGCGCCGCCATGCTGAAGCAGGGGAGGGCCGAGCTGGATCCGCAGGTGGCAACCGTGGACCCGGACCTCTGCACCTTCTGTGGGGCCTGCACCGAGGCCTGCCCGTACGGCGCCATCGGGCAGCAGGAGCTGGGTGGGGGCCGCCAGGTGGCGGTCATCGACCCCGCGACCTGCAAGGGCTGCGGCGGCTGTGCCCCGCTCTGCCCGGAGCACGCCATCAACGTCCTGGGATACACCGGCAGGGAGGTCGAGGCGATGATCGAGAGCTTGGCCGCGGGGGTCGCCTGAGATGGTCGTTGAGAGCCGCGACCTGCGCGAGGTGATCCGGGAGGAGCCGCTTCGGCGACGTGAGATCCTGAAGGCCGTGGCTGATGGGCCACGCACCGTGCCCGAGATCGCCGGCCTGATCGGCTGCCCCACCCACGAGGTCATGTACTGGGTGATGGGGATGCGCAAGTACGGCTACCTCGCCGAGAGTTCCGAGGCCGACGATGAAGGGCTCTTCCACTACCGGGCGCTGGAGCGGCTTACGCCATGACCGCCGCACTCCAGCCTGACCTGGCGGAGAGGGTGGGGATGGACCCATCTTTCAACCCCTCGGCCTGCATGAACTGCGGCATCTGCACTGCCATCTGCCCCCTCGGGCTGCGCCATCTTCCCCGTGAGGTGTTCGCCTACGTGGTCCTGGGGATGGAGGAGGAGGTGCTCCAGCACCAGGAGGAAGTGTTCTCCTGCCTGCTCTGCAAGCTCTGTGAGGTGAGCTGCCCGGCCGGGGTCCACATCACTGAGAACGTGCGGGCGCTCCGGCACTACTTCGACCGCAATGTCTTCCATCTAGAGGGGAGGTGAGGGATGCCACTGGCCACCTCCGACACCATCGCGATCCTGGCCGACAACCTGCGGCTGCGCAAGTCGGTACTTCCCATCCCCGCCGCCAATGCCATCCGCTGGACGGAGGGGCTGCACCTGCGTCGGGGCGGGGACACGGTCCTCTACACCGGTCAGATGTACCAGCTGATCCCCTACATCGAGCAGCTGGTTGCCGCCGAGGAGCGGCTGGGTGACTCCTTCCTGGCCGGCTTCACCGGGTTCGGCCGCCAGGTGAACCGGGTCCTGAACCTCGCCGGGTTCATGGCCCACCCCAGCTCTGCGGAGCGGTCGGTGTACGACCGGATCCCCCACAACGTGGCCCTGCTGTTGCGCCGCGCGGGCGTCGACTTCGGTTCCCTGTTCGAGGAGGACCTCTACTCCGGGGCGCTGATCTACGACATGGGGGTGGACGAGATCCTGGCCGCCCATGCCCGCACCGTGTACGCCGTGTTCCAGCAGTACGGGGTGAAGGAGGCCATCACCATCGATCCCCACACCACCAACATGCTGCGCTCGGTCTACCCGGGGCTGATCCCCGGTTACGACCTCAAGGTGCGCAGCTACCTGGAGGTGCTGGCGGAGCGGGGCTTCGGTCCCACTCGAAAACTGGCGGGCGAGGTGGCGATCCACGACTCGTGCATCTTTGCCCGCTACGAGGGGGTGGTGGACGCCCCCCGCCGGCTACTGGACCAAGCCGGGCTCACGGTGCGCGAGCCGGCCCACAGCGGCACCATGACCTGGTGCTGCGGGGGACCGGCCGAATCACTCTTCCCGAGGCGGGCGGCGGAACAGGCGGCCCGGCGGGTCGGGGAGCTGCGGGCGGTGGCGGGCCGAGCGGTCACCATGTGCCCCCTGTGCTTCGTCAATCTGGAGAAGGCAGCCGAAGACGCGATCGCGATCGAGGACATCTCCGACTACCTGTTGCGAGCCTGCGAGGGCCCGGAAGGAGAGTCAGATGGACAGCTCTAAGAAGACGCTCATCGTGTTCAGTGGCGACCTGGACCGGGCCATCGCCGCCTTCATCATCGCCACCGGCGCCGCCGCCATGGGCGATGAGGTGACTATGTTCTTCACCTTCTGGGGGCTCAACATTCTGCGCAAGAGCTCGGCGCCGCGCCACCACAAGGCGCTGCTCCAGGCCATGTTCGGGGCCATGATGCCCCGGGGCACCGCCCGGCTCCGGCTCTCGCAGATGAACTTTCTGGGGGTGGGGCCGCGCCTCATGCGCCGGGTGATGCGCCAGCAGAACGTCATGTCCCTGGAGGATCTGATGGCCAGCGCGCGCGAGCAGGGCGTGAAGATGATCGCCTGCAAGATGTCCATGGACGTGCTCGGCCTCGCCGAGGATGAGCTGGTGGATGGTCTGGAGTACGTCGGGGTGGCCAGCTATCTGGCCGAGGCAGACCAAGCCGGCGTGAACTTGTTCGTCTGATGGTGTTGGGGGGATGAAGATGGCCAAGATGGTTGCCGGACTGGCGAGTGGCAGCGAGGAGAAGCTGCTGGTGGCCTCCACCGTGATCGGAGGAGCGGTGGCTCTGGACCAGCGCGTTGACCTGTACCTTCTTCTGGGCGGGGCCCGAGCCTTCCGCCGGGACGTGGCCTCCAGTGAGAGCCCCACCTACGACCACCCGGAACTCCGGGCCGAGATGGAAGCGGGGATTGCCAAGCACCAGATCCCGCTCCCCATGGCTCAGCTGCGCAACCTGAAGGCGCAGGGCGACCTGCACATCCACGCCTGTGCCACCGCCGGCAAGATCTGGGGCGCGGAACAGCTGTCCGACTTCAGCGACCTCGTTGACGACATCGTGGGCGTCGGCGAGTACGTGATCGCCTGTTCGGAAGCCGCCGCGGTCCAGACGCTCTGACGAGACCGGGAGCGGGACCATCTGGGTGCCGCCCCCCGGCTCGCCTTCAGGGTGGCGAGCGGCGCACGCCAGGGACTGGCGCCCGAACCGGGATCAGAGCTGGAGTGACTTCTCGGTCAAAAACTCCTCGATCCCGTAGCGGCCGAATTCCCGGCCATACCCCGACTGGCGGACGCCTCCGAAGGGAGCTTCGGTGCTGAATGCCCCGCCGTTCACCTCAACCGTCCCCGCCCGCAGGCGTTGGGCCACGGCCAGAGCTCGCTGCTGGTCCGCCGACCAGACCGCAGCCGCCAGCCCATAGGGGGTGCCATTGGCGATCTCCAGCGCATGGTCGTCCCCATCGTGGCCGATGATGCAGAGAACCGGGCCGAAGATCTCCTCCTGAGCGATCGTCATGCCCGGGTCCACCTCGCTGAAGATGGTGGGCTGGACGAAGTAACCGCGCTCCCGGCCCGCTGGCGGCTCCGCTCCCCCGCAGATCAGCCGGGCTCCCTCCTCAATGCCCAGGCGAATGTAGCCGCGAACTCGCTCGAGCTGGACCTGTGAGGCCAGCGGGCCGAGCCGGGTAGCCTCGTCCAGCGGATCGCCGGGCACCAACTTGGCAGCCGTGGCGGCGGCCACCTCCTCCGCCTCCCTGATTCGGGCGCGGGGCACCACCAGCCGGGTTAAGGCGGTACAAGTCTGCCCCGAGTTCAGAAAGGCGTTGTACACCGCGAACTTGGCCGCCGTGGCCAGGTCCGCATCGTCCAGGACCACACTGGCGGACTTGCCCCCCAGCTCAAGGGTCACCGGGCGAACCAGAGAACCGGCGAGTTCGGCGATCCTGCGACCCGCCCGGGTAGAGCCGGTGAAAGACAGCTTGTCCACCAGGGGGTGGGTGACCAACGCTTCCCCGGTGACCTCGCCTCGCCCTACCAGCACGTTGAAGACACCTGGAGGGAGTCCCGAGGCTCCGGCTGTCTCCGCCAGGATGAAGGCTGTGAGCGGTGCCACCTCGCTGGCTTTGAGGACCACCGTGCACCCTGCGGCCAGCGCCGGCGCCACCTTGGCCACCACCTGCTGGAGCGGGTAGTTCCAAGGGGTGATGGCCCCCACCACGCCCACCGGTTCGCGGACCACCAGGCAGTTGCCCAGGTGTTCGCTCAAGGTCATCGAGGTGAGCGCGTCCGCGGTGTGAGCCAGGATCGCCAGGGGGTTGCCTACCTGGATGGAGCGCGAGTGGCGGATCGGAGTACCCACCTCCCTACTGATAGAGGTGGCGAATTCCTCCGCGCGCCCGTCCATGACCTGGCGCCAGCGCCGGAGCGCGGCCGCCCGCTCATCCGCTGGCTCAGCCGCCCAGGCCGGCAGCGCCCCTTGCGCGGCCCGGACCGCGCGATCGACGTCGCTCGCGGCCGCCTCCGTCACCTCGGCCAATACCTCGCCGGTGGAGGCTTCGAGGACCGGGATCCGCTCCTGCCCCTCAAGCTCGACGAACTCGCCGCCTATGTAGCCGCGCTGAAATCGCTGGTCGTCCACGGTTGCTTCCATAACCAGAATCCCTCCTCTCCCGGGCGGCGGCCCGAACGTGGGGTCCCCGGGGGCCCGGGAGATGGCCGCACTGAGCTGGTTCGAGCCGCGGGCAAGTGTAGCAATCCCCATTTCGCAGTCAGCTCACCGTAGAATGGCCGCAAGCGAGGAGGCAGAATGCGATGCCGAGGCTCCTGGGACCCGACCCGGACGGCGCCGAGCTCGCCAGGGTGCGCGCATCATCCCCTGCGCCCGCGCTCGGGGAGCCCTGCTGAGGTGAGAGCCCCACGCCAGCTCGCACCCTGGCTGGGCAATCCCGCGATCGAGACCGTAGGGCAGGTGACCGAGCGCAAGCCGCCGGAGCCGCGCAAACGGCCCCGTCTCACCTTTGGTGGGCGGCGCCGCCAGCTGCTCGATGCCAGTCTGGCGGCGTTCGTCTCGCATGGTCTCGACCTCACCACCATGGACACGATCGCGGCCCAGGCCGGGGTGAGCAAGCCGTTGGTCTATCGCCACTTTCCCAACCGCTTCGAGGCTCTCCTGGCGGTGGTCAACGATCAGGCGGACAGGTTGCTGGAGACGCTGGACCTCGAATCCGGCCCCAGCCTGGCCCAGCTGATCGAGTCATACCTCAGCTACGCTGAGGCCTCTCCGGCGGGCTTTCGCTTCCTCTTCCAGGTGGTCAACGGCAGCCCGGGCGCGGCCCGACGGCGCGTCCAGTCCCTGAGGATCCTTTTGGAGGAAGCGGTGCTGGGGGCCGTGCTGCGCGAGGCCGGAGCGTGCGCCGATGTCGGTGAAGCCGCTCGGACTTCCGGAGTGGGGACCCTTCTGCTGTCGATCCTGGAGGGGGTCGGGGGATCCCTGCGCGATGGCGACGACGCCGCCGGTCGGGCGCTGGCCCTGCGCAAGCTACTCGATCCGACCTGGATACTGGGAGCGATGTCCGACTCGCCTGCGAAGGTCCCGGAGTTGACCGACACCCTCTTCCCACCCGGAGTTTGACCGCCTTTCCGAGTGGTCCGGGGCTCCTGGAGCCGGTCGGGCCGACGCGTCTCAGCGGGGGCCCGGGTTCCGGGAAGACAAGGGCACTGGTCGAGCTGGTTGCTCGGGATCTGGAGAGAGGGGCGGACCCATCGCGAGTGATCGTGGTGCTCCCGAGCCGGGCGGCCGTGCGGGACTTCGCCCGCCAGCTGGACGGTGGGGGTCGTGGGACGAGCCGTCCGCCGTTGGTGATGACCCACGAGCGGCTGGCCCGCTGGGTCATGGAACGCTCGGTGGCCGAGACCCGCCAGGTCCTCGGACCGGTGGCGGAGTGGATCGCCATGCGTGCGGCGGTGGAACATTCCCGCCCGGTCCTGGGGGAGCTAGGAGAGCTGGCCGACGTCCCGGGGTTCGTAGATGGCCTCCTGGACCTCTGTGGCAGCTTCAGCCAGGCCCTGGTGTCCCCGGCGCTTCTCGCCTCGCGGCTCCGCAGCAGCGACGGCATTCTCGCCCAGGTAACCGTGTTGGCCGCCAACTACCAGCTGGCGCTTGACCAAATGGGGGCGATGGACACCAAGCAGCTGGCCGGAGCTGCCCTCGCCTGCCTGCAAGCACACTCAAATGAGTGGGCGGGGTGGGCCGACCTACTGGTGGTTGATCAGGCCGAGCAGCTCAGCCCGGCCCAGTGGTACCTGCTCCGTGAACTGGCTGACCTGCTCGCCCCACCGCGTCGCTTCGTGGTGGCAGGTGACGGCACGGTGGCCGGCGGCGAGCGTCATGGACCTTCGGTGCGCTGCTTTGAGGAGCTCTTCCCCCGAGAGATGCGCCCCCAAGAACTCGTGCTGCCGGGGAACGGCCCGGTTGTCGAACTGGCGATGAGGTGGGGCGTCCCCGCGGACAATCTGGTCCCCCCAGCGAGGGCCGCCTCGACCCCGGCCGCATCGCTCCGGATCTGGCGGGCCGAGGACGAGACCGAGGAGGCCTACGCCGTCGCCCGAGAGGTCCGTCGGCTGCGGCTGGAGGAGGGAGTGCCGTATGACCAGGTCGCCGTGGTCTCGGCTGGCGGAGCGGTTCTCCTCCCTTCGCTGGTGCAGTCGCTCCGCTCCATTGGGGTCCCGGTGCGGTTGGAGATGAGCCCATGGTCCGGCAGTCCCGTTCTCAGCCAACTCTCGGCCTGGCTCGAGGCCCTCTGCCATCCCACCGACGACCGGCGGGTTCTTTTGGCGCTGCAGGCTGATCCGGGGGGGGTGGGCGAGGCTGAGATCCTGCGCCTTCGGCGGTGGGCGGCGAGGAGGCGCACCAGCGTGGCCGGTGCGCTCCGGAGCGCCGAAGTCGGATCGACCGAGGGTGCCCTGGGGCTGCGCCGAGCGCTGTGGCTTCAGCTCGGTGGCGGCGACCCCGGGCTCGCAGACAAACGCTTCACTCCACCGGAGTTCCAGGGCTTGCTCGGCACCCTGGAGGTGGAGCTCGGAGTCTCCGACCTCGCGCTGCGGGAGTTCTCCTCCGCCTCCGCGCTGGCCCGCATCAACCTCTCGGTCCAGGATGCCGGGAATGCTCGCGAGCTGTTGGCGCTGGGGCCGGCCCAACTGCGGGAGTGGGCGCACATCCTGCAGCTGGCGGCGCGGCGGTCGGGGTGGGAGGTGGATCGGGTCCCCAGGCCAGACCGACCCGAGGTGACCGTGGTGACGTTGGGCCAGGCCAAGGGGCGCCGCTGGCAACGGGTGTTCCTGGTTGGGGTCGCTGATCGGTACCTGCCCGGTCCCGGTCCTACCCACGATCTGCTGACCGGGGAGGACAGGCAGCGCCTCGCGGAGTTCGTGCCCGAGATGGAGGAGGTGCTGGCACCGGGGGACTGGGGAGCCCAGGAGCGCCGAAGGTTCCTGATGGGGATCTCCCGTGCTGACGTCCAGCTGACCGTCACCTGGGCCGCTCGGTACGGTGAGGACGAGGTGGGCGATTCTCGGTTCGCCGCCGCCCTGGAGGGTCTGGGGGTGACGGCCGGCCCGGCGCCATCAGCTAGGAATGTCACCCGGGCGGACTGCCTGGCCCAGCTGGCGTCCATCTCGCAGGGAGCCGGGGGCGAGGTGGGGCAAGCTCTCCCGGAGGAGGTTCGTGATCAGGCCGACCTTCTGCAGCCGTGGGACCCGACGGTGCCCGGGTTGGTTTCAGAACAGGTCCGGCTCAGCGCCACCAGCATGAAGAGCTGGCTCGCCTGCCCCCGCCAGTACCACTATCACCGACTTCACCTCCTCGAGCAGGGCACGGCGCCGTCGGTCCTGGGTAGCATGGCGCACCGACTTCTGCAGCTCCTCTACGAGAACCCAGCCGTGTGGGCGGGGGACCCCGATCAATTCCGGGCCCAAGGCCAGAAGCTGATCCGGGAGCAGCTGATGCCAGATGTCCGTGATTACCTCTGCGACCCCCTGGCCGAGGCCTCCGTGGACCTCTCGCTGCGCGTCATCTTGTCTCGTTGGGCGGATCGCATCGTGGCTCCGGGGCCGGAGCAGGTGGGTAGCCCGGTAGCGGTGGAGGTCCCTTTCAGCCTTCCGCGGCAGGGGTACGACCTCACCGGTCGGGTGGATGCGCTTTGGCGGCGTCCCTCCGGTGACCTGGAGTTGGTTGACTACAAGACCTCCCCGCAAGCACCCAGCAGGGATGTCCTGGCCAGCTCCATCTCCGGCGCCGATGGCAAGCCGGCGGTCGACTGGCAGCTCCCCATCTACGAGCTGGCAGCCAGTTCGGGGGCTCTGGATCCGGCCGCCCAGGGCGTCCGACCTCGCTTCGTCCGGAACTGGTACCTCGCAATCGAGCCGAGCGCCAGGTTCAAGACGGGGCTCGCCGTGCGCGGATTCGCCGTGGGCGAGGAATCGGAGGAGGTTGCCTGGACCGATGCGCTGCTCACGCCGGAACTCCGCCGCCAATTTGAAGTGCGGCTGGATCACGAGGCGCGAGCGATCCAAAGGGGTGTCTTCCCTGCCGCTCCGCGGCACGATGCGGGGACCTGTCTCGGCGAACGCGGATGCCCCTTTTCGACCTGCTGCGATGGTGAGGGAAGCGTCGGTTCGGGACCCGGGTTGCCCGAGTGAGCCAGGAGATCTTGGAGGGCATCCTGCGGGACCTCAGTCCGGCGCAGCGCGAGGTTGTGTCCCAGCTCCATCACGGACCGGTGAAGGTGGTCGCTGCCGCTGGCAGTGGCAAGACCCGGACCATGGCGGCCTTGTACGCGGCCGGCCTGTTGGACGGGATGACTCCGGGCCAGATCCTGGCCGTGACCTTCACCAAGAAAGGCGCCGCCGAGCTGCGGGAGAGGGTGGCCCGGACGGTCGCCACCTTCCCCTCGCCGCCCGATCTCGACTCCGCCTGGATCGGCACCTTCCATCAGCTTATGTATCGCCTCCTGGCTGAGCACTGGTATGACGCCCGGGTTGGCCCGGAGCTCGAGCAGCTGGACGAGATCGAGGCCTACCAGCTGCTGCAGGAGGCCGGCCAGGTGGTGCGCGGGAGGTTGGCCAACGGTGAGCTCGGCCCCCTGCCCCCCCTGGTGAATGGCAGGGACCTGGTCCCCATCGCCAGATCCGCCGAGGAGGCGGTCAGGCGGCTTCGCTCGACACCGCTCAGCCCTGACGATTGCCTGCGGCTCTCCACCAGGGCGTATGGCGCGCCTCCGTTCGCTTCCGACTCGGAGTCCGAGGTGGCCGTCCACCGACTCGGCCTCCGACTCACCCTGGAGGTCTGGCTCGAGTACGAGAAGCGCCTCGAGGCCCTCAACGCCACTGACTTCGACGGCCTTCTTAGGACTGCCCTCCAGGCGCTGCGTTCGGCACCGTCCCTAAGGGCCTGGACACAGCAGAACTTTCGTCTGGTGATCGTGGATGAGTATCAGGACACCAGCCCTCTTCAGGTGGGGCTGCTGGCTGAGCTTTGGGGCCGCAACCAGGAGCGCAGCTACGTCGTGGGCGACCCCAGGCAGTCGATCTACGCCTTCCGGGATGCCCAGCCAGGGGTCATGGAGGATCATCCCGGCCGCCTGTATCCCCTCGCCCGCAACTACCGATCCCTGGCTTCCATCCTGTCCGCCGCCGAGGCGGTGCTGCGTACCGAGCCGCAGTTCTCGGACGACCGCCCGATGGAGGTGGGGAGGACAGCGCCCGATGGCCACCCCGTCCTCCTCGGGACGGCCACTCATCCACAACTAGAGGCGGAGGGGATCGCCGATCTGATCAGCAAGCTCCACGATGAGGGGCTCGTCCATCCGGACGGCAGCCAGCAGGACGTGCGCTATCAGGACGTCGCCATCCTCGCCCGTACCCTGAGCCGAATTGGGCCTTACCTGGAGGAGGCCCTGAGGGCACGAGGCATACCGTTCGCCGCGGCAACCGGTGGGCTGCTGGAGCGACCGGCGGTGAAGGACGCCGTGGCGCTGCTGCGGGCGGCGGTCAATCCCCTCGACGGTCAGGCCTGGGTGCGCGTCCTCCAGGGACCGCTATTCCGCGTCCCCGACCAGGAGCTGGCCCTGATTATGGGCCGCCCGCAGGCGGGGGGTGAGCCGGTGCCCGACCTGGTCCGCCGCGGCCTGGCCACGGCGTCCGTGAGCCGTCCGGTGCGGCGCCGCGCGCATTCGGCCATTGAATTGCTGGCCGCGGGGGCGGCCGCGGCGGAGCTCCGCTCCGGCAGCGAAGTCTTGTCCCTGCTAGTGGAACGGTCTGGTTTGCGGGCCTATCATGACGCCCGTCGCCGCCTTGGGGAAGCTGACGGTTCACGCGCCCTCGCCTCTCTGGAAGCACTCAATCGCGTGGCCCTGGAGGCCGAACGCGGGGGGCGGTTCGTGCCCGCCCGTGAGCTGGTGGCCAGGATCGCCGGTCTGGGGGAGCGCGGAGGTCGCCGGGAGCCCGCGCCTGCGGAGGGCGATCAGGTTACGATCAGCACCATCCATGGGGCCAAGGGGTTGGAGTGGCCAGTGGTGGTGCTGGCTGACTGCCGCCCGTTCCATTCCCAGAGCCGCTCCGGACCGGTGCTATGGGATGAGGAGGCGAGGGCCGTGGTGGTCACCCGCGCCGGAGGTGTTGACACGGCTGCCAAGGCGCGTTGGGCGTCCACGAGGGCGGCGCGGGTGGACCGGGAGGAGCGCACCCGGCTGATCTACGTGGGGATGACGAGGGCCAGAGACCTGCTGGTCGTGACCACGACCCGGGCTTGGCGGGGGAGCAAGGGAGCCACCGTGGGCGAGTTGCTCGAAGAGGTCTGGAATGGGGCGAGAGGCGGGGGAGAATTCGGCGAGTTGGTCGCCGCACTGGCAGCGCGCGCTCCTTGGGTGGGGCCTCTGCCGGGCTTCCCCGAGGAGGTCACCCTGCCCTGGGTTTCTTCCCCGAGCATCGCCCGCGCACCGGTCCCTGGGCGACAGCCCTCGGACCTGCAAGCGGCGCTGGTGAGGTGGCGGCAGGTGGAGCAGCTGGAGGAGGATGGCTGGGATCACGGGCAGCGCCCGCGGCCCGAGGTCAGCTTCAGCGCGCTGGAGACTCTGGAACTCTGCCCCAGGTGGTACTGGTTTGAGCAGGTGGCCCAGTTCAGAGTCGGAGGGCCGGCGGAGGCGGACGCCAGCGTGGCCCGGAAGATGGGAAGTGCCGCCCACCGAGTCCTGGAGAGCTTCCACCGGCGCCATCCGGCTCGCGGACCCCGGCCCGGGGAGTTGGCCCAGATCGCAAGCAGCTCTGGGGTGAGCTCGGAGGATCTGGACGCGATGCTGGAGGCCTACGCCACACTTCCGATCGCTGCCCTGCCCACCCTGGGGGTGGAGGTGAAGTTCAAATGGAGCGGCTGGGGCACGGTGGGGCTTCCCGACCTGGTCGGAGCGATCGACCGGGTGGCGCTGACGGACCGTGGTGAGGCCTTGGTGCTGGACTACAAGACGGATCGCATGCTGACCACCGCCTCTCTGGAGCGGCACAGCCGCCAGCTCCTCCTCTACTCGATGGCGGTGGGACGGGGCCTCCTCGGAAGCCATCGGGTGGCTCCGCCGACCCTGGTCCTGTTGCGCACGGGGGAGACGGTGGAGGTGGACTCGTCTGCGGCGGCCCGCGACGATGCGCTCAGCTGGGCGGTTGCTCTGGCGCGCAGGGCGGCAGAGCCGGAGACCCTCTCAGCGGTGGGGCACTCGCCGCTGCCCTGCGGCGAGTGCCCCTACCAGTGGTTCTGCCCGGAGCGCGGCGGAGTGGCCCGTCGCCGCTCGCCTCCCCTCAGCGAAGGTTGAATAGTTGGGGCAGCCTCATGGCCAGCCCCATGTCGCCCTTGACCTTGAGCTTCCCGGTCATGAAGGCCACCGTGCCGTCCAGCTTGCCGGTGAGAAGCTTCACGAAGTTTTCGTCGGCGATGGTGAGGGTGATGTTGGGAGCCTCGGCCTGGCCCTCTGCCACGTGGCAGGCTGAGTCCTTGACGGTCACGAACCAGTGCCCCCCTTGTTCGCCGCCCACCTCCCATTGGAAAACTGCGGTCACCCCGGCGGCCTTTTCCGGCTTGAACGCAGAGGGAATGCGCTCCATGATCTCCTTGGGGGTGGGATTCTCGTCGCTCATAACAGATTCCTCCTGGGGGCGCCGGTCAGCCGTGGCCCCCCGTCTCGCGACCCTGGCCGTCGGCCGAGGGTCCATGGTTCTCAAGCCTAGCGCTGCCCTGGTCCAACAGCCTCATTGGCCAGCGGCGCTGCCGCCGCAGGTAGCCCAGGTTGGGCTCCAGGGGGCGGGGGTCGAATCCGAAGTTGCTGCGCACGGCATCCACCTGAGCCACGTTGGGCTTGACCAGCATGTCCAACTGATCGGGGGTGACCAGGGGGTTGGGGAGCAGCTTATCCATGAGAACGGCTCCCGGACGGATCAGCCGCGGGTCGAGGTGGAGGAGCCGCCGCCGAGTTATCCCGAGCCACTCGCGCCCGGTAACCCGTGCCACCACCTCGGTGATCTGATCCAGGGTCAGCTGCTCCGGGCCGCCCAACTCGTACAGGTGGCCAGCCCGGCCGTCGTCCTCGACCGCCGCGACTAGGCAGCGGGCCAGGTCCTCGGCATGGATCGGCTGGAAGGTCGCGGCGCCGTTGCCCGGGACCACCAGGAACGGGGAGGGGAGGGCGATCGCCCGAGCCAGGAGGGTGAAGAAGCCGTCGCCCTTGCCGAAGACGACCGAGGATCGGAGGATGACCGCCTCCAGCCCGCTCCCCCTGACCGCCTGCTCGCCCTGCCACTTGGAGTACAGGTAGGGGAAGCGGGGGTCGGGGTCGGCACCGATGGCCGAGAGCTGCACCACCCGACGGGCTCCTGCCGCTCGCGCCGCGCGGGCGACCCGGGCGCTGCCCCCGGCGTTGACCGACTCGAAGGTCTGAACCCCGCGGCTGCGGATCACCGCTGCCAGGTTGACCACCACCTCGGCCCCCTCGAACGCCTCCTCCAAGCCCCGGCCGGACACCACATCGCCAAAGGTGGGCAGGAGGCCCGCGGGCAGGTCGGCATGGGCACTGCCGCGTGCCACCACCCTCAGCTCGTGGCCGGCGCTGAGCAGCTGGGTGACCAGATACGAGCCGACGAATCCGGTTCCGCCGGTGATGGCGACTCGCACCTCAGTCCTCCTTCGGCTCTATGAGCGGCGGGCGTTGCGTCGTGAGGCGGTGGGCTTGCCCGCTACCTGTGCCTTCAGTGAGCTGGCCGGGTAGAAGCGCACCTTGGTGGTCGGGGCGACCCGGACCATGGCCTGGGTCTGGGGGTTGCGGCGCATCCCACCCGGGCTCTGGCGCAACTTCCAGTGGCCGAAGCCGGCGATGCTCACCTCCTCGCCGTTCGCCAGCTTCTGGCCGATGAGGCCGAAGATCAACTGGAGGGTCTCGTCGGCGAAGCGGAAGTTGGGAAAGACGGGATCGCTCGGGTCGTTGTCGTAGAGCAGCTGAGCCTGCAGAGTCTTCGCCAGCTCGCGCCGATTCATGGGCTTGCCTCCCGAGAGCGACCTTGAGCCGGGGTCGCGTGACTACTTTCTCCAGGGATTCTAGGCAATTTATGGGGAGGCACGCAGTCGGCGGAGGCCGCTTGCCTTTCAGGAACAAATGTTCGTATCATGGCCCTGTGTCCGCCGGACCTTGTCGAGGAGCTGGGCCATTGCTGGGCGACGACCTCCGTAACAGGGCTTCCCCCGCTCTGGGGGCGGCTCTGGCCACCCTCCGGGAGCGCTACGGCTCCCGTGCGGTCCTGGCGGGGACAGGTCCGAGCATGGCCGGGTTGCCCACGGGGATAGGGGGGGTTGATGGCCTGACCGGGTGCGACGGGCTGCCCCAAGGGCGCCTCACATGGGTGTCAGGAGAGTTGGGGCAGGGGTGGTTCGACCTGAGCCTGGCGATCCTGGCTCGCCTCTCCACCTCCCTCCCGGCGGTGCTGGTGGACTTCTCCGGAAGGGTCGACCCCAATGACATAGAGGCCTATGGGGGTGATCTGCGCAACCTATGGCTGGTTCATCCCCGCCGTCCCGAACAGGGGTGGGCCGCGGCCCGAGCCCTCGTCGAGGCGGGAGCGGGCATCACCCTGATGGTGGCCGATAGGTGGGAACCGGTGGGGAGGGCGGCTCCGGCGACCCTGCTCGGGGCGCTGGAGTCCAGCGGAGGGGTGGCGCTCATCTGCGGGGGGCAGTCCCTCCCCGGAGAGGTCGCCCTCCGGGTGGCGATGGAGGTCGAGTGTCAGCGGCTGGCCTGGACCAGAGTCCATCGCGACATCTCCGGAATCTGGGTGCGCCTGCAGGTGGGACGCAGCCGGATGGGGGGGAGCGGACGGAGCTGTCGGCTGCGGATCGCACTTCCCCGTCCCTACTCCTCCGGGGCGGGAGTGGTGGAGGCGGAGCTGGAGGCAGAAGATCCCACGGTCCCCATGGAGGCCAGTGGGTGAGCGGCCGGGGCTCAGCCCCTCGCCTGGCTTGCGCGATCTTCCCCCATCTCGCCCTCAGCCTGGCCTGGCGGGCTCATCCTGAGCTGAGGGAAGAGGCGGTTCTGGTGGGCCCGGAGCGGAGACCGGGCGGCGGGGAGGTGCTTCTGGCCGCCTCGGAGGCTGCCGTGGCCGCCGGGGCTGTCCCCGGAGGTGAGTGGCGCCAGGCGGTGATCTCCTGCCCGGACGCGGCCCGTCTCGGCGTGGAGGAGACGGCGATCTCGGAGCTGCGCTGGGAGCTGCGCCTGGCCCTGCAGGACATCAGCCCCATGGTGGAGTGGGTGGACGACACCCTCGCCTACCTGGACGCCGGGGCCCGCGACCTGCGCTGGCCCACGGAGGCGGCTCTGGCCTCCCGGCTGGGAAGGGAGCTGCAGCGGCTGCTTCTGGTCCCGCCCCGGGTGGGGGTGGGGCAGTCGCGCTTCACCGCTTGGGCGGCCGCCCTGGCCACAGATCCCGGGCACGCCCGGTTGGTGCCTCCGGGCCGGGCGCCACACTTTCTGGCCGAGCTTCCGGTGGAGGCCCTGCCCCTGCCCGGGACCGTCAAGGAGCGGTTGCGGGAGTTTGGCCTGACGACCTGTGGCGACTGTGCCTCGATCCCGCTCCCTCTGTTGCAACGACAGTTCGGACCGGAGGGCCTGCTTCTCAACCGTCTCTGTCTGGGGAGAGACGGGGCCACCGTCAATCCCTGGGTGGTTCCGCCTCCTTGTGGTGTGCGGCGGGTGTTGGCAGGGCCGGTCGAGGACACGGAGGCGTTGCGCTTCGGCGCTCCAGAGCTGGCGGCGGAGCTGGCCGGAGAGCTGGCCCAGCGGAACCTGGCAGCGGGACGCCTGCGGCTGCTGGTGGGTGGGGAGGGAGGGGAGTCCTGGGAGCTGATCACGCCCCCCTCTCCCGCCATGACCAAGGAGGAACTGCTGCCTCTGGTGCTCAGCCTCATGGCCCGGGTGCGGCGTCCGGTCGAGGTGGTCGAACTCCAAGCGTTGGAGCTGGTCGCGCCTCCGGTGCGCCAGCGCCAGCTCTTTCCCAGCGGGGGGGATCGGCGGGAGGAGATCGAACGCGCTGCCGCCCGGCTCAGTGAGCGGTTCGGCGGCGGCCTGGTCTGGCGGGTTGCGGTGCGTCCGGAGCACCCCGGGGATGTGCCCGAGGAACGGCTGGTGTGGCGTCGGGCATGACTCCGGTGGAGGTGGAGTGCGGCGGGGAGGATGCGGAGCCGCGCGCCGTCTTAAGGGAGAGTGGCTGGGCGGAGGTGGCCGAGGTCGTTGAGCGGTCAGTGGTGGAGGTGGGCTGGTGGCGCACCGGCCCGGCCCGGCCCCGGAGGCTGCGATGCTGGCGGGTGCTGCTGGTATCAGGAGAGTGCCTGGATCTGCGTCGCGAGCCCGGGGTGGGCTGGACGGTCCGAGTGTGGGGCTGAGGGCAAGGCAAATCTCCCCCGCGAACCGCCGCTCCGGCATCTGCTAGCTTTCGCTCATGGCCCAATCTCCGCAGGGAGGCTCCCAGCCGCCCCGGCGGTCCCCCCAGTGGCGCTCGCTGCAATTCCTGCTGCCGGTGGCCATCTTCCTGGCCCTGAACATCCTGGTGGCCAACGTCTTCTTCCCACCGGCCAGCCCCAAGACCATAACCGTCCCCTACAACCGCTTCGTGACCGAGGTCCAGGCCAACGACGTCAGCAGCATCACCGCGACCGGGGACAGCATCGAAGGCACCTTCAAGAAGCCAACCGGGGCGAGTGACTCCAGCAAGAACAAGGCCCTCCACTTCACAACCCAGGTCCCCGCCTTCGCCGGCGGCCAGCTGGAGTCGCTGCTGACCGCCCACAACGTCACCATCAACGCCCAGAATCCCAACCCGCCGACCTCGGCGCTGGTGGAGATCCTCTACAGCTTCGGGCCGACCCTGCTCTTCCTGGTGTTCTTCGTCTGGCTGATGCGTCGCACCACCGCCTCGGCGGGCGGCGGACTCTTCAGCCTGGGGAGATCCCAGGCCAGGCTCTACGACCCGGAGAAGCCGGCCACCACCTTCGCGGATGTCGCGGGGATCGAGGAGGCCAAGGAGGAGCTGGAGGAGATAGTGGATTTCCTGCGCCAGCCGGGGAAGTACCAGCGCCTCGGAGGCAGCATTCCCAAGGGTGTGCTGCTGGTGGGCCTTCCCGGGACCGGCAAGACCCTGCTGGCCCGAGCGGTGGCGGGGGAGGCGGGAGTCCCGTTCTTCAGCATCTCGGCGTCGGAGTTCATCGAGATGGTGGTCGGGGTGGGCGCCTCCCGGGTTCGCGACCTGTTCAACAAGGCCAAGGCGGCTGCCCCGGCCATCATCTTCATCGACGAGCTGGATGCCGTGGGTCGGAGCCGCAGCGTCGGCCCCAGCTTCGGGGGCCATGACGAGCGGGAGCAGACCCTGAACCAGATTCTGACCGAGATGGATGGCTTCGACTCCCGCGAGGGGGTGATCGTCCTGGCGGCCACCAACCGCGCCGACGTGCTCGACTCAGCCCTGCTCCGTCCCGGGCGCTTCGACCGGCGGGTGATGGTCCAGCCACCGGATCGCGTCGGTCGGGCCGCGATCCTGAGGATCCACACCAAGGGGGTGCCGCTGGCCGCCGACGTCGACCTGGACGCCCTCGCCTCCCGGACCCCGGGGCTGGTGGGTGCCGAACTGCGCAACCTGGTCAATGAGGCGGCGCTCACCGCCGCCCGCCGCAACCGCGCTGCCGTCACCATGGACGACTTCACCGAGTCGCTGGAGAAGGTCCTTCTGGGTGCCGCCCGGCGCATCGTCATGAGCCCGGAAGACCGGGAGCGCACCGCCTACCACGAGTCCGGTCACGCTCTCCTCGGCCTCCTGGTGCCGGAGGCCGACCCGGTCCGCCGGGTGTCGATCATCCCGCGGGGAAGGGCGCTGGGCGTGACGGTCCAGGCACCGGTGGACGACCGCCAGAACTACCCGGAGACGTATCTTCGGGCCCGCATCGTCGGGGCGCTGGGCGGCCGCGCCGCCGAGCAGTTGGTGTACGGAGTGGTGACCACCGGGGCCGAGAGCGACCTGCAGCAGGTCACCAACATCGCGAGGCAGATGGTGGTTCGCTGGGGGATGAGTCCCAAGATCGGTCCGCTGAACCTGGCGGACGACCCGGAACAGCAGACCATGATGATGGCCCAGCGCCCCTACAGCGAGGCGACCGCCCAGGTGATCGATTCGGAGGTGCGGCGGATCGTTGACGAATGCTTCGACGAGGCGGTGAGCCTGCTCGAGCACAACCGGGACAAGCTCCGGGCCCTGACCACCGCCCTGCTCCGGGAGGAGTCGCTGGAGGAGGCGGAGATCCTGCGGGTGACCGGCCTTCCGCCCAAGCCGGTGGCCCCTGAACCGGTGCCCCAGCCGGAGAAGGCGGCGGTGGCGACGGCACACGATGCTGTCGCCGAGGGAGGACTTCCCTCCCAACTCTGATCCCTCAGCCGTCCTCCCGGAGCCGGCGGTCGCTGCGTCGGGCCCGTGGTACCGCCGCCAGCATGGTGGCCCCAGCCGCCGCTCCCACCACCGCGGCATAGGCGTACGCCAGCTGCGGGGCGACACCGTAGAGCAGCCCCATCAGCAGGTTCCCGAGGAACACCCCCCAGCTGCGGGCGGCGGCGAGGGCGCCAAAGCCACGGCCCGCCGCCGACCCCGGGCGCAGGACCGACATCAGACTGGGCTCGAGGGTCTCGACGACCCCGAGCCCACAGCCCAGCACGGCGACCCCGGGAAGAAGCGCCGCCAGGCCGAGATGGAGGCCGTAACCCGCTGCGAGCAGCACCGCTCCCACCGCCCCGCCTCCATACCCCAGCCACGCCAGTTCGCGAAAGCCGCTGGCCAAGGTGCTCCCGAGAAAGCGGGGCAGGAGGTATCCGGTGGCGGCGGAGACAGCCTGGAATAGGAGGAAGGCCCCGATGCCCGCCACCGGGCCCCCACCACCCTGCGCGACGGTGAGGATGGGAAAGCCCACGGCGTAGAAGGTGAACCCATAGAGGGCGGCGGCCAGGAGCAGTGCCCGGGCTCCAGGAAGTGGGGAGCGCTTCGGGCCGGCAACTAGCGCCCCGGACGGGCGGGGCACCCGCACCCCGGTGCGCGCCTGGGAGAGGGCGAAGGTGGACGCCAAAAGTGGAGCGGCCGTGGCCAGGAAGATCCATCGATAGGGGATGTGGGTGGAGACGGCGGCCAGCACCCACACGGCGGCCAGGGCACCACCCCCGACATCGAGGGCATGGAGGAACCCGAAGGCGGCATTGCGGGCGGAGGGATCGGGAACCGCCTCGGTCAGCATCACCCGCCGAGAGGGGCTTCGCAGGTTGCGGAACCACCAACCGCCCGTGAGCAGTCCGATGGAGACGGACGGGCTGGTGGACAGGGCGCTCAAGGAGAGCAGGGGGATCAAGGAGTTGCCCAGGATGGCGACGCGGCGGTGGCCGAAGCGATCCCCCAGCCTTCCCCCCAGCAGCGAGAAGAACGTGCCTCCCCCATAGCTGAGGGCACTGGCCACTCCGAAGAGCACGACGGGCTGGTGAAGGTCCAGCACGAGATACAGGGGGAACCCGGCCAGTACTGCCTGGTAGCCGAGGTCCGCGAAGAAGGCCGAAAGTGAGATGGCCCACACGTCCCCGGTACGCCAGTGGGGCGGCACCGCGCCGGGCCTGCCTTTTGGGGTCACCGAGCTGTCAATCCCCTTCTCGCTCTGCGTGCGCCGTAGCAGCCGCCGACTTCGGCGCAGGTGACGACGATGTGCCACCGTGACCGGGGGACGTCAGCTCCCGCACCTCGGCCCACAGGTCCTGATAGGCGAGCGCCGCTGGGGTGCTCGCAGCGAAGGTGTGCACCGGCGACCGCCTGGGACCCATCTGCTCCACCGCCGAGGAGATGGGTATGGTGGCGCGGGCGAGGGACGGGAGCCCGGCCCGGAGCTCCTCGGCCACCTCCCGATGCAAGCGGCGGCGGCGGTCCACCAGGGAGAGAAACGGGAGCATCGCCGGGCGCGGCGCCTTGAGCTCCTTGACCAGCCCGGTCACCTGGCTCAGGGTCCTCCAGGAGAGGGTCGCCGGGATGACGGGGATCAGCACCAGCCGCGCAGCGCGCAGCGCCGCTTGGGAAACGAGGGATGCACTCGGAGGGCAGTCGAGGAGCACCAGGTCATACCGCCTCGCCAGCGGCCGAAGCTGGTCTCCGAGTCGGCGGGTGGAATGGGAGGTCCGATCCAGGACCAGGTCCATGGCTCGGTAGGAGCGATCGGCGGGCAGGAGATCAAGGTTGTCGAACTCGGTACCTCGTATGCGTTGCTCCAGCTGGCCGGGCTTGTTGATCAGGGACCGGGCTCCGCCCTTCACCTTGGGACGGCCGCGCAGCAGGTAGGTCGCACCAGCCTGGGGATCGAGGTCCCACAGAATGGTGCGGTACCCATCACGAGCCGCCAGGAAGGCGAGGTTGACGGCGGCCGAGGTCTTGCCCACGCCGCCCTTGAGGTTGTATACGGCAACGATCAGCATCGGGATCCTCTCCGCCCGGCGGCAGCCCGCGCCCACCGCCTCAACTTGGGCTGAGTGAACGCTGCAAGCCTGGGGACGATGGCTTGCCGAGCTCGCTCGCGGCGCTCCCGCAACTGGTGATCCAGCCGGCCCAGGGCGAGGACCGCCTCGGGCCCCGAGGTAGCTGCCAAAGGGGCCAGTTGCATCAGCTCGGTCTCCTGTACCTGCGTGTCCTGGAATTCGCCTAGGCAGTCCTGAAGGGAGCGCAGCACGATCAGGAGCTCACGGTACTCCACGCCATCCAGGGCTGGAGCGAAGAACTCCAGCAGGTAGCGAAGCTCCTTGCAGCGTTTGCGCAGGCTGTGGAATGCCTCGGGTGGCGAGGCCGGACCCAGGGCCAGGGCGATCCGGAGGGCCCGACGGTAGGCCCTTCCCGCTCGTTCATGCGCCAGCGCCTCGACCGGGCGGTCCCCCGGGACGGCGGCGGCGCTGCCTCGGGTGACGGCGGCCCAGCGGCGGAGCGCGGTCCTCCATCGGGGGCTCCCGATCTGAGCTGCGAGCTGGGACCACTCCTCGGCACGACGCTCCGCGAGATGCCGCAGCAGCGGCTCGGCCGCCGCGTCCCCGCTTGAGGAGAGGGCTTGGAGCAGGACATCCATGTCCCGGGTCGGGGTGGTCAGGTCCCCCATCCACCGGAGGTCGGAACCCAGCCGGGCCACTCCTGCCCCGGGCAGACAGTCACCCACCAGCTTGACGGCAGAGCGAGCCCGCCGCACCGCGACCCGGAGATCGTGCAGGAACTCCACGTCAAGGTCGGCGAGGACCCCCGGTGTGTTGGCGGAGACCACGTCCGTGAGGTCGCGCAGAATCCTTCTCACCGCTTCGGCCGAGGGCCAGCCGGGGTCGATGGGCCTCACTCGAGGCCCTTCGGCTCGGTCCAGCCAGGCCAGCCAGCCTCCTGAGCTGGGCTCCAGCCCGTCCACTCCCACCAGGCGGCCCCGCAGCTCCTTGGCCCGGCGCTGGCCCTGGTGCAGCAGCGTCACCCGCAGCCAGGTTCGTGGCATCACGCCCCTGGCCCCCAGGCGCTCTTCCCAGCGTACCTCGCCGAGTGTCCGGCCCCGGGTATCGCGCAGGGAGATGCTGTGCCTCCGGGCCCGCAGGCTGGCGATCGGCAGAAGTGCCCTTCCTCCGATCAGGGGGCCGAGCACAGAGGTAGCCGGCCCCTCGCCGATCAGCTGTTCCAGCCGCCACCCCCGATCGTTCCTCCGCGAACGGGGCAGGTGACAGGGGACGCTCCAGGCATGACTCCCGTTCACTCCCTCGATCTCGGCCGTTCCACCCTCCGGCCGTTGCCCCCAGGAGAGCAGGAGGGTGACGCCGACCCGCCGGAGGCGCCGGTCGAAGGTGTCGACCCACCGCTGATCGACGACCTCCACGGCCTCTGGCCGCTGTGCCGACAGCTGAAGCAGGTCACGGATGGCGGCCGCTGGTACTGGTTCTCTGGAGGTGAACTCGAGCGAGGTCCGGGAGCGGCCGGTCGGGTGGCCGGAAGCAGGCATCGGGGCGGCAGCCGAGCGGGGGCCTGCACGGGCTGCCATGGCGAGATTCTGACAGCTGCACTCGGAGCCATATGAGAACGGATGTTCGGTAAAATACGGGAATGGCTCCTGTCCCCTTCTCCGAATGCTGGGCGCGTTCCTACTTCTCCTTCCTTGAGGGGGCCAGCTCTCCGGAGGCTGTGGTGGAGCGGGCCCGGGAGCTGGAGATGCCGGCCATTGGGTTGGTGGACCGGGGCGGTCTGTACGGGGCCGTGCGGCTGGTGCGGGCTGCGCGGCGCCTCAGTGTGCGGGCCATGGTGGGGGCTGAGCTGGACCTGCACGGGGGCGGCCGCCTGGCGGTGCTCGCTCCGGACCGCCCTGCCTACCAGCAGCTCTGTCGGGCGGTTAGCCGAGCCCAGCTCGCCGGCGTCAAGGGGGCTCCACGGCTGTGCCTCGAGGGCTTGGACGAGGTGCTGGGGAGAGCGGCCGGGGCTGCCGAAGTGGGGCAGCGGGAGGCCCGCCGGCCGGCGGGGTTGAGCGAGCGGATTCGCCGCGACTCCCGCATCCGGGTGGCTGCGGAGCACTGGGTGTGGGCTCGCGATCTCGACCGCTGCGTCTTCCTGCTTGGGGGGCCGCACAGCCCGGTGAGCCGGGCGCTGAGGCGGGGGGATCGGCCGGTGGCGAGGGAGGCGCTGGCCGCTCTCCAAGCACAGCTGGAGCCACAGAACCTCTATCTCTGCCTGCAGCATCATCTGCACCCCGGCGACGACTGGCTGGCCGCTGAGACCGTCTCCCTGGCCGCGGAGTTGGGGGTGGCGGTCATGGCCAGCGCCGCGCCCCGCTATGCCCGTCCCGGTGACGGCCGACTCCTCGATGTGCTGATGGCAATTCGCCACGGCTGCACGCTGGAGGAGGCGGCGGCCTCCGGCCTGCTCCTGCCCAATCACGAGTACTGGATGCGAGACGGAGCCGGGCTGGCCGAGCTCTTGCCCCACCCTGAAGCCATGGTGGGGGCTTCTGCGCTGGCCTCTCGAGCCGACCTGGAGCTGGACTTCCGCCACAGCCGCTTCCCCGGCCTGAGGCTGCCCCCGGGAGTGGACCCCGACCTGCGGCTGCGGCAGCTCTGTGAGGAGGGGATCCCGGACCGCTACCCCGGTCCGCGGGAGGCCGTGGATGCCCGGCTGGCCCATGAGCTGGAGGTGATCGGTAGCTGCCACCTGGCGGAGTTCTTCCTCATCGTGGCCGAGCTGATGCAGTTCGCCCGCCGGGAGCGGATCCCCGCCCAGGGCCGGGGTTCGGCGGCGGACAGTCTGGTCGCCTACCTCCTGGGGATCACCAGGGTCGATCCTCTGGCCCACAACCTTCTCTTCGAGCGCTTCCTCCACGAGGGCATGGAGAGCACCCCGGACATCGACATCGATGTCTCCACCACTCACCGTGAGCGGCTCATCCAGCACGTCTACGACACCTACGGCGAGGAGCGCACCGGGATGGTCTGCACGGTCATCACCTTCCGCCTGCGCCTGGCGCTGCGCCAGGTCGGGGCCGCCCTCGGGATCCCCGACCGGCTCCTGGAGCAGCTGGCCAAGGCCGTGGACCGGGACGTCGAGGGCGAGGGAGGCGCGACCCTGGTCGAGCGGCTTCTGGCGGTGGCCAGCCGGGCGCCCTCCGAGGCGATGTCAGCTCGGGAGTGGAGGCAGTTCGCGGAGCTGGTGGACCAGGTGGTCGGGGTTCCGCGGCACCTCTCCATTCACGTCGGCGGGATGCTGGTCACGGGGGAGCCGCTCTGGGACATCGCCCCTCTGGAGCGGGCCACCCGTGCCGGCCGGGTGGTGGTGCAGTTTGACAAGGATGATGTCGAGGATCTCGGCCTCATCAAGATAGATCTGCTGGGCCTGCGCACCCTCTCCGCGGTGGAGGAGGCGCTGGCCGAGCTGGACCGGGTGGGGGAGGGACGGCCTGATCTGGACCGGTTGGACCTGGCCGACCCCGGGGTGTACGAGATGTGCTCCCGCGCCGACACCGTGGGGGTTTTCCAGATCGAGTCGCGGGCCCAGCAGCAGACCCTGCCTCGAGCCCGTCCTCGGGAGTTCAACGATCTCGTGGTGGAGGTGGCGATCATCCGCCCCGGGCCCATCCAGGGGAAGGCGGTCCACCCCTACCTGCGCCGCCGCCAGGGAAAGGAGCCGGTCCGCTACCTGCACCCGAGGTTGGAGCCCATCCTCCGGGACACCCTGGGCGTGATCCTCTACCAGGAGCAGATCATCGAGATAGCCATGGGCCTGGCGGGCTTCAGCGCCGCCCGGGCGGACCGCTTCCGGCGGGCGATGAACCGGCATCGCTCAAGGGAGGAGATGGACTCCCTGGAGGCGGAGTTTCTTGCCGGCTGCCAGGGCCAAGGAGTTGAGACCGAGATCGGGGCCGAGCTGTTCGCCGCGGTGCGGGGGTTCGCCGAGTTCGGCTTCTGCCGCAGTCACGCCGCCGCCTTCGCCCGGACCGCGTACGAGACCGCCTGGCTGCGGCTGCATCATCCGGAGGCCTACCTGGTGGGGCTTCTCAACCTGCAGCCGATGGGCTTCTACCATCCCTCAGTGCTGGTCGACGACGCCCGCCGTCATGGGGTCGCGGTGCTGCCGGTGGATGTGAACCACAGCGTCTCCCGCTGCCGGGTGGAACGGCAGGGGTGCGGACTGGCGGTGCGCCTGGGGTTCAACTACGTGAAGGGGGTGGGCGAGGTCTGGGGCGAGCGGCTGGACGCCGAGCGCCAGCGCGGCGAGTACCGAAGCCCGGAGGAGTTCTGGCTCCGCACCAGGCTCAGCCGGGAGGCGATGGGGGCCCTGGTCCTGGTGGGAGCCCTGGATGGCTTCGCGGTGCCGCGCCGGGAGCTGCTCTGGGGGCTCCGCGGGATCGAGGATGAGATCGAATCCTCAGGCCAGCCCTGGCTCCTGCCCCTGCCGGCCCTACCACCGCCTCTGCCCCTCATGACGCCGGAGGAGCGCTTGGAGACCGACTATCGCTTCCTGGGCCTCAGCACCGGACCCCACCCGGTGGAGCTGCTGCGTCCCCGGCTGGCCGTCCTGGGTGCCGTCCGGCTGGAGGAGGCGCGGGCCGCTGAGCCGGGGGCCAGGCTCACGGTGCTGGGGCTGGTGATCACCCGGCAGGCGCCCCCCTCGGCGCATGGGATGCGGTTCTTCACCCTGGCTGACGAGACCGGACACCTGGACCTGGTGATCCCGCCTGAGGTGCATCGCCGGCACCGCCAGCTGGCTCATCACCGGCCTCTGATCTGTGCTCATGGGGTGATGCGGGCGGTGGACGGGGTGGTGAGCATGGCGGTGGAGCGGCTTCTGGCCCTACCCGAGGGTGCGGTCGGCATGGCCCCTACCGCCTCTCATGACTACCACTGAGGGTTGGCCGCCCCAGCCAGGCGGCCACCGTACCAGCCCCCGCCACCATGAGGATGCCGTAAACGCCGGCCACCGCAGCCGCTCGCGGCAGCACTGCCACGGCCACGGCGATCGCCACCCCGAACTCCCTGATGGCCACCGGGAACCCCACCGCAGCCGCTGTGCGGTGGGGGAGGGAGAGCACCCAGCCGAGCCCCCATCCCAGGGCGCCTCCGGCCAGGAGAACCGCGCCCGCCAGCAGGATGATGGGCAGGAGAGCGGCGGATAGGAGCGCCGGCCGAGCCGGGCCCATGCCCGCCAGAACCACCAGCACAAGGCAGGCGGCGCTCAGGTCGAGAAAGAGGTGGCGGTGACGGGCCAGCCCGGGGAAGCGGACTCTGAGCAACACCCCTGCCAGGAGGGGCAGCAGGACCGACAGCCCCAGCTCACCCACCAAGGAGAGGGGGTTGAAGTGGGTGGAACCACCCAGTGCCAGGCTCAGCCAGACGGGAACGAGAACGGTGGCCAGGGCGAGGGAGCCGGCCATGATCGAGGTCGCCAGGGCCGCGTCACCACCGGCGACCGCGGTCATCAGCCCGCTAGTGATCTCCGCCGGGGCGATGGCGCAGATTACCACGCCCGAAGCCAACTCCCGATTGGGAATCGCTCTGCTGGCCAGCACCGCCAGCGCCGGCAGGACGGTCCACTCAAGGAGCAGCGCCGCTCCAACCAGATGGGCGCGGCGGGCCGCCGCGCGGAAATCCGCCGGCGTCAGGTTCAGGGAGACCCCGAGAACCTGACCGGCGAGGAGGATAGGAACCACCTGTACCAGGGCGCCGGACGTGGTGGGCACCACCAACCCAACCCCCACCGCCAGGACGACCCACGGCAGAAGGCGGTGCCGAACCGGATGAAGCAGGCGTGCTACCTGCCGCCCCTGGCCCCGGGTGGTCACCCGGCCAGTATCCCAGCCGGCCGGGGTGGCCTCAGCGGGCTGGGTCGGGACTGATCCGCGGGGCGGGGGAGGTGGCTCTGGGGGCCAGCGGCTCCGCCGGGCGTGGGCTCAGCCATCTCAGCTGACGCATGGCGGCGTCCAGGTCGGCGCTGGTGAATGGGGTTCGCCGGTGCCGGAGAAGCACCACTCGGGGCTGGTCGGCGGACCCGGCAGCCACGGGTATGACGATGATGGAGTCGACGGCCACGCTGGACCGTGCCTGGGCCCGGCCGGACGGAGGAGTGGTCCACATGATCGCGCGGCCGCTCGATCCGGCCCGTCGCCAGAGGTCTCGGACGATCCGGGTGGGGCGGTACTGCTCCCCGGGATGGGTGGCCAGAACCGCCATGTCGGTGCCGAGTAGGGCGGCGTGGTCGGCACGTGCCGCCCGGGCCAGCCTCTGGAGCAGTGCCAAGGACCCCACCGGGACGTCCGGGACTCGGCGGCCCCAGCGGACCAGCCGCAGGCTCAGCCAGGCGTTCATTGCCATGCCCAGGACCGCCGCCAAGAGCCCCTCCAGCACCAGGGGCAATCCCGTGGGTCGTAGTGCCAGGAATGCCAGCAGTTGAATAACGCCGGCTCCGAGCCCTGACAGAAGGTAGCGCCTCAGGAGGGGAGAACGCTCCCGATGAAGATCGGCGAAGGTGATGCGCAAATTCAGCGCAGTGTTCCAGAGCAGAGAGATGGCGAAGGCGGCGGCCCAAGCCAGCAGCGCCGGCCAAGCCAGCGTCACCCCCACGAACTGCAGGATGGCTAGGAGAATGCCAAGGCCGCTCAGGCCGACGGCCGCGAACTTCCACCTCCGGGCGCTCCCTGGGACGTCGCGCACAAGCGACCAGAGGTGGCACAGGTACAGCCACCCCTGGTGGGCCGTCGCCTTGCTCTCGCCCGCTCCCCGCGGTTGGAAGTCCAGCGGGACCTCGGCGACACGCGCGCCAGGGGTGCAGACCAGCAACTCCAGCAGAATCTTGAAGCCCACGGGCCGGAACTCCAGTCCGCGGACCAGGTCCGTTCGGCAGAGGAAGAAGCCCGCCAGGGGATCGGTGCTGGCCCTGGCCTCGAGGAACAGGGTCCGGGCCACAAGGGTGGCGCCCCGCGACACAAGCCGCCGGCTCCAGCTTCCCAGACCTCGTCTGGTGGCACCAGGTAGGTAGCGGCTCGCGACCACCAGGTCTGCGCCCTCGCGGGCTCTGGCCACCATCTCCGGGATCAGCTCTGGGGGGTGTTGCAGATCGCCGTCCATGACGCAGGCCAGGCGGCCACGAGCCCGGGCCAGGCCGGCCACGACCGCTGTGCTGAGCCCGCCCTCCCGCTCCTGGGGCCGGCGGTGGAGCAGGCTGATCCGGGGATCCCGCCGGGTGGCCTCGCGCAGGACCCTGGTGGTGGAATCGTCGCTGTCGTCCACGAACAGCACCTCGAAGGGGAGCTCCGCCAGGGAGTTGCGGAGGCGCTGGATCAGAAGGGGTACGTTGCCCGCCTCGTCTCGGGTGGGGACCACAACTGTGAGCTCCAGGGTTGGCTGGGCGGCGGGCTTGCGGGACCGGGGCATCTCCTCGAGTCTAGGCTTGCGCTGGTCAGGGCTCGGCGCTGTTACCGAATCGTTCGTCCAGCATCAGTGCGAGCACCCTGCTGATCGCCGTCTCGGGGCTGAACCGTCCCTCGCCTACCACCACGCCACCCCAGAGCAGGACCGGGATGCGCTGCCCGAACAGTGCCTCTCTGTGGGCATCGGACTCCACGCTCATCTCGTCGAGCCGCAGGCCATGGAGCCCAGCCAGCGCGGCCAGCGGACCCCGGACCCCCTCACACAGGTGGCAGCCGGGCCGGGTGAGGAGGATCAGAGACGGCTCACCCGACACCCCAGCTCTCCAGCAGCCCGAGATAACGGCGACGCCATGTTTCGGCGACCACCGCGAAGAGCATCCACGCCGCCGCCTCGGCCAGCACACCGGGGAGGGTGTCCGCGGCCAGCCGGCTGCCGGAGAGGCTCAGGCCGGCGTAGAGGCAGAGGCGAATCACGGCCACCGCTCCCAGCACCCGGGCCGCATCGCTCGCCGCCAGGACCACCAACCGCTCGCGACGGAGGCCAGCCCGGAGCCGCGAGGCTGAGGGCGGGCGGTCGGATGAAGCGCCCCAGGACGGCTCGGGAGCGGCGGTCCGGAGGCGGAGCCAGCCGAGGGCGGCGAGGATGGTGGCTGCCAGCACCGGCGGCAGGGCCTGCCAGGGGGCCCCCAGCCGCAGGAACTCCTGCCAGCCCGAGAGCCTTCCCCCCGCCGCAAAGACCCCCTGGTAGTGAGTCTGCAGCAGAAAGGATGCCACGGAGACGGCCACGCCCAGAAGGACGGCCACGATGGCCGTCAGCACCAGGCGGCTGGAGACGACCTGCCACAGCCGAGCCCTACTGTCGGGGAACCGAGACGCCGTCCATCTGGCCCGGAGTCCTGCCATCCCCCGGAGTCTATCCCCGATCGCCGGGATACGAAGGAGGGCCGGCGCCGACCACTTGCTCGATGCTGGACGGGCTGATCCCCGCCGGACCCAACCACTCCAGCCACCAGGTGGCGCCGGCGGCCTCGAGCCCCGCGAGCACAGATCGGGCGCCGGCCGGCTGGGCCCAGTTGGCGTGGGTCACCACGAGATCGGCCTCGGGCGAGCCGCCCAGGTCCCGAAGCGCGGACCGGACCGCGCCGACCTGGTCGGGAGTAGGGGGCGGAGGCGGCCAACCGCCCCCGAATATCGGGAAGCAGCCCTCCAGCGCCGCGGCGCGCCGCAACGGTCGGCGGTGGGGCCAGCGGCACGCGGCCCAAGTAGGGATGGGGTCTTGCAGAGGGCGGGGGAGGAACGCCGGCGAATTGACCCGGTGGACCTCTCCAGACCTGTCCACCGGCGTCCCCGCCCAGAGGGAGCGGATGATGGCGAGTCCCTCGTCGAGGGCCGCCGCACGGAGGGCCGGGGAATCAGGGTCCGCGAAGGCGCTGAATTCTCTCCATCCGTCGTCACCCAGCCCCACGCCGAACACCAGCCGCCCACCGGACAGGCGATCCAGTGTCACGGTTTGGCGCGCCAGCACCCAGGGCCGGCGCCGCGCCACGGGGGTGACCATCGCTCCGATCCGAAGTCGCTCGGTGACCGCTGCCACCCCAGCGAGCGTCACCCAGGGGTCCGCAACGGGGGTCCCGGGGTCAGCCAGGATGTGGTCCCAGAGAAAGAGGCCATCCCAGCCGGCCCGCTCAGCGCTCACGGCCAGCTCCGCCACCCGCCGCGGGTCGGAGAATTCCCCGAAGGGTGCCAGGAACAATCCTTTTCGCACGGTCCCAAGTATCGGCCCCCAGGACCTTGGGAATATGCCGCCTAGAATCGAGGGCAGTCGAACCCGAATTGGGGGATGCCCGACCTCATGAGCCGGCTGCGGATCGCCACCTACAACATCCTTTCCGGCGGTGGGAGCCGCTGGGCCGCCATCGCGGAGATGGTCCGGATGATGGATGCCGACGTTCTCGCACTTCAGGAAATCGAGGACCCCCGGCCCATGTACAGCCTCGCGGAGCGCCTCGGCTACCGGGCAGTGTTCGGACGGGCACCTCGCTTCCGGCACCAGGGGCTTCTGAGCCGCCTGCCGCTCCGGGAGTGGCGCAACCACCAGGATCCCCGCGCCTTCCCCCGCAACTCCTTGGAGGTCTCCCTCGACCTCCCGGGCGGCCCGGTCGCCATCCACACCGTCCATCTCACCGCCGCCTTCCAGCGCCGTGGACGGGCAGAGCCGGACCGCCTGCGTGAACTGGGAGCTGTGCGTGAGCAGGCCCGGGGGGCCAACCCCGACCGCCACCTGATCCTGGGCGACTTCAACTCCCTCGCGCCCGGGGAGCGGGTGGATGCGGCGGGCTTCCTCTCGCTCCTGTCCGATTGGCGCCGATCGGGAGCGTTGGAAAGGTACGGGACCTTGGGCCCGGTTCCGACCCGGCGGCAGGCGACCGTGGGGGCTGGCGGGGGTACGGATCTGGACCTCTCGCCAGTGGCCAGGGAGGGGATGCCGCGCCTCCCCTGGGTGCTCCAGCCGCTGGTCGAGTTCGTTCCCAAGGGAGAGACCACCGATCTCATGGTGGGTGCCATGATGCCCCGGGAGGTGGTGAGCGAGATGCTGGCCGCCGGCTATGTCGACTGCCTGCGCCGGCTGCATCCCGGCGGTGATGAGTTCACCTGTCCCACCTACCACCCAGCGGTGCGCATCGACTATCTCTTCGCGACCGCCGCCCTGGCCGAGCGGCTCGCCGACTGCGAGGTGGTTGGCAGGAAGGGTCCCCTGGCCGAGGTGGCGAGGCGGGCCAGTGACCACTTCCCAGTGCTGGCGGAGTTCCGCTTGGAGCCTGGCTGAGCCGAATCGGAGCGGCTGGGGGCCCGACGGCAGTCCCGGGAGCGTCCGATCGCTGCACATATACTCGGCTGGTGGAAACCCCTGAGCAGGCAGCGCCGCTGCCCCGGGCGGAGTACGCCCTCCTGGGCCGCTCGGGAACCGAGCCGGCAGCGCTTCCCGGCATCGACCCCAGGATCTCCGTGGTGCTTGGGCCGACCGCCTTCCCCACACCCTTTGGACCGACCCCCGACCTGGAGTTCCTTACCCTTCGGACCGATTCGGGCGAGCTCCGCCGGCTGATCTTCGTCCGCCCTGCGCCCGCCCCTGCGCCCGCCGTCGAGCTCGGGCTGCCGGGCAGGGAGCACCGGAGCCTAGCCCTCTTCTGGGCGCTGCGGGAGGCTGGGGTTGTGCGCGTCGTGGCCGAGTCCGGCGCCGCCAGCATCACCCAGCATTTCCACCCCCGCGATCTGGTCATACCCCATGACTTCATCGACTTCACCCCGCAGCGCTCGGGATGGCTCTCCCCGGGCCGCCCGGTGTCGATGCGTGAGCCGTTCTGCCCCGACATCCGCGAAGTGCTCTGGCAGCGCTCGCGGCGCTTCGCCGCCGAGAAGGCGACCCGCGCCTTCAACCGCGCCGTCCACGCCTCGGTGGAGGGGCCACGGGCCGAGACGGCCGCCGAGGTGGCGGCGCTGGCGCGCCTTGGCGGCGACGTGATCAGCCAGGGGGTCACTCCCGATGTCTATCTGGCCCGGGAGATCGGTGCTTGCTTCGGGACCGTGGAGATGGTCTTGAACTACGCCGAGGGTGTCCGACCGGAGTGGGACTTCGAGCTGCTCCGGGCCATCATCCGCGAGGGCGCCGAGGAGCTGGGCAAGGTGGCTCTGGACGCGCTGGCGGCGCTGCCGGCAGAGCGGACCTGCCTCTGCGCCGCCAGCCCCTCCACGCCTGACGGAAGCACGGCTGAAGGTTTGCTCAGCGCATGACGGTGGAGGCAGTGGAGGGGGCTCTGCCCACCGCGGGTCGGCCTGAGGCCCCTGCCGTCCGGGCGATGTTCGGCGGCATCGCCGGCCGCTATGACCTGCTCAACGCGGTTCTCAGCCTGGGGGAGGACCGCCGATGGCGTAGGCGGGCGGCACAGCTGGCGCGGCTCCGACGGGGGGGCAGGGCCCTGGACGTGTGCACCGGAACCGGTGCCTTGGCGCGCCTGCTCTGGCGCCGGGTGGGCCCGTCAGGCTCGGTGCTCGGTGTGGACATCACGGAGGAGATGCTTTCTTTGGCTGCCCGGGCGGTCCCGGAGGTGGAGTTCCGGGTCGGGGACGCCCTGGAGCTGCCCGCACGAGAGCGGGAGTTCGACGCCGTGACCATGGCCTTTGGGCTGCGCAACATCGCCGATCACCAGAGGGCACTGCGCGAGGTTTGGCGGGTCCTGCGCCCCGGGGGGCGGGTTGTGATCCTGGAATTCAGCTCGCCTCGGGCGCTGATGCGGCCCCTCTACCGCGAGTACAGCCGGCTGGTGATCCCCCGGGTGGCGAGGCTCCTTCTGGGACGCACCGGGGCGTACCGTTATCTCACCTCCTCCATCTCCGCCTTTCCCGGGCCCGAGGTGGTCGCGGGCTGGCTGCGGGACGCGGGCTTCGAGAGGGTGAGCTACCAGCGCATGACACTTGGGATCGTGGCCCTCCACACAGGGCGCCGCCCGGCCTGAACCACCCCGCCGCTCTCTTAGCGGCTAAGTGAGTTAGAGTTGGGCGCGACAGCCATGGGGAGAAGCGTCAGTTGATTCGCGCGCTGGTGATGGCCGCCGGGCCTGAGCTGGAGGCCATGGAGTCCTGGCTCTCCTATCTGCGTGATACGAAGGAGGTGGAAACCAGGGTCATCGGCAGCCCCGAAGAGCTGGCCGATCTCGCGAGGGCCGACGTGGTCGTGGCCCACGACCCGTCCGGAGCTTTGGGGGGAGCTGCAGAGGAAGGCATCGCCGACTTCCTTACCTCCGGCGGGGGTCTGGTTTCCTTGCACTGCACCAGCGCCAACTGGAGCCGCGGGCCACGGCTCGGCCCGCTGATCGGCGGGGCGGCCGACCGGCTTCCCGCCGGCGAGCTGGTGGTGGACGTCGAGCGTTCGGACCATGACATCACCCGAAGGTCTCCGACCTCGTTCACGGTCCTCGACTCCGGATTCACGGTCGAGGACCAGGGGGCGAACGGCGCCGAGGCCGAGGTTCTGCTCAGCACCACCTGGAGGTCGGGGCGAAGGCCTCTGGCAACGGTCCGCCGCGCCGGTTCCGGACGGGTCGTGCACTTCGGGCTAGGTGGCGCGGCCTCCACCTTTCAGTCGCCCTCGGTCCAGGATCTGCTCTACCGGGGAGTACGCCACGCCGCCGGCCGGTCCGAGGGCTCGCCCGTGGGGGTCGGGCTGGTGGGTTTCGGGGCCATCGGTCCCGAACACCTGTCGGCGATCTCGGCGGTCCCGGGCCTGAGTGTGGCGGCGGTCGCGGACCACTCCCCGGAGCGGTTGAAAGCAGCCATCGCCCTGGCTCCCGAGGCGGCCCCGGCCGATGGTCTGGACGAGCTGCTGGACAACCCCGCGGTAGGCGCGGTGGTGATCTCCACTCCGCCGAACACCCACTTCGCCCTGGCGCGGCGCGCCCTGGAGGCCGGCCGCCACGTGATCGTGGAGAAGCCTTTCTGTCTCACCGTGGCGGAGGCGGACCAGCTCCTGGAGGCCGCAACGGGCGCGCAGCGTACCCTCACCGTCTACCAGAGTCGTCGCTGGGATCCCGACTTCATGGCCCTTCGCGAGCTGGTGGAGACAGGCCAGCTGGGGAGGGTCTTCCACCTTGAGGCCTTTGTCGGCGGCTTTGAGCACCCCTGCCATTTCTGGCACTCCGATTCCAGCGTGAGCGGGGGCGTCATCTTCGACTGGGGCGCGCACTACCTCGACTGGATCCTGCAACTGCTCCCGGGTCGGGTGGTCGAGGTGAGCGCATCGAGCCAGAAGCTGATCTGGCTGGACGTTACCAACGAGGACCATTTCGTTCTCAGGATGACCTTCGAAGACGGGGCCAGCGCTGAGTTCATTCACTCCGACATCGCCGCCGCTCGGAAGCCGAAGTGGTACCTCCTGGGAACCGAGGGGGCGGCAGTCGGGCTCTGGCGGGAGGAGAGCCGGCTGGTGGCCACCCCGACGGGGGTCTCCGAGGTCCCAGTGCCGGTCGCCGACCTGCCCTGCGAGCTCCACCTCCTGCGACCAGGACCGGCCGGACGAAGCCACGACCAGAGAGTGGCCCTTCCCATGGCCCCGCCCCAGGCCTTCTACCGGAACCTGGCGGGCCACCTGCTGGCCCGGGAGCCGCTGGCGGTCACGCCGGAGGCGGCACGGCGCAACATCGCCATCATGGAGGCGGCGATGCGCGCGGCCAGCGCCGGTCCCCAGCGGGTCAGGATCTGACCGCACCCCTCCGCTGGGGGGTCCTGGGCGCCGCCCGGATAGCACGGGCCGCAGTCGTGCCGGCGATCCGGTCCGCGGGCGGAGAGGTGGTCGCGGTCGGCAGCCGTGACCTGGATCGGGCCCAGAGGATGGCCCGGGAGCTGGGGATCTCGGAGGCCTGTCCCAGCTACGAGGCCGTCCTGGCCGCCCCCTTGGACTGCATCTACCTGCCGCTGCCCAACTCCTTGCACCTTGAATGGGCGGTGCGGGCCCTGGCCGCTGGGAAGGACGTCCTGTGCGAAAAGCCGCTGGCACTCAGCGCGGATGAGGCGCTGGCCATGGACCGGGCGGCGCTGCGCCACGGCGGTGTCCTGGCTGAAGCGTTGATGTACCGCTATCACCCTCGCTGGGAGGAGGCTCTCCGCCTTCTCCGCTCAGGGGTCATCGGGGAGCCGCGGCACGTGGCGGGCAGCTTCGCCTTCCCGCTGGTGCCGGGAGACGACTACCGCTGGCGGGCCGAGCTAGGCGGCGGCGCGCTCTACGACGTGGGAAGCTACCTGATCAGCGCCAGCCGACAGGTTTTCCGTGCCGAGCCACTCCGCGTGCTGGCCCGGGCCCGAGTCCGCGAGGGCGTGGATGTCCGCTGCGATCTGCTGCTGGACTTCGGCGAGCTGGGGTCGGCGGCCCTGGGGTGTGGCTTCGACCGCGGGGAGAGCCAGTGGCTCCGTGTGGAGGGAGAGGACGGCGCCCTGCGCATACCACTTCCCTTCACCGCCTGGACCGGGCAGCACGTCCCTCTTTACCTGGAGCGCTCGCCGGCTGGCGCCGGGAAGCGCATCGAGACCTCCGCGGCAGACCCCTACCGGGAGATGGTGGACCACTTCATGCGGACGGTCCGAACCCGGGAGCAGCCGCGCACCTCCGCCCGAGAGGCGGCTGCCAACCTGGCGGTGCTGGACGCCTGCCGCAGCAGCATGGAGAGCGGGGCGGCGGCTCCTGTGGTCATGCCGCCAGGGTGACCGTGCAATCCGCCCTTGAGATCCGGACTCGAACCCCGCCGGGGTAGGTGCCGGCGAGCTGGCCGCAATCACCAAGGATGTGTGGCGGGGGCAGGCTGGAGGGCCAGGCGACATCGGCCATGGCTGGGCTTGAGACCTCTGCGAACCTCGCCGTGAGTACGCGCCGCGAGGTGGAGTAGGTCATGGAAAGCAGCCGACCCGGGGCGGCTTGCACGTACGGCTGGGAGAGGGTGTCCAGCCAGGCGCGGTCGACCGGCCCATGGCCGGCGCGCACCCCCCACCCGGCCGGATCGTCCCACTGCCACCAGGCCCAACCGGTCCGGTACTGGTCGGAGAGAGCGATCTCAGTTAGGGCCCAGGAGGTGGCCCCGGGGAGCTGATGGTCGATCCCCAGCTCCCCGGTCCAGTAGGCGGCAGGGATCTGGGCGGCCTCGGAGATGCCCTGGGTTAGCTCGGATCGAAGCGGGGCGGATCGGCCGTTAAAGGAACCGCCGATCAGGCTGCCCGCGTAGAGGTGGGTGGAGAAGACGAGGTCGGGGGCGCGCAGGGGGTCCACCCGGGTGGGCAGGTCCCCGAAGAGGTCACCCTCGATGATGAAGAGGTGGTTGGGGTCCACCCGAGCGATCTCCCGGATCCCGGTGGCGTAGAAGGGGAACAGAACCCGGGGCGCGAAGATGCCCGGTGGCACTGGTAGAGGGTGGGGCTCGTTGTACAGGTCGAACCCGGCTACGGCGGAGTCGCCGGCCAGCGGCCTTGCCAGCACCCGCCAAGCCTGCCAGTAGAGACGCTGCCAGTTGGGGTACAGCCAGAAGAACGCCAGGTCAGCGTTCACCGCCGGGGAGAGGTGCCGCTGCCAGGCGCTGGGGACCAGGGGGAGGTGCCAGTCGGGGAGAGCCGGGAGGGTGAGCCAGCTGGGCGCCCCGCTGCCACCGAAGGCGACCCCGAAGTCCTCGGTGTGCAGGTCGAGGACCGTGTACAGCCCGGCCCGGGCGCACAGGTCCACCATCTCCTCCACCTTTCTCAGATAGCTGTGGCTGAACCTCCCCGGCCGCGGTTCCAGCAGGGACCAGGACACCGGGATCCGGACCACGTCGAACCCCTGGGCGCGCATCAGCAGGGCGTCCTGGAAGGTGAGGGGCGGCGGCAGCGGCGCTCTCCCGCTCTGCAGCAAGGCGTCGTCGTTGAAGCCCCGAAGGATGACCGTCTCCCCCTGGCTGTTGACGATCTGGCCGCGGCGGCTGCTGAGCCAGGGGAGGTTGCCCGCGGATGGCCTTTGCGGCCGGAACGAGGCCGCCAGAGTCGGAAGCGGGGCGAGGACGATCGCCCCCAGGGCGACGACCGCGAGCACCAGCCAGAGAGCGGCGCTCATCCCGCCCGCGCTCCCCCTCCCTGGGCCGACACGGGGCGAGGGCTTGACTGACGTGGCTACTCCGAGCCCACTCCGGAGTAGGCCGGGCCCTGGAATGCGATGACCGCGGTCAGGAAGCGTCCGCTGCGAGCGTCTATCACCACGGCATAGAGGGTGATCTGGCCGGGGGCCGGCAGGTTGCCACTGGAATCCGCGCCGGCCTGCAACAGCACCACCCAGCAAAGGCGCGGCCGCGCTCCCACAGTGCCCCCCTCAGGCTGGCTGGCCAGCGCCAGGAAGGCGGACTGGGGCAGGTCCTGGAACCCCTGCCCCCGGGCCACCCGGAGGGCCTGGCCTTCCTTGACCAGCGCTCGACCCCGTGGGGCCGAGAGGCTGACCCCACTCTGGTTCAGAAGTAGGACAGTGGACGGTGTGATGCCCAGCCCGTTCACCTGGGCGGGGCCGGTGGGCCCGGTCACGCTGAGGATCACTAATCCGACCAGCAGGAGCAGGAGCACGAGGGTGGCCGGGGACGCCAGGCGACGTCCTTCCTTGGTACCCATGGCCCTGCATCATCCGGCAACGCGGGTGGGGCGTGAGGCCGGTAATCGGAGCTTCCGTTTGGGGCTCCCCACTCTGCGGTAGGGTAATGGTGGCGGGCGGGCCGCCCCGCGGCCCCCGACCCCAACGCACGGAGGTAACTCAACTTCATGGCCAAGACCGTAGGAATCGACCTCGGCACGACCAACTCGGTGGTGGCCGTCATGGAGGGCGGCGAGCCGGTGGTCATCCCCAACAGCGAGGGCGGCCGGACGACCCCCTCGGTGGTGGCTTTCACCAAGGACGGGGAGCGGCTGGTGGGCCAGCTGGCTCGGCGGCAGGCCGCCGTGAACCCCGAGAACACCGTCTACTCCATCAAGCGCTTCATGGGCCGACTCTTCAACGAGGTCGAGGCCGAGCGCAAGATCGTCCCTTACCAGGTGGTGGCCGGCAAGGATGGCCGGGCCGAGGTGCAGGTGGAGGGGAAGAGCTACACCCCAGAGCAGATCTCGGCCATGGTGCTGCAGAAGTTGAAGACGGACGCCGAGACTTACCTGGGCGAGAAGGTGACCGACGCGGTCATCACCGTCCCTGCCTACTTCAACGACGCCCAGCGGCAGGCCACCAAGAACGCCGGCCAGATCGCCGGTCTCAATGTCCTGCGGATCATCAACGAGCCGACCGCCGCCTCTCTGGCCTACGGGCTGGAGCGCAAGGAGTCAGAGAAGATCCTGGTCTTCGACCTCGGTGGCGGCACCTTCGACGTCTCCATTCTCGAGGTGGGAGAGGGGGTCTTCGAGGTCAAGTCGACCAACGGCGACACCCACCTCGGCGGTGACGATTACGACCGGCGCATCGTCGACTGGATGGCGGAGGAGTTCCGGCGCGACCAGGGGATCGACCTGAAAGGGGACCGCCAGGCCCTGCAGCGTCTCACCGAGGCCGCCGAGAAGGCCAAGATCGAGCTGTCGCAGCGGCAGGAGACCCAGATCAACCTTCCCTTCATCACCGCTGACCAGAACGGCCCCAAGCACCTGGACCTCAAGTTGACCCGCGCCAAGTTCGAGCAGCTGACCGAGGATCTGACGGCCCGCTGCCGGGCACCGTTCGAGTCAGCTCTGAAGGACGCCAACATGAAGGTGACCGATCTGGACGAGGTGATCCTCGTGGGCGGGTCCACCCGCATGCCGGTGATCCAGGAGCTGGTCAAGCAGATGGCGGGCAAGGAGCCCCACCGGGGCGTCAACCCCGACGAGGTGGTGGCGGTCGGTGCGGCCATCCAGGCTGGGGTACTCAAGGGTGAGGTTAAGGATGTCCTGCTTCTGGACGTGACCCCGCTGTCCCTGGGGATCATGACCGAGGGTGAGGTCAACACCCGTTTGATCGAGCGCAACACCACCATTCCCACCAGCAAGAGCCAGGTCTTCTCCACGGCCGCGGACAACCAGCCGTCGGTCGAGATCGTGGTCCTCCAGGGGGAGCGCCCGATGGCTCGGGACAACCGCACCCTGGGGCGCTTCATGCTGGACGGCATCCCGCCGGCTCCCCGTGGGCTGCCACAGATCGAGGTCACCTTTGACATCGACGCCAACGGCATCCTCAACGTAACCGCCAAGGACCGGGGCACCGGGCGCGAGCAGAAGGTCACCATCACCGGGTCGACCACCCTCCAGAAGGAGGAGGTCGAGCGCATGGTGAAGGAGGCCGAGGCCCACGCCGACGAGGACAAGCGGCGGGCGGAGGAGGTGGCCCTCAAGAACCGCTGCGAAACCCTCGTGTACCAGGCCGAGAAGACCATTCGCGATCACGGTGAGAAGGTCAGCTCGGAGATCCGGGACGACGTAAACCAGAAGGTTGAGGCCCTGAAGTCGGCGGTGGCCGCCAACAATGCGGTGGACATGCAGTCGCGGGAGCAGGAGCTCACCCAGGCGCTGCAGAAGATCGGTGAGGCGATCTACTCTCAGAGCGCACCGGGGTCGACTGCGGACGGGGCGGCGCCGGCCGAGGACATCCCGCCCGCGGGCGCGGCGGGTGAGGCCGGAGGCGGCGACGGCGACGTGGTGGACGCCGAGTTCAAGGAAGTTTGAACCGGAGCCTTCGGGCTGGGGCGGGGGCCGGTTTGCTGGCCCTCGCCTACGCGGCGGCTGTCGCCGGGGCGCGGCGCCCTCGGCGCGCCGGGCCCAGCGAGGCCTCGGTCGAGGCGGCCATGGACCGCCAGTTCCAGGGGGCAGCACCCAGGCACCGCTACCTGGCGTCTGACGGTGGCCGGACCCACCTGATCGACATGGGCGCAGGGCCGCGGGCGACCCTGGTGTTCCTCTCCGGCATGGGCGGCTGCGCGGCCGCCTACCACTACCTCCTGGAGGAGCTTTCGCGAGACCGGCGAGTAGTTGCCGTCGACCGGTTCGGCACCGGGCTCAGCACCGGGCTGCGGGGCCGCGGCCATCCCCGGAAGCCATGGGTCGGGCAGGTGGAGGCGGTGGTGAGCTCGCTCGGCCTGGCGCCTGTGGACCTGGTCGGCCACTCGCTCGGGGGATTCGTCGCGGGAGCGTTGGCCGTGGAGCGCCCGGAGCTGGTCCGGCGAGTGGTGCTCCTGAGTCCCCTGGGAGTGGCGCGCGAGCACCCCTGGAGCTGGACCCCGGCACTTTTGCCCGGTGTCCTCGACCTGGCGGCTGCTCTCGCGAGGGGGCGCTATCTCACTGGCGCCGCGGATGGCCCAGCGGGGCAGGACCCCTGCCAAATGGCCGCGGACCGATGGTGGGGCGCCTCCGACTTGAACTCCATCGCCAAGCTGATCCGGCCGCGCGGGTTCCGCGCGGAGACCCTCCTCCTGCCGGAGCTGGGCCTGATTCAGGAGAGGATTCGCCTGATCTGGGGAGACCAGGACCGCCAGCTTCCACTCAAGGCGGCGCAGAGAGAGCTGCTGTCCTACCCGGCCATCTCCCTGGAGGTGCTGTCGGGAGCTGGCCATCTGGTCCCGTTTGAGCGTCCCGGGGAGGTCGTGGAGGCCATCCGCCGCTGGCTGGACGCCTGAGGGTAGCCGGGGGCCTCAGCCGCCGATCCCCGCCTCGGCTAGGGGCGCGAAGCGGGCGGTGAAGTGCCGGAGCGCCGGTGGCTCCTGCACGATGCCGTACCCCGGGAGCCGGTCGGCCATCTGCGCCACCCGCTGCACCACCTCGATCACGTAGTCGATGTGGCTCTGCGTGTAGGTCCGCCGGGGGATGGCCAGCCGAACCAGGTCCATCGGGCCCTCATGCTCCGAGCCGTCGGGCTGCCGGCCGAACATCACCGTCCCGATCTCCACGCTGCGGATCCCACCCACCTCATAAAGCGCCACCGCCAGCGCCTGGCCTGGGTACTGCAGCGGGGGGATGTGTGGAAGCAGGGCCCGCGCGTCCAGATAGACGGCGTGGCCACCTATGGGCTGCACGACCGGCACCCCCGCGGCCGCGATCGCCTCACCGAGGTACGCCGTGGAGCGGATTCGATAGCGCAGGTAGTCGGGGTCCACGGCCTCCTTGAGGCCCTGGGCTATCGCCTCCAGGTCGCGTCCGGCCAGCCCCCCATAGGTGGGGAAGCCCTCGGTCAGGATGAGCAGGTTGCGGCAGCGCTCCGCCAGCCGGTCGTCGTTCATCGCCAGCCAGCCCCCGATGTTGCCGAAGGGGTCCTTCTTGGCGCTCATGGTCATGCCGTCGGCGCAGCCGGCCATCTCCCGGACGATGTCGGCGATCTCCCGGTCCCGCTGGCCCTCCTCGCGCTCGCGGATAAACCAGGCGTTCTCGGCGAAACGGCAGGCGTCCAGGAAGAGCGGAACCCCGTAGCGGTGGCAGACCGAGCTGGCCTCCTTGAGGTTGGCCAGGGACACCGGTTGGCCGCCGCCGGAGTTGTTGGTGATGGTGACAAAGGCGACCGGCACATCCCGGCCCCGCCGCTGGAGGAGGTCGTCCAGGGCGGCGGTGTCGATGTTTCCCTTGAAGGGGTGGATGAGGGACGGCTCACGCCCCTCCGGGATCACCAGGTCCACCGCCTCGGCGCCGGTGAACTCCACGTTCGCCCGGGTGGTGTCGAAGTGGGTGTTGTTGGGGATCACCTTGCCCGGACCACCGAGTACGGAGAACAGGATCTTCTCCGCGGCCCGGCCCTGGTGGGTGGGGATCACGTGGCGGAAGGGAAACAGCTCCTGCACCGCCGCAAGAAACCTGAACCAAGAGGGCGAGCCCGCATAGCTCTCGTCCCCGTGCTGGATCGCGGCCCACTGGTCACGGGACATCGCCCCGGTACCGGAGTCGGTGAGCAGGTCGATGAGGACCAGCTCGGCGGGGAGATTGAAGAGGTTGTAGCCGGCCTCGGCGATCGCTCGCCGCCTCTCCTCGGGAGTGGTGAGGTGCAGGGGCTCGACCGAATGGATGCGGAAGGGTTCGATGATGGTGTGGAAGGCGGAGTCCATGGGGCGATGGTACTCGAGTTGGGAATACGATCCGGAGGGCCACCAGGTCGGGCGGTGAGGCCCGGGGCCCGGGTCCCGGGCTGGCTCCGGGGGATGCCTAGGGCCGCGGATTCCCCACCCCACGAGTCCTGTCGAGAACGGCACGTGAAGCCGGTCCACGACCGAGCGTCTGGATCAATCTCCAGCTTGACAAGGGGCGGCCCGGCTCTGGCAGAATGAGGCTGCGACGCGATGAGGCCCGCGTAAGCCGGCGCTTCCGGCTAATGGCTTCTAGTAGCTGTTAGCCCACCTTTCCGAGGGTTCGCGTTGCCGTACCTGCTGCAGGTTCTGCAGACTTTACTGGTCCTAGCCATATCCCCACTGTACGTCGGGGTCATTGCCAGGGGCACTGCGATTCTGCAGTCCAAGCACGGCCCCAGCGTCCTACAGCCCTATCGCGACCTGAGGAAGTGGCTCCACAAGGGGGTGGTCCGCTCCGAGCACGCGGGCCCTGTGTTTGTGGCGGCTCCATACGTGGCCATGGCCTGCTATCTGACGGTGTCCACCATCGTTCCCATCATCACCGACGAGCCGCTGCCGCTCGCGTTCATGGGTGACCTGCTGGGCGGGGCGCTGGTGCTGGCGCTCGCAGGGTTTGCGATGTCGTTGGGGGCGATGGACTCGGCCAGCCCGTTAGGGGCGCTGGGGGCCAGCCGCACCGCCTGGCTTGGCAGCCTGGCGGAGCCCGCGCTCATCCTGGTCTTCTTCACCGTTGGGGTGCTGTCAGCGTCGGACAACCCCTACCTCATGAACCATGCCATAGCCGGTTCCCCGGCGGCACTGATTCTTCCGACCCATCTCCTTGGCGCGGTGGCTTTCCTTCTCCTCATCCTGGCCGAGAACGGCCATATCCCAGTCGACAATCCGGCCGGGACCACCGAGATCGCGATGATCGAGGAGTCCCGGGTCCTGGAGTACTCAGGCCGTGATTACGCCCTGGTGAAGTGGGGCAGCTGGATGAAGTTCACCCTCCTCTCCTGCGTCTTCATGAACGTGTTCGTACTTCCCTGGGGATTGGGGAGCGCCACCAGTCTCGCCCAGGGCTTGCTGGGAAGCGCCGCCGTGGCCGGCAAGCTCGCCCTCAGCGCGGCTCTGGTGATGACGATCGACAGCTCCTTTGCCAAGTTGCGCTTCTTCAGGATCGCGGAGTATTTGGGGGGAGCGTTCCTGCTCGCGCTCATCGGGATCATCACCTCATACGTGGTGGGCAGGTAGCCGTGCAGGAGTTGACGCTGGCCTCGCCCGGGGGCGCCGTCCTCAGCCTGGACGCCGTCCTGATTCTGCTGTCGGCACTGGCCTGTTTGGGTTCCAAACTCTTCGACCGTTACCTCACCTACTACGCGCTGCAGTCGGTGCTGCTGGCGGTCGCCGCCGCCACCGCCGCCTACCTGGAAGGGGACCCCGCCCTCTGGGTGCTGGCCGGCCTGACTCTGGTGCTGAAGGGATGGGCGATCCCCGCAGCAGCCCGTCATTGGCTGGTCCAACGCCTTGACCTGAAGCGCGACAGCGGGATCACTACCGGCCTCTCCCTGACCTTGGTGCTGGGAACGGCTCTCTGTGCGTTCGCCTATCTGGCGGTGTCGCCCGAACGCTTGGCCCACGGCCTGCTCGCAGCCTCGGTGGTTCCCATCTCCACCGCTGTGGTTCTACTGGGGGCTCTGGCGATGGTCGTGCGCCGGCACATGGTCGCCCAGTTGATCGGCTGGCTGATCATGGAGAACGGGGTCTTCCTGGGAGCCATCACCCTCACCGCCAGCTTCCCCCTAATCGTCGAGGTGGGGATCTTCTTCGATCTGCTGGCGGGCTTCCTGATCATGCTGGCCATGACCACGGGACTGGCTGAGCGGATCAGCCCCTTGCCCATCGGCCGATCAGGGCGGGACTCCTGATGGTCTGGCTCCCGGTGCTGGTCGCCGCCTTGCCTCTGGTGGGCAGCGCCTTCGCGGCCCTCAGCGGCCGCACGGGGTGGGCAGCCGCGGCCACTGCGGCCAGCGCCGCCGCAAGCCTGTTGCTGGCGGTTGTCGTGGCCACCGTCACCATTACCGGTGCGCCTCTGGCCAGCGCCGGGGCGTTCGTCTACGTGGACGGCTTGGGGGGGTTCTTCCTGGTCACCGTGGCGGCGGTGGTTCTTCTCGCCAGCCTGGGGTCCGCGTCCTACCTGGCAGTCGAGGAGCGCTCCGGGCAGCTGTCAGTCCGGCGGGTGAGGATCTACTTCGGAGCGTTCGGCCTCTTCGCCGCTGCGATGCTCGCCGCGGTCGAAACCGCCAATCTCGGGCTGTTGTTCATCTTGGTGGAAGCCGCGACCCTGGCGAGCGTGGTGCTGGTTCCCATAGAGGGGCGCACGGAAGGCCTGGAAGCAGGCTGGCGCTACGTGATCATCAGCAGCCTGGGGATCACCGTAGCACTGGTCGGGGCGCTCTTCCTCTTCTACTCCGCCAGCGCCCTCCCGGGGAGCGCGGAAGCCCACCTCGCCTGGCCGTTCCTCCTCGCCCATGCGCACCAGCTCGCCCCCACGGCCCTGCGGCTGGGATTCCTCCTGGGAGTCGTCGGCTACGGCACCAAGGTGGGTTTGGCACCGATGCACACCTGGCTGCCGGATGCGCACGCTGAGGCTCCTGCGCCGGCGAGCGCGATGCTTTCGGGTGCGCTCCTGAATGTTGGAATGTACGCCATCATCCGGCTTCTGGCGATCGCCAACCGAGGGTTGGGATCCCAGTACGGCGGGCGGACGATGTTGATATTCGGCTTCCTGTCGGTGCTGGTCGGTGTTGTGTTCATGATCCGCCGGCGCGATTTCAAGCGACTTTTCGCCTACTCCTCCGTCGAGCACATGGGGATCATCGCGGTTGGGTTGGGCTTTGGCGGTGTGCTGGGGATCTATGGCGCCCTTCTGCATAGCCTGAACCATAGCCTGGGAAAGACCATCCTCTTCCTTAGCGGAGGGTCCGTGGCCCTGGCCTACGGCACCCGGCGGACCGATCGACTCGGTGGCGTGGTTGGGGCCATGCCGTGGACTGGCGCGCTGCTGCTCGGCGCCGCCCTGGCCATCCTCGGCGCGCCGCCTTTCGGGCTGTTCATCAGCGAGTTCACCATCGTTCGGGCGGGCCTCGCGGGCGACCAGCCGTGGCTGGTTGCCCTGCTCCTGGCACTCCTGGCGGTTGCGTTCCTGGCGTTCATAAGGACCGTGGGCGGGATGCTGCTGGGTGCCCCTCGTGGTGTCCACCGGGAGCCATACCGCGGCTCACGCGAGCACCTCTTGGCGGTTGGCCCCTCCGTGGTGGGTTTGCTCGCTCTCTTGGGTCTCGGGCTCTGGATTCCCTCTTGGCTCAACTCTCTGCTCGCTCATTCGGTGGCTCTGGTGCGATGAACGAGGGGGAGAGTGAATTGACGCTCGCGCAGCTGGCCCGGAATGGCGCCTCGAGCCAACCGATGGTTTCGGACCTTCGCATGTCGGCCGCCGGCGCGGGCGACCTGGTGGCCAAACTGGCACCGATCGCTCGCTTTGCCGACATGTTCGTGCGGCCGGCGGAGCAAGGACTGGAGCGGGTGCTGGTGTTCGCCGATGACCAGTCGGGCGGCTATCTACGCCTCATCTGCCCTTTGGACGAGAGCTTTCCGGTTCCGCTCTCCCAGGTGTTGCCGGCGGCGTACCAGGAGGAGTGCGAACTGTACGAGCTATGGGGCGTCGAGCCAGGGGGCGGGAAACCAGTGAACCGGGTGATCCTGCCCCCATCCGCGGAGACCGCTGAGCCCCTTCGACTACCCGGCGGTGACCGGCTGTCTAGCGAAGTCAGGGCTCCTCACGTCGTCCAGGGCGAGGCGATCGAGTTCCCCTGGGGGCCGATCCGCGGCGCGGGACAGGAGTCCTTGTATCTGGGGCTGGTGACCACCGGAGAAGAGCTTCTGGACGCTTACCTTGCGATGTTCCACAAACATCGGGGGCTGGAGCATCGGATGGTCGGGCAGACGCTGGCCCGTGCCCTATTTCTGGCCGAGCGCTGTGAGGGCCTTGGCGCCGTGGGAAACGCCCTCGCCTTCGCCCGGGCCGCGGAGGCGGCCTTGGGCATCGCGGTCGAGCCAGCAGCGGAGGTTACCCGATGTCTGGCGCTCGAGTTGGAGCGCATCTACCACCACATCGGGTCCCTGGCGGCCCTCGGGGCTGCGACCGGACTCAGCGTGGGTCAGGCCGAGGCGGAGATCCTCCTGGAGGACTGTCTTCGACTCAATGCCAGGGTGTTCGGCCACCGATACATTTTCAATCTCCTTGAAGTCGGAGGGGTCAGGCGCGGCGCCGACCTGGCGGCTCTGGATTCAGCACTGGATCGACTCGAAGCCAGGTTTGAATCCCTGGTGGCGGACCTTTTGGCCACCAACTCCTACGTGGATCGGCTCGAGGGGGCTGGCACGATCGCAGCCGACGACGCCCATCGTCTGGGCCTGGTCGGGCCAGTGGCTCGAGCGGCCGGCGTGGCGACCGACTTGCGCCGCACCCATCAGGTCTCAAGCACCTCGTACGTCGGGTTTCAGCCGGCGCGAGAGCAGGCCGGGGACTGCCTCGCCCGGACGCTGGTCGGGGCGGCGGAGGTGAGGGAGTCGCTGCGCCTTGTGCGCCACTGGGTTCGGTCCGGCACGCCACTTCAGGATGATTGGGCTGCGCCAGGGCCCGGCCAGGACCATGTTCGGGGTCCTGCGGAGGGACTGGGATGGGCCGAGACCTGTCGGGGTGAAGCGCTCGTTCACCTCGAGGTGGCCGGGGGGCGGGTGAGCTTCGCTCGCCTGCGGCCAGCGGCGACGCGGAACTGGCGGGCGTTTGACGATGCCCTGCGGGCCCGCAACGTGTTCACCGACGTGCCCATCGTGGAAGCCAGTTTCTGGCTGACCGTGGCCGGTTTCGCCCGCTGATGGCACTGTGGGCCCTCCGCGGCTCTCGCCGGGGAATCGTCACGACTCGATTCCCCAGGCGCCCGGAGCCAGAGGCGGCCGGGTGGCCGGCTCCTCCTCGCTTCCGGGATGGTGAGATCAGAAGCGATCTTGCGCTCCGGATGTCCGTCGCCTGTCCCAGCTCCGCTCTGGAGGTTGTCGGACCGCGGCTGGTCTTGGATCTGGGCCGCTGCACCGCCTGTGGCCGCTGCCTGGAACTGGCGCAGGGCCTGGGGAGCAGCCGTCCTGAGGCGCTGCTGGCGACGCGACGCCGGGCGAATCTAGTGGTCAGCTACCGCCTGGGAGATGTCAAGTGACCCCAATAGTTCGAGACCTAGGCGCCCAGCCGCTCTCCGGCGCGGCGCACGGGGAAATCGACGCAGCCGCGGCCCGGCTGAAGCGGCGCAGTCAGAAGGTTTTGCGCCGCAGCCTGCACATCCGCACGGTGGACACCGGGTCCTGCGGAGCTTGCGAATCGGAGATACGGCTTCTCTCTTCCCCTTACTACGACTTCCATCGCCTTGGCCTGTTCTTCACCCCCACTCCCCGTCACGCCGACTGCCTGCTGGTGACCGGTCCGGGCTGCCGGGCCATGGATCATGCGCTGCTCAGCGCCTACGAGGCCATGCCCGCCCCCAAGGTGGTGGTGGCCGTGGGGGCGTGCCCGCTGGGCGGAGTGTTCGGCGCTGACCGCTACACACGAGGTGAGATCACGGACGTCGTTCCCGTCGACGTCGTCGTGCCGGGGTGCCCCCCAAGTCCGCTAGCCCTCATCCACGGTCTCCTTCTGGCCCTGGACCGGATTGAGGAGCGAATCACTCTTCAGGAAGGCGAGCAGTGAATCTGGGACTCGAGCTGGGGGTGACCGCAGCGGGCGCCTGGGCCGCAACCCTGATCGCCGCGGCGGCCGGCAGATGGCCCATCGGGTTGCGCGCTTGCTCCTGGCTGTCCGCCGTGGGAGGGGTGCTGGCGGCCGCCTCAGGCGTGGCCGTGATCGCCTCAGGTCGGGTGGGAACGCTCAGCCTGGAAAGGGGGGTGGCCGGTAGCCTTGTCCTTCGGACGACACCCTTAGCTGCCGTATTCATGGTCGCCCTCGGGCTGGTGGCCGTCGCCATCGGGATGTATGGGCCGCGATACCACGTTCCCAGTCCGGGGACTTCGGCCTATCAGGCGGCCTACACCGTGGCCCTGGTCGCGAGCCTCGGAGTGCTGCTCGCCGGCTCGGTCACCACATTTCTGGTCGCCTGGGAGACCATGACGATCGCCGGATACCTGATGATCCTGCGCCACCCTGGCCAGGCTGCGGCGGTCCGGGGCGGGTACCTCTTCCTCGCGCTGGGTGAGGTTGGCTTCATGATGGTGCTCGGAGCTTTGGGCGTGCTCGCTGCCTCTACGGGAACGCTCTCGTTCGCTGAGATAGCGGTCCGCGTCCACTCGGTGCCGGCGGGGTACCAGGACCTGGTGTTCGTCCTCGCCCTTGTCGGGTTCGGGTTCAAAGCCGGCATCGTCCCGTTTCACATCTGGTTGCCAGAGGCCCATCCGGTCGCGCCCGCCGACGGCTCGGGGTTCCTCTCGGGGGTGGTCACCAAGCTAGGTGTCTACGGCTTCATGCTGGTCGCCTTTGAGTTGCTGCCGACGGGGCCGGTCTGGTGGGGGCTGCTCGCACTCGCCCTCGGAAGCCTCTCGGCGGTGCTTGGGGTCCTCTACTCGCTCATGGAGCGCGACTGGAAGAGGTTCTTGGCATTCTCCACGATCGAGAACATCGGTATCGTGGTCATCGCGCTGGGCGCCTCTCTGACCTTCTTCGAGTCGGGGCTGAAAGCTCTGGGGGCGCTGCTGCTCATCGCCGGCCTGTACCAGGTGCTCAACCACGCCGCCTACAAGACGTTGCTCTTCCTCGGGGTAGGGGTGGTGGAACATGCGGCCGGAACACGGGACATGGACCGCCTAGGGGGGTTGGCTCGCCGCCTTCCCAAGACGGCGGTCCTGATGCTGGTGGGGTCTCTCGGAATAGCCGCCCTGCCGCCTCTGAACGGATTCGTGTCCGAGTGGCTCATCTTCCAGGGCCTCTTCCAGGGCTTCAGGATCGGTTCCCACCTGACCGCCGTTCTACTGGTGGTGGCAGCCGCGGTGCTGGCGCTAACCGGGGGCTTGGCGGTGGGCGCCTTCGCGCGGAGCTTTGGGATACCCCTGCTCGGCATGCCGAGGGGCGCAGGGGCTGCGGCTGCTACGGAGCAAAGGCAGCCGTGGCTGGGCGGCGCCTTCCTAGCCGGGGCCTGCGTCTTCCTGGCGCTGGGAGCCCCGCTGGTGCTGGGTGGCCTGGGCAATGTGGCCGGGGAGATCTCCGGAGAACACCTGGGCAGCCTGTTGCTGGTGCCAGGGCTGACCATCATCCCCGCCCACGTTGCCTTCAGCTCGCTCGCGCCGACCTGGCTGGCGGTCTGCCTCGTCGCGATGCTGGGCGTGCCGTTCGCCATCTCCCGGGTCGGGCGGGGCCGGGAGGCGGACCGGGTCGGCCCGGTCTGGGCTGGGGGAATGCTCCGCTTTCGGGCGCGGATGCAGTACTCCGCCACCACGTTCGCCAACCCCGTGCGCGTCACCTTCGATCGCCTCTATCGCCCCACGGTGGATGTGGCCCGGGCCTCGGATGACCCCGCCGGCCAGTCGGGTCCAGTGCACTACGGCTTCCGAGTGACCCCAGTCTTCGAGCGGGGGATGTACCAGCCGGTGGCCCGGCTCCTGAGCCGCATTGGGTCCGCCGCCAACCGCCTGCAATCGGGGAACGTCAACACCTATCTGCTCTACGTGTTCGTAGCCATCCTCATCGCCTATGGAGCGGCGCTGCTGTGATGCCAATTGCCGGCGGTCCGACTCGGCCTAACGGTGACTCGGCCGGGCGCCGGGCCGGTGCAAGCCTGCTCTTTCCGGGGCCGGTCCCCGAGCAGCCCGGGACCCTGGACGGCGAGTGGCTGGTGGATCTGCGTCTCGATCAGCTGATCTCGCAGGTCACCGGCGGTCGGGACTCCTACCAACTGGCGCAGCTGTTCCGCATCCGGCTCCGGACGCCCGAGGAGATTCGCTATCGCCAGGACGTGTGCCGTGACCTTGAACTCCCGGCGGTGGCGGACGCCTGGCGCACCTTCCGCCAGCATCTGGCCGAAACGCGTGCCTGCCTGGCCCGGGCCGACAGGATGCGGCATAAGTGGGAACGGAGCCTGTGGCATCTCGAGGCGGTGGTCGAGTACGTGCGAGCGGTGGAGGAGCTTGTTGCCGCGCTTGAAGCTGCAGGCTTTTCGTCCGCCGCGTTGGCGGCCGCTCAGGACTACCTGCGAGGCTACCAGGCGTCCTCGGAGTTCTCGGATCTGGCCCAGGAGGGGCGCGAGGTCAGGGCCGAGATGGGCGCTCTCCGCTACACCGTCAAGGTGGCTGGCAACCGGGTTGCTGTGGGGCGCTTCCTGGGGGAGGCCGACCTGGGTGAGGAGGTCACCGACGCGTTCTGGCGGTTTCAGCAAATCGCCGCGGCCGGACGGGAGTTCGACGTCATCCGTCCCGAATTCCTGGACCCGGTGGAGCTGAGGATCCTGGATCGCGTGGCCCAGTTGTTCCCCGAGCCCTTCAGCCGCCTCGAACGGTTCTGTCTCCGGGCACCTCAGTTCCGCGACGCGGTCGTCATCGAGCTCGACCGGGAGGCGCAGTTCTACCTGTCTTACCTGGACTTTCTCGCCCCCATCAGGGGGGCCGGCCTGTCTGTCAGCTACCCCGAGGTGGTTGGGGTGGGCGAGCCAGTCGGGGCGGACTCCACATACGAACTTGTCCTGGCCCGCAAGCTGGTCGCCCTGGGCCAGGGGGTGGTAGTCAACGACTTCCGCCTCACGGGCGCCGAGCGCATCCTGGTCGTGTCCGGACCGAACCAGGGTGGCAAGACGACGTTCGCTATCACCGTGGGTCAGGTCTTCCACCTGGGGGCGCTGGGCCTTCCCGTGGCGGGCTCCCGGGCCCGGATCTCGGTCTGCGACGCCGTCCTGACGCACTTTGGCCGCACCGAGGACCTGGGAGAGCGACAGGGCCGGTTGGAGGCCGACCTCGCCGCCCTGGCGAAGATCCTCTCCAGGGCCACGGACCGGACCGTCGTCATTTTGAACGAGACTTTCGGCTCTGCCAGCTTGCAAGACGCTCGATCTTTCGGGCGCAGGATTCTGCAACGGCTGGTGGCGATCGGGGTCCGCGGCGTCTACGTCACGTTCATCGATGAACTCGCAGGCATGGGGCCGGCCATGGTGAGCATGGTCAGCATGGTCGACCCCGAAGATCCGGCTGAGCGGACCTTCAGGGTGATGCGGAGGCCGCCCGACGGCCTCGCCTACGCCCTGGCGATCGCCCGCAAGTACCGGCTGACCCACGATCAGTTGCGGGAGCGATTGGGCAGGTGAAGCCTCACCTGCTGTTTTTGGATCGCGACTTCAACCGCGAGGGTGAGCTCCCAGACTCCGCGGGCGATCTCAGCCAGGACCTGGGCCTGGAGACCATTTGGCGGGCCATGAGTGGAGGTGACCGGTTCATCTGGGACGTGGTCCGACGGGTAACCCTGGAAGGCCTGAAGACAGTGGAGGACATCGGCTATCGCCAGGCGGTGGCCCGCGATCTATTGGATCGGGCGGAGGACCTGGAGCAGCTCTACCAGGTGGCGGTCGATGCGGTGGAGTCGGAGAGACGGATCTGGGGCCTCAGCGGGCGCCATCCAGCGGGTGCGCTGCATCACGGCGTGGAGGTGCTCACAGTTCTGGTACCGGCCGCTCGGCGCCTGCGCGACCTCAGTGAAGGCATGAGGAGCAGCTGGAAGTCGAGGGGGTTGAACCAGTTCGCGGCGAGCCTCAGCCAGGACCTCGACGACGCTTACCTTGAACGGGTCAGCGCGCTGCTAAGGGCGCTGCGGCTGGAGTCAGGGGCACTGTTCGGGGCCAACCTGGGAGCGGGCGGCGCCGGGAGCGGATACCTCCTTCTGCGGCCATCGGCGCGAAGGGTGCCCCTTGGCGAGCGGCTGGGGGTGCGGGAACGTTCACAGCACGTCTTCACCGTGGACCCTCGAGATGAGATGGGACTGAAGGCTCTTGGAAACCTGACCGACCGGGGCCTGGCCGGCGTCGCCAGTTCGGTGTCCGAAGCGGCAGACCATGTGCTGGCGTTCTTCCGGTCTCTCCGCTTCGAGCTTGGCTTCTACCTCGGCTGCCTCAATCTCCACCGCGCCCTGGCGGACCAGGAGCTACCCGTCTGCTGGCCCCGGCTGGCTCCCGGGGAGGAGCTGCGGTGGTCTGCTCGAGGGCTCTACGACCTCACGCTTCCACTTCGCGACGAGACCCGGCCCGTGGGGAATGATCTGGATGCGGACGGCTGCGCTTTGCTGGTGATTACTGGAGCCAACTCCGGAGGAAAGAGCACCTTCCTCAGAAGCCTGGCCCTCGCCCAGCTGCTGGCTCAATCGGGCATGTTCGTGGGCGCTCGAGAGTTTGTCTCGAGCCTGGCCACCAGCACCCACACTCACTTCGTCCGGCCAGAGGACGATTCCATGTCCCGGGGCAGGCTGGCGGATGAGCTGGAGCGGATGAGCAGGACCGTGGACCAAATGGGGCCCGGCGCGCTCGTGGCCATGAACGAGTCCTTTTCATCAACCAATGAGCTGGAGGGTTCCGAGATCGCTCGCCAGGTGATAGCCGCGCTTCTGGAAGGCGGATTGCGAGTGGCGATCGTGACCCACTTCTTTGAGCTGGCGAGCTCACTTCTGGCATCTCCCCCCCGGCCCGCGGCCTTTCTCCGCGCCGAGCGTCTTGCGGATGGGAGTCGAACTTATCGGGTCCTTCCAGGTGAGCCTCTGGCGACAGCCTTCGGCTCGGACCTTCTGGGGCAGCCGGACTCTGAAGGCCGGATGGATGGCTAGGTCGGGTTGGACGGCTTCGGGTGATCTGTTCCGGGACATCTGGGGCGCCCGGGAGCTCCGGAGCCGGGAGCGAGCCCTTGCCCGCGCCATTCGCCTCAGGTGCCGCCTCGGGCCCACATCGGTTCGGTTGCTCTTCCTGGTGGCTGCCTCCAGCCCTCAGGGCATTGGGGTGGTGCAGTTGGCCTCAGCGCTGGGTCTCTCCACCAGCGGGGCCAGCCGGGCTGCAACGCCGCTTGTGCGCCGGGGGCTGGTGGAGCGAGGTGCGTCAGCAGCTGACCGGCGTCTCCGGCCGCTCACTCTTTCCGCCGACGGAGCGCAGCTGGTGCGGGCTCTGGTCCTGACCCCGCCGAGTGTCCCCACGTCGGGGCCGGGGCAGAGCGGCACGGAGAGGCTGGGGGGAGAGCGACGAGCACAGCCGCCAGCGGGTTCGCCTCTGGGTTAGCAGCACACAGTGCCGGGTATATCCCTTCATGGGCGATTCCTTCGCCTTGGAGGTGATTTATGCGACTCGATCGGTTCACCCAGCGCAGCCAGGAAGCTCTGGAGGACGCCACACAGCTGGCCGCCTCGGGCTCCCACCCACAGGTAGATCCTGAGCATCTGCTCCTGGCGTTGCTCCGCCAGACGGACGGATCGGTGCCGGCGCTCCTTCGCCAGTTGGAGGTCGACCCCGCACAGGTCGCTGAGCGGGTCAGTTCGGACTTGGCCGGGCGGCCCCGGCAGGAGGGAGCGGCGCCAACGGCCTCCCGGGAGCTGGAGCAGGTGCTGCGCTCAGCGTGGGAGGAGATGGAGCGGCTCCAGGACGAATACTGCTCCACCGAGCACCTCCTGCTGGCGCTGGCGGCGCTGCCCGGTGGCCCTGCCGCCGGGGTCCTGCGTTCCGCGGGGGTGAACCGGGAGCGGCTTCTGCGGGCACTGGAGGGGCTACGGCAGGGCCAGCGGGTGACCGACCCCAACCCGGAAAGCAAGTTTCAGGTGCTGGAGAAGTACGCGCGGGATCTCACCCAGCTGGCGCGTGAAGGAAAGCTGGACCCCGTCATAGGGCGCGATGAGGAGATTCGCCGGACCATGCAGGTGCTGGCCCGCCGCACCAAGAACAACCCCGTGCTCATCGGCGACCCCGGGGTGGGCAAGACCGCCATCGTGGAGGGCCTGGCCCAGCGTATCGCCGCGGGAGACGTGCCCGAGACTCTGAAGAACCGGCGGGTGGTGGCCCTGGATCTGGGCACCCTGGTCGCCGGGACCAAGTTCCGGGGTGAGTTCGAAGAGCGCCTCAAGGCCCTACTGAAGGAGGTGACCGACTCCAACGGCCAGGTGGTGCTGTTCATCGACGAGCTGCACACCCTGATCGGGGCGGGGGCGGCCGAGGGGGCCATGGACGCCAGCAACATGCTCAAGCCGGCGCTGGCCCGGGGCGAGCTTAGGGCGATCGGTGCCACCACCTATGACGAGTACCGCAAGCACATTGAGAAGGACCCGGCGCTGGAACGCCGCTTCCAGCCGGTCTACGTGGGTGAGCCGTCGGTCGAGGACACGGTCAGCATCCTCCGCGGGCTGAAGGAGCGCTACGAGGTCCACCACGGGGTCCGGATCAAGGACTCGGCCCTGGTGGCCGCTGCGGTGCTTTCGTCGCGGTACATCAGCGGCCGGTTCCTCCCGGACAAGGCCATCGACCTGGTGGACGAGGCGGCCTCCCGGCTGCGCATGGAGATCGACTCCATGCCGGTGGAGCTGGACCAGGTGGAGCGTGGCATCCGTCAGCTGGAGATCGAGCGTCAGGCTCTGCGCAAGGAGACGGACCGGGCTTCGGTAGAGCGGCTCCAGTCGCTGGAGCGGGAGCTCGCGGACCTGCAGGAGCAGGCGGTCGGACTGCGCCAGCGGTGGGAGCGCGAGAAGGCCCAGATCGCCCGGACGCGCGCCATCAAGGAGGAGATCGAGCGGGTCACCTTCGAGGCCGAGCGGGCGGAGCGCATGGCCGACTTCGGTCGGGCGGCGGAACTCCGCTACGGTCGGCTGGGGGAGCTGCGCTCCCAGCTGGCCGAGCAGCAGGCCCGCCTGGACCAGGCCCCGGATGGCGAGCCCCTGCTCAAGGAGGAGGTGGGGGAGGAGGACATCGCCGAGGTGGTCTCACGCTGGACCGGGATCCCGGTGCAGCGGATGCTGGAGGGGGAGGTCCACAAGCTGGTGGAGATGGAGTCGCGTCTGCACCAGCGGGTGGTGGGCCAGGACGAGGCGAGCTCCGCCGTGGCCAGCGCCGTGCGGCGGGCTCGGGCCGGACTCCAGGACCCAAGGCGTCCGCTGGGGTCCTTCATCTTCCTCGGTCCTACCGGGGTGGGCAAGACCGAGGTGGCAAGGGCGCTGGCGGAATTCCTCTTCGACAGCGAGGACGCGATGGTCCGCCTGGACATGTCGGAGTACATGGAGAAGCACTCGGTGGCCCGCCTGGTCGGTGCCCCTCCTGGGTACGTCGGCTATGAGGAGGGCGGGCATCTCACTGAGGCCGTCCGTCGTCGACCCTATGCGGTGCTCCTGCTGGACGAGATCGAGAAGGCTCATCCGGACGTCTTCAACGTGCTCTTGCAACTGCTCGACGATGGCCGGCTCACCGACGGCAAGGGGCACACCGTCGACTTCCGCAACTGCGTCGTGATCATGACGAGCAACCTGGGCAGTCCGGTCATAGCCGCCCTCCCCGACCACCCCAGTCCCGAGGCGCAGGAGGGGGCCAGGCAGGCGGTACTGGCGGAGCTGCGCTCGCAGTTCCGGCCCGAATTCCTCAACCGCGTGGATGACATCATCATCTTCCAGCGGCTGGATCTCGCGCAGATTGAGCGCATCGTGGCACTGCAGCTGGAGGAGATGCGCGCGCGCCTCGCCGACCGGCACCTGGATCTGCGACCCCTGCCGGCGGCGGTGCGCTGGCTGGCTGAGAAGGGCTACGACCCCGTGTACGGCGCCCGCCCCCTGCGGCGGCTGATCCAGCGGCAGCTCGCCGATCGGGTCGCCGTGGGAGTCCTCGATGGAACCTTCGCCGAGGGCGACGTCATCACGGTGGACGCCGATGCCTCGGGCCTTGTCCTCCACCGTGAGGTCAGGGCCGGCTCGGAAGAGGAGCCAGAGACGGTGGACGCCGAGGTGGAGGTTCTGGGATGAGGGCTCACCAGCTCGGGTCGGTGCGGCGCGCGGCCGCGCGAAGCGCCTCCAGCACCTGATCGAGTCGGGAGGAGAGTGCCGGCGCCGCCCGGACCGTCTCCAGCCGTTTGCCGGCCATGACCAGCTCGCAGCTGCTCCCGATAAGGTGGGGGCGGACTGAGGGCCGAGCGGAATGGGCCAGCAGCGCGGGGCCGGCGGCCTTGTTCAGGGCTCGCGGGGACAGCTCACCGGCCGCGACTTGGAGTTCGGACCCCACCGACCGGAGGCGGAACTGGTACACGCGCCGTCCGGCCTTGGCGCAGGACTCGCAGCGTCCGAATGGGTCACCGGCCACCTCGGGGCGGCGCTGGCAAACCTTGCACACATCCGGAGTCTAGCCGTCGCCGTCGACCCCGGATTAGGGGCGAAGAGCTACCCTTCCCCTCCCTGGAGGAGTCCAGCCAGCTCCTGGAGGGACGCGGCCAAAGCGGCCCGGCGGTCTGGTGGGAGGCCGTGCATCCTCTCCTCCAGCATCTCCGCCCGGACGCGGCGCAAGCGAGCCAGCAGCCGGGTCCCCCCAGGACTCACCGCCAGGAGCACGGCGCGCCGGTCGGCGGGATCCTCCTGGCGGTACACCAAGCCCTCCAGCAGGAGCCGGCGCAGCTTGGGAGTCATGGTGGAGTTGTCCACTCCGAAGTAGTCAGCCAACTCGCTGGGCCGGCAGGGTCCGGTGGCCGCGATCCGGTTCACCACCCAGACGTGGGATGTGGGTACCGGGCAGCGGGCGCGGCGGCTCACCTCCATCTGCACGTCATGGCGCACCACCCAGTTGGCCAGCGTGGTCAGACCTCTCTCCAGGTCGTCGCGGATCCCGTCTCCGGCGCGGGCGCTCATGCCTCTCCACTCCCACCCTCTAGGTGGGAAAGGCTGGGCACCGGTGGGGAGATGGGCCTCTCCTTGATCGGAGCCTTGACACCCTCTGGGGCAAGCTCGGGATGAACGTACCGCCCACCTCGCAGTGCGCTCGCCACGGCGGCCAGGACGCAGGCCAGGGCGGCGAAGTCCAGAGCGGCCCGCAGCCCGGACATGAAGGCGGGGGCGATCAACCGGGGGAAGAACGCGCGCCCGGTGAGGTAGGCGGCATGAGCTGGGGCCAGGTGAGGAAGAATCGGACCCAGCAAGGTGGCCACCGGATTGAAACCGAGGAAGGCGGCAAAGAGGCTGCCGACCGCGGGCAGGTGGGCCACCCGAGAGGCCGCCGCAGACGGCACCCCCTGGGCCACCAGCCCGCTGTAAAGGGCGTGAGGAAGGGAGGCGGAGAGCCCCACGATGATCAGGGTGAAGAAGATCCCGATCGACAGGACGGAGGCGGAGTTCTGGAAAGTGGCGGCCATGCCCGCTCCCGCCCCGCGCTGGCGGGGTGGCAGGCTGTTCATGATGCCGGCCTGATTGGGAGAGGCGAACAGCCCGCTGGAGAGCCCATATATGAAGAGCAGGGCGGCGAAGGCGGGGTAGCTGAAGTCAGCCGGCAGCAGCTGCATCCCCCCGAAGGTTGCCGCCGATATGAGCACCCCGGCGGTGGCGAAGGTGCGCGAGCCGTAGCGGTCGGACAGCGCTCCGGCCACCGGTCCGGCGACCAGGAAGCCAGCTGTGAGCGGCAGCAGGTAGATGCCGGCCCAGAGCGGAGTGGAGGCGAAGCTGTAACCGTGGAGGGGCAGCCAGATCCCCTGCAGCCAGATGATCAGGATGAACATCAATCCTCCTCGGGCCAGAGCCGCGAGCAGGGCCGCCAGGTTGCCGGCCGCGAAGGCGCGGATCCGGAAGAGCGGCATCCGGAACATGGGCTGGTCCACGCGCAGCTCCACCCAGATGAATAGCCCCAGGAAGGCCACTCCGCCGATCAGGGCGGCCAGGACCAAGGGGTTGGACCAGCCCATCGACTGCCCCTGGTAGGGGAGGATTCCGTAGGTGATCCCCACCAGGACCGCGATCAAGCCAATCGCGAACGTGGCGTTGCCCCACCAGTCGATGGTGGAGTGCGTCCTCTGCCCGGTGTCTTTGAGCTTGAGGTAGGCCCATACGGTCCCGAAGAGACCGAATGGCACCGAGACCAGGAACACCAGATGCCACTCGATCGGGCCGAGGATCCCGCCCAGGACGAGACCGATGAAGGACCCGGCGATGGCCGCCACCATGTTGGTGCCCAGTGCCAGTCCGCGCTGGGTGGCGGGGAAGGCGTCGGTGAGGATGGCCGAGGAGTTGGCCCAGAGGAACGCGCCCCCGATCCCCTGCAGCACGCGCATGACGATGAGGTAGAGAGCTGGGCCGGGGCCGCTCCCGAAGGTGAGCGAGAGGAGGATGGAGAAGAGGGTGAACACGGCGAAGCCGAGGTTGTACATGCGCACCCGGCCGAACATGTCCCCGATCCGCCCCAGGCTCACCACCAGAACGGCCGTCACCACCATGTAGCCCATCAGCATCCAGAGGAAGTAGGGGGTGTTCCCGGGAGCCAGGGGGTTGAGGTGGATCCCGCGGAAGATGTCCGGCAGGGCGATCAGCACGATCGAGGAGTTGATGGTCGCCATCAGGATGCCGAGGGTGGTGTTGGAGAGGGCGATCCACTTGTAGGCGACGCGGCCGCTGGACGCGCCAGCAGCCGCCGGCGGGGTAGGAGACACAGAAACCTCCGACTACTGGTTGGTTGGCACAAACCAACTATAGAGACTGGGAACCGGACCGAGCCGCAGGTCAACCAGACTCCGAGGGCGCCGCCGGGCCGCGGTGATCCAGCGGAACGAAATCCGCTGGCGAAGGTTATATTTGGCGTGATGCCATCTCTGTCGGGCTCCGGCCACCGCCTTTGGCGGCGAGTGGGACTCAGCCTCGGGGCGGTGGCGGTGCTGGGGGGAGCCGCGACCGGGATCGCCGCCGCCGCGCGGCCCCTGCCGATCGTCCATCCCGAGCTCGCGGTGACGGTCCCCAGCAGCTCGGGCACCCTGGCCCCCACGGCGTCGATCGGCCTCTCAGTGCGGCATGCTCACCTGGAGGCGGTCTCGGTACGCACCTCAGCGGGGCTGCTGATCGGCGGGAGTGTGACCCACGGGGTTTGGAAGCCCACCGCCCCCATGCCTTGGGCGACCACTTTCCGGATGGTGGCCACGGCGCGAGGTGGTAGGCCGGCCAGGACTGTGACCCGGGTGGTGAGCTGGAACACTCCACAGCAGCCGCTCCCGGCGGGGACGATTGGCATAACCATCTCGCCGAGCCCGGGGGAGCAGGTCGGGATGGGGGCAACCTGGGTGGTGCAGTTCAGCCAACCAATCCCGGCCGCGGACCAGCCAATGGTGCTGCAGCGGCTCTCCGCCGGCGAGTCGCTCTCAGATCCCCTGGGGTGGCATTGGTGGTCGCCTACCGAGGTGGACGGGAGGCCGGAGCAGTTCTGGCCCCTCAACGAGCAGGCTACGCTGACCGTGAACCTGAATGGGCTGGCGATAGACGGGGAGCGGCTGGTCAACTCCTCGGTCTCCAGCAGCTTCACGGTGGTCAATCAGCACATCGCCAAGGTCAGCGCCACCACCGATGAGATGCAGGTGTATAACGGCAGCCAGCTGGTGCGCACTGAGCCGGTCAGTCTGGGGCGCCCGGGGTTTCCCACTATCTCAGGGACTTTGGTCGTGCTGTCCAAGAGCCCGGTGGTGTTCATGAACTCGGCGACCATCGGCTATCCCGGGCTGTACGCGCAGAACGTCTACGAAGACGTGGCCATCAGCACCGATGGGTACTACATCCACTCTGCCAACTGGGACATCTACGACCACGGCCGCTACAACGTCTCCCACGGCTGCGTGGAGCAGAACCCCAGCGACGCCGTGTGGTTCTACAACTGGTCCATACCCGGGGACGTGGTGGTGATCACCGGTACCACCCTGCAGGCCAGTGAAGCGGACGGTGAGGGGGATTGGAACATCCCCTGGTCGGAGTTTCAGCCCGCCTGACCGGTCCTTCCGGCTGGGACCGTTTGGGCGCCGGGCGAACGTGGTACGATCATTGTAGTTGCTCGCACAACTAAATGCGATGTCGCCACACGCGGCGAAGGAAGTGAGATGGAAGTGAAGACCTCGTCCAACGGGTCAGACCGCATGCCCGTCGTCTACCTCAGCCATGGCGCTCCCCCTCTGGCCGACGACCACGAGTGGAAGTCGGAGCTGGCGGACTGGTCGAAGGCCATGCCGAAGCCCCGGGCCATCCTGGTGGTGTCGGCGCACTGGGAGTCGGCACCGGCCACCGTCGGCGCCACCTCAACGGTGCCCCTGGTGTACGACTTCTGGGGCTTCCCGGAGCGCTACTACCAGGTGAAGTACCCCGCGCCAGGCGCGCCCTGGTTGGCGGAGAGGGTCGCGAGCCTACTGTCCAGGCCCGGCGAGCCGGTGCGGAACGACCCCGCCCGAGGTCTGGACCACGGAGCCTACGTTCCCTTGGTGGAGATGTACCCGCAGGCGGATGTCCCCGTGCTCCAGCTCTCGCTCCCCACCTTGGACCCGGAGCGGCTGCTGGCCACCGGCGCCCAGCTCGCCCCCCTGCGGGACGAGGGGGTCCTGATCATGGGGAGCGGGTTCTTCACCCACAACCTCCAGGCGATGCGACTGTCGCCAACCCCGGAGGCGGCGCCACCATCCTGGTCGGCGGAGTTCGACCACTGGGGTAGTGAGGCATTCGCCCGCTGGGACCTGGACTCCCTGGTCGACTTCGAGAACAAGGCCCCGGCGGGACACCTGGCCCACCCCAGGACGGAGCATTTCGCCCCTCTCTTCGTGGCGCTGGGAGCGGCGAGCGGGGAGGGTGAGGAACGCCGGACCGTCATCGATGGATTCTGGTACGGCCTAGCCAAGCGGTCGGTGCAGGTGGGGTGATCAACCGCCACTTGCCCGGCGTCCGACAGGTCAACGGGAGGTGAACGAATGAGCGTGCCCTTCTTCGGATTCCACATGCCCAGTTTCACCTTCGAGGGGGTGGCTCCCGAGGACCTCTTCGCCCACGTCGTCGGCCTCGCCCAGACTGCGGAGGAGGCCGGCTTCGACATGGTGTCGGTGATGGACCACTTCTACCAGATCCGCGGGGTGGGCGAGGAGACCGAGCCGATGCTCGAGGCCTACACCACGCTGGGGGCCCTCTCCCAGCGCACCAGCAAGGTTCTCTTGGGGGCGTTGGTGACCGGGGTCACCTACCGCAACCCGGCACTCCTGGTCAAGGAGGTCACCACCCTCGATGTCCTCTCTGGGGGACGGGCCGTTCTCGGCCTCGGCGCTGCCTGGAACGAGGATGAGCACCGGGGCTACGGCTTTGACTTTCCGCGGGTGGGGCGCCGGATGGACCGGCTGGAGGAGGCGCTTCGCATCGCCCGGGCGATGTTCACCGAAGATCGGCCGACCATCGAAGGGCGCTACTTCCATATCGATCGAGCGCTCAACGTCCCCCGACCCCTGCAGCCCGGGGGACCGCGAATTCTGGTGGGGGGCGGCGGGGAGCAGCGCACGCTCCGGCTGGTCGCTCGCTACGCCGACATCTCCAACTGGTTCGGGGGGATCGAGGAGATGAGGCGAAAGGGCGAGATCTTGGAGCGGTACTGCGCCGAGGAGGGCCGGGATCCCTCCACCATCCTGCGCACGGCCAACGCCCCGATCATGATTGCCACCGGGCCCGAGGATGCCCGAAGGCTGGAGGCGCGCATCCCCGAGGAGAGGCGCCGCTTGGTCGGTCCGCCGCTTCTTCCCGAGCAGGCCGCCGACAAGCTCAAGTCCTTCCTGGATGCCGGCATCGGCGGGTTCACCTTCGGCAACGCCAATCTCTTTGACCGGGAGCTGATCCTGGCTACGGGTGAGGTGAAGAGGATGCTCTCGGCCTAGAGCGGCAGCTCGGCGGCCTTTCCCTCTGCGGCGGTGTTGTGGTATACATGCACACCAAGTTTCGGGTTGACCGCCGTCGCCATCAGCGGCCAGCCCACCCATTGCAGGGAGTGGAGCGAGTGAGCATCCGACGTCCCGGCTTCTGGTTGGAGAGCCCCCAGGTGCGGCGGGAGTCCGCCGCTCAGGTGGTGTACCGGCTCCTGCGCGAGGCGATGATCAATCATGATCTCGCCCCTTCGACCCGGCTTCACGAGCCCCAACTCGCCGTTCATCTCTCGGTGAGCCGCACCCCGGTGCGGGAGGCGCTCCGGGCACTGGAGGCCGACGGATTCGTGAAGCGTCTGCCCAACGGGGGACTTATGGTGGCCGAGGTGGACGCCCGCGACGTGGCGGAGCTGTACGAGGTCCGTCGAGCGCTGGAGGGGCTGGCGGCGCACCAGGCTGCTCAGCGAGCCACCATGCACGATGCCCGCGAACTGGTGTCCATCCTGGACTACGCCGACCGACGCTCGGACGAGCCCGCCGCGCTCAGGGAACTGGGTGAGAGGTTCCACCGCCGGATCGCTGAGGTGGCGGACAACCGGCGGGCGGCAGAGCTGTTGGACAAGCTCCACGACCACATCGTCCGCTACCGGCTGGCCACCGCGGTGGAGAGTCGCGAGCGTCAGGACGGAGCGCGCCGGGAGCACCGGCGAGTTGCCGAGGCCATCTTGGACGGCAACCCCACGGCCGCGGAGCGGGCAATGGCGGTCCACGTGCGCCGTGAGAGTGCCTACCTGGTCGCCGCTCTGTCGCCGGAGACCGCAGCTGGTGGCGCCCGTCCCTCCGGGCGTCGCCAGCTCCGGCCTGCTCTCGGCGAGGCCCAGTGATAGTCCGCCAGCGGTCCCTGATTGCTCACCGCCCAAGTGGGCTGGGAGACTCGCACCGGAGCCGGGTGGCATGAATCTGGTCATCCAGTCGGTGGGGTTCGGGCTGGTCACGGCCTCCGTCCTGGCGCTGGCGTCGGTGGGGCTAACTCTCCAGTTCGGCGTCACCAACTACATCAACTTCGCCTACGGCACCTACCTGGTGCTGGCCGCCTACTTCGCCATGGCCCTCAGCACCCGGGCGCACCTGCCGTTCCTGCTGGCCGCGGTGCTGGCCTGCCTGGCCATGGGGGTGGTGGCGGTGGCGATCGCCAAGGGGGTGATGCAGCACTTCGTCTCCCGGCAGGCGCCTCTGTTCTATCTCCTGATCGTGACCTTCGGGCTCTCGCTGGTTATCGAGAACCTGGTGCAGGCGATCTGGGGCCCGGGGTTCCAGACCTACAACATCTCGGTTGGGAGCCCGCTCAACCTGGGGCCCTTCTCCCTCACCCCCACCCAGCTGATCATCATCGGGCTCGCGGTGGTGGCCATGGTGGCCATCCACCTCATGCTCAGCCGGACCAGCCTGGGCAAGGCCATGCGCGCCATGTCGGACAACAAGGACCTGGCCCAGGTCAGCGGGATCGACACCGAGCGCATCACCACCTGGACCTGGTTCATCACCGGCTGCCTGGCCGGCCTCGCGGGGATCGCGCTCACCGTGACCACGGTGAGCTTCAACCCCACTAGCGCCGACAGCTTCCTGTTCGTGATCTTCGCCGCGGTGATCCTGGGCGGGATCGGTCGGCCCTACGGCGCCATGGCGGCTGCCGCCATCCTGGGCATCGTCACCGAGGTTTCGGCGGTCGTGATCAGCTCCACCTACAAGGATGACATCGCCTTCGTGGCCCTGGTGGTCGTCCTTCTGCTCCGCCCCCAGGGCCTCATCGCCACCCGTGGGAAGGCCTGAACATGGATCTGATACTGCCTTACCTCGCCACCCTGACCATCTTCTTCTTCGTCTACAACATCCTCACCTGGGGACTGAACATCCAGTTCGGCTACGCCGGGGTCCTCGACTTCACCTTCATCACCTTCGTGGCCTGCGGCGCCTACTTCTCCGGGGTGTTCGCGCTCGGACCGGGCCAGAAGTCGACCGGGTTCGAATGGATCCTGGGGCTGAGCTGGCCCTTCCCCATCGCCCTGGTCATGGGGGCGCTGGCCGCCGGCCTGCTGGGTATCGTGATCGGTCTCATCGCCATCAACCGGCTGCGCAGCGACTACATGGCCATCGTCACCCTGGCCACGGGTACCGTGATCTACGGGCTGGTGAGCAACTACACCCCACTCTTCGACGGGTTCGATGGACTGGCCGGACTGCAGACCCCCTTCAGCCAGTGGCTGAACATCAACTACAACCAGTTCACCTACCTGTGGGTGGGCTTCTGCGGCGTGGTCATGGTCATCTGCTGGTTCATCGCCCAGCGCATCCTCAACTCCCCCCTGGGCCGGACCATGCGGGCGATCCGCGAGGACCAGGAAGCAGCTGAGGCCTTCGGCAAGGACTCGGTCCGGGTCCGCCTCATCGCCATGTCGATGGGAGCTGTACTCGCAGGCGTGGGCGGCGCCCTCCTCATGGGCTTCATCGGGGCGTTCAACCCAGCTGGGTGGACCTCGGGGGAGACCTTCGTCGTGTGGGCGGCGCTGATCGTGGGCGGGCGGGGAAACAACTGGGGAGGGGTGGTCGGGTCTTTCGTGGTGGCGGTCCTGGTCAACGAGGCGACGCGATACATCCCGCCGATTCCCGGCAACGCCACTCTGATCCCGACGGTGCGCAACATGCTGATCGGGGCGTCACTGATCGCCGTCCTCTGGTTGCGCCCCGAGGGGATCATCCCCGAGGCCAGGCGCCGCTTCTACCAGCTGCCGCTGCTGCCCGGCCGACGGACTCCGGCCGAAGGGGTGGGAAGTGCCGGAAGCTGACGCCTTCCTGCGGGTCGAGCACCTGAGCCACTCCTTCGGTGGCTTCAAGGCGGTGGACGACTGCACCTTTGAGATTCCCAAGGGATCCATCTCTGCGCTCATCGGGCCCAACGGGGCCGGCAAGAGCACTGCTGTGGGGCTGATCGCCGGCGCCCTCAAGGTGCAATCGGGCCGGGTCTACTTCAACGGGCAGGACGTGACTCGGCTTCCCGCCTACAAGATGGCGCGGCGCGGCCTCCTGCGCACCTATCAGGTGTCGCGGGAGTTCCCCCTGCTGACAGTGATGGAGAACCTTCTGGTGCCACCCCCGGGCCAGCGCGGAGAGAGCCTGTGGAACGCCCTCTTCCGGCCCTCGGTGGGGCGCCGCCAGGATGCTGCTCTGGCGAGCCGCGCTGTGGACGTCCTGGAGACCTACGGGCTTCTCCCACTCCGGGACGAGTACGCCGGCAATCTCAGCGGCGGGGAGAAGCGGCTGCTGGAGCTGGCCAGGGCGGAGATGGCGGACCCCAAGTTCATGCTTCTTGACGAGCCCATGGCAGGGATCAATCCCGCGTTGATCGCGCGTCTGGACGGACACATACGGCGCCTCCGCGACCAAGCCGGTATCACCTTCCTTCTGGTCGAGCACAACCTGGATGTGGTGGAGAGGATCTGCGACCAAGTGGTGGTGATGGCTTCGGGCCGGACCCTGGCCGAAGGAAGCATGGCGGAGCTCCGGCAGAACCCTGAAGTCGTCAGGGCCTACCTCGGAGGAGGGCTGGATGAGCGTGCTGTCGGCTGAGGGGGTCACCGCCGGATACGGCAAGGTCCCCATCGTCCAGGGGGTCTCGGCGCGGGCCGCCGAGGGCCAGGTGGTCAGCATCGTTGGCCCCAACGGGGCCGGGAAGTCAACCTTCCTCAAGTCGGTGTTCGGACTGCTCCGTAAGGTCGAGGGCACCGTGACCGTGGCCGGCGTCGACCTCACCAACCTGCCGCCTTACCGGATCGCCGCCAGCGGCATGGCCTACGTTCCCCAGGTCAACAACGTCTTCCCTTCCATGTCGGTGGTGGAGAACCTGGAGATGGGCGCCTACATCCGGCGCGCTGGCGCGGAGCGCCGGATCGAGGAGGTCCTGGCCATCTTCCCCGACCTGCAGCGGGCCCGGCGAAGCAAGGCCGGCGTCCTGAGCGGGGGCCAGCGCAACATGCTGGGTATGGCGCGGGCTCTGATGCTGGAGCCCAAGGTCGTCTTGCTGGACGAGCCCACCGCCGGCCTCTCGCCGCAGTACACGACTGTGGTCTGGCAGCAGGTGAGGCGCATCGCCGAGCAGGGAACCGCGGTGGTGGTGGTCGAACAGAACGTGGACATGGCCGTTCGCCACTCCGACTGGACCTACGTGCTGGTGGCTGGGCGCAATCGACTGGATGGACCGGCCGCCGAGGTGGGCAAGCAGGACCTGAGCGCCATCTTCCTGGGAGGGGGCGGCGGAGCGGACTCCGAGGTGGGACAGACGGCGGGCGGTGGGTCGAGGAGGTGAGGCACTGGATCTGATCACGAAGCGACTGGTTCTTCGGTAGCGAAAGGGAAATGGAGGGTAGGAACTTGAGATTCGGTTTTCGAAAGGCGGGCTGGGCGGGGATGGGGCTCTTCGCCATCCTCCTCGCCGCCTGCGGCAGCACCGCTACGACCGCGAACCACTCGATTCCGAGTGGGCCAATCAGCGTGGGGGAGCTCCTGCCCATGACCGGGGCGGAGTCCTTCGTAGGGCAGTGGTTCCTGCATGGAATCAAGGCGGGGATCTACGCCGTCAACTCCAATGGCGGGGTGGACGGCCATAAGTTCAGCGCTACCCTGGAGGACACCGCCGGGGACCCGGTGGATGCGGTGACGGCGCTCCAGACGCTCCTCACCCACTCTCCGGTAGTGGTCTTCGGTCCCAGCTCCCTCTCGATCGAGGGTGTGGACAAGAGCTTCAGTACTGACCACGTGGTGGACCTGATGGAGGGGGGCGCGACCTTCCTCGACCACATGACCTTCCCCTACGTCTACCGGGTCTTCCCATCCGACTCGGTGCTGCTCACCGGCGAGGCCTACTACGCCCTGCACACCGGCTGCTCGACCGCCAGCCTGATGTACACCAACGACGCCAACGCTCAGGCCGAGGTTCCGCCGCTGGTCAAGGCGTTCACCGGCCATGGCGGCCACATCCTCAGCAACCAGCAAATCGTTCCCGATCAGACGTCCTACCTGAGCGAGGTCCAGGTGGCCTTCCAGGGCAACCCGCAGTGCGTGTTCTTCCACGCTGACCCCCAGACCGCCAGCACCCTGTTCGCCAACGTCAAGCAGCTGGGGCACATGAACGTCCGCTTCATCACCGGGGACACTGGGGCCAGCATCCAGCTCGCGAACGCCATGGGACTCAGCACCGCGAGCCACTGGCTCACCGGGATGGCCGGAACCACCCCCTACGGCGCCGCCAACAGCGCTTTCCTGAACGCCTACCAGGCGGTGTGGAACACCAACAAGCCGCTCCCGGCCTCGCCCGCGATGTATGACGCGGTGGTGATCGCGGCCCTGGCCATGACCGCTGCCCACTCCACCAACCCGGTGGTGTGGCGTCCCTACATCACCAAGATCTCCAACCCGCCGGGCACCGCGTGCTACACCTACCCGAGCTGCGTCAAGCTGCTCAAGGCTGGCAAGAAGATCAACTACCAGGGCGCCAGCGGGAACGAGGACTTCAACCAGTACCACAACGTGTTCACCCCGCTGCAGGTGGTCCAATTCGACACCAGCGGCAAGCTGCACACGATCTACACCGTCACGACGCCTGACCTGAACTCCTACTACTGAGGAGAGTGCCCGAGCGAGGGGGCCGGCGGGAGCCGGCCCCCGAGCTCGAGGTCTGTCACCCGGTGAGCGGAGTCCTTGGACGCGCCCGAGTTCATGGGAACCTGTCGGAGCGGTGGGCAGCGATCCCGCAAATCCCCGCCGATGGTGGGCCCCGATGATGGCTTGAGAGGTTGCAGAGAGGCACAGCGTCCTCCTCCGCCGACAGATGCGGGCCTCCGCTCCGGGATCGTGCCGGGTGACCGGGGGAGCTTCGGGCTCCCATGCGGAGATAGACTTGGCCAAGCTGCGACAGCCTGGCGGCTGCTGACGGGACCAAGGTTGGGCGGCTTCAAAGCGAGGACCAGATGCAACAGGCGCGCCTTCGGATCCTGGTGGTGAACGGCCCCAACCTCAATCTCCTTGGGAGCCGGGAGCCAGCCGTCTACGGAGGGGAGCCCCTGGATGCGATCGAGGCCGGGCTGCGGGCCGCGGCGCCGAAGCTAGGGTGCGAGCTTGAGTTCTACCAAGCCAATGGGGAGGGCCAGATCATTGACGCTCTTCACCGTGCGCCCCGGGCGTTCGACGGCGTGGTGCTCAATCCCGGCGCCCTCGGCCACTACAGCTATGCCTTGAGGGATGCGGTGAGCGCGATTAGACTTCCTGTCTTCGAGGTCCACCTCAGCAATGTCTTTGCCCGGGAGCCTTTCCGCCGAGAGCTGGTGGTTGCCCCGGTTGCTGCCGGGGTCATAGTGGGAGCCGGGCCGATGGGGTATGAGCTGGCGATCCGGGGCCTTCTGAGCCGGCTTCGAAGCTGACAGCAGGCCCCGCAAGGCCGGTCTGCAGGCGGTCGGTGTGTTCTTTTGGGAGGTACGGCATTGGATGAGTCGATCCGGGCGGGCGTGGTCGAGATCGAAGGGCATGGCGGGGATCAGATCCAGGCGTACTTCGCGGAGCCGCTGGAGTCGGGGAGCCGCCCAGGCATGGTGGTGATCCATCACATGCCGGGGCTGGACCGGCAGACGAAGGAAACCGTCCGGCGCTTCGCGGCACAGGGTTACTTCGCCATCAGCCCGAACCTGTACTGGAGGGAGGCCCCAGGGGCAGAGCCAGACGATGCCGCCGCGGCTGCTCGGGCGAGGGGAGGGGTGCCGGACGAGCGGCTGGTGGGAGACGTGGCGGGAGCTGCGGACTTCCTGAGAGCCAGGCCGTCGGCGTCGGGCAAGGTGGGAGTCATTGGGTACTGTTCCGGTGGAAGGCAGGCGGTTCTGGCGGCCTGCCACCTTCCCTTGCAGGCTGCAGTGGACTGCTACGGTGCCTTCGTCGTGGGCCAGCCGCCCGAGGGCTTTCCCATCCCCATCAGCAACCTGACGGCCCAGCTTCCTGACCTTGGTTGCCCCCTGCTGGGGCTCTTCGGAGAGGAGGACCAGCACCCGTCGCCGGCCGAGACCGCCGAGCTGGATGCCCTGCTCACCGGGCATGGCAAGCAGCACGAGTTCACTACCTATCCCGGGGCTGGGCACGCGTTCTTTGCCGTAGACCGGCCCAGCTACCGCCCGGAGGCGGCGGTGGACGGTTGGGGGCGGATCTTCGCGTTCTTGAGCCGGACCCTGGAGGGCTGACTGTGTGCACCTACCTCACCAAGCGGTTGGAAGTGGTCGGAAGTGGCAAGGGTGCCACGGGTTGGATGCGGGTTACCAGTGCCAGCGTCTACCTCGACCATCCGGCGCATGCACCGGCTGACCACACCCTCAACGTTGACCTGCTCAACCCGGCCCTCGGCCCGGCGGCACGAGTGGCGCTTGAGCTGGAGCCGCAGTCAGCGCGGCAGCTGGCCGAGGCAATCCTCGAGATGCTCGCGGCTGAGACGGTGACTCCGGCCGCCTAGTCGCCGGCCGCGTGCTCAAGCACCACGGGCCGGGGTGGCGGCGGGGAGCTTCCGACACGAACCGCGCGCTTCAGGGCGAGCAGGGCGGAGCCGGGGTCCTGGCCAGGACGCCCCCAGAGCTCGAGCAGCGGCTGGCGGCGCTCCACCGCAGCACCCTGCTTGGCGAGGCACATGACCCCGGCTACCGGGTCGACGGGCTCCGACGGCGCACTCCGCCCGCTTCCTAGCCTCCACGCCGCCAACCCTATGGCCCCAGCATCCAGACGGGAGAGGAAGCCGCTCCGGGGCGCGTCCAGGGTGGCCAGCCTCACCCCCAGAGGAAGTGGCGCCTCTGGAGCGCCGCCCTGGGCCCTGACCATGGCATTGAACCGCTCCCTGGCCGCCCCACTGTCCAGGGCCTCGGAGGGGTCGGCCGTGTGGCCGCTCAGCAGCAGCAGTTCCCGCGCCTCCTCGAGCACCAGTGCGCGGAGGTCGGGAGGGCCGCCCCCGGAGAGCACATCCAGTGCCTCCGTCACCTCGAGGGCGTTGCCCACGGCCCTCCCCAGCGGCTGGTCCATGGCCGTGACCATCGCGGCGGCTCGAATTTGAAACCCCGATGCCAGCTCGGCCAGGGTGACCGCCAGCCGCCGTGCCCCACTGATGTCGGGCATCAGGGCCCCGCTGCCCACCTTGACGTCGAAGAGCAGGCATTGGACCCCCTCGGCCACCTTCTTGGAGACGATCGAGCTGGCGATTAGGGGTATCGATTGAACGGTTGCGGTCGAGTCGCGCAGGGCGTACAGGCGGCGGTCCGCGGGCGCCAGCTCCGGTGAGGCGGCCGCGATGACGCAACCCACCTCCCTCACCACCCTCAGGATCTCGCTTGAAGAGAGCTCACAGCGGAATCCGGGGATCGACTCCAGCTTGTCCAGCGTCCCTCCGGTCGTTCCCAGTGCGCGCCCGGAGAGCTGGGGCACGAAGCAGCCGAGGGAGGCCATGAGGGGCACCAGGACCAGGGAGACCTTGTCCCCGACTCCGCCGGTTGAGTGCTTGTCGACCGTAGGGCCGGACAGGCCACTGAGCTCCAGACGGCCGCCACTCTCGGCCATGGCGGCGGTGAGCTCTTGCAGCTCCGCCGCGGTGAGGCCCCGCCAGCAGACCGCCATCAGCCAGGAGGCCATCTGGGCCTCGGCGATCTGGCCCTGGAGATAGCCATCCACCAGCCTGCGGATCTCGCCCGGGGCCAGGACCCGGCCCCGGCGCTTGTCGGCGATCAGCTCCACGGTCGCCCGGGTTGACGCCATCAGCGCTGGCTGCGCTGGAGGTCCTCCGGAGAGAAGGCCATGGGGAGGAGATCGGCAACCGTGAGCGGAGGGCGGTCGGGCCCGTCGTCGATCACGAGCTCCGGTCCACCCAGCTCATGGAGCAGCTGACGGCAGCGCCCACAGGGGGTCAGGGGAGCACCGTCCCCGGCGCACACGGAGACCGCCATGAGGCGCGTCCCGCCACCGGCCCGGAGGGCCGAGACCAGCCCGCACTCGGCGCAGAGGGTGAGACCGTAGGAGGCGTTCTCCACGTTGCACCCGGTTACCAGCCGGCCCTGGTCGTCGATGCCGGCGGCCCCCACTTTGAGCCCGGAATAGGGGGCGTAGGCGCCGGCCGCCGCCTCTAAGGCGCGGCGCCTCAGAGCACTCCAATCGATCGCCGTGCCATCCCAGGTCACCCGGGCATCTTAGAGGTCTGCGCGCCGGGCTGGGAGGTGGCCAGAAACGTCACTCTGCCCACCCCGGTAAAGTCGGGTGCGGGAGCTCCGGGTGAGAAGGGGGGGCGCCTCCGGCATGGCAGGCCGACAGCGACCTGCCGGTTCAAAGGGTATGAGGGATGGAAATGGCCAAGATCAAGGTTGCGGGTCCTGTTGTTGAGCTTGACGGAGACGAGATGACCAGGGTGATCTGGCAGCTGATCAAGGACCAGCTCATCCTGCCCCATCTGGAGCTGGACCTCCGCTACTTCGATCTGGGAATCGAGAATCGCGACGCCACCGATGACCGGGTCACCGTGCAGGCGGCGGAGGCCATCCGGGAGTTCGGGGTGGGGATCAAGTGCGCCACCATCACCCCAGACGAGGCTCGAGTGGCGGAGTTCGGATTGAAGCGCATGTGGAAGTCGCCCAACGGGACCATCCGCAACATCCTGGGGGGGGTGATCTTCCGCGAGCCCATCGTGATGCAGAACATCCCCCGGTTGGTGCCCAGCTGGACCAAGCCAATAGTGATCGGCCGTCACGCCCATGGAGACCAGTACCGCGCCACCGACTTCGTTGTACCCGGTCCGGGCAAGGTCTCCATCACCTACACACCCAGGGACGGGTCCCCGGCCAAGACCTACGAGGTGGCCGAGTACGAGGGAGGCGGGGTCGCCATGGCGATGTACAACTTCGACGACTCGATCCGGGACTTCGCCAGGGCGTGCTTGCGATATGGCCTAACCCGCCACTACCCCGTCTACCTCTCCACCAAGAACACCATCCTCAAGGCCTACGACGGCCGCTTCAAGGACCTCTTCGCCGAGGTCTTCGCCGCCGAGTTCGCCACCCAGTTCGCCGAGGCCGGGATCACCTATGAGCACCGGTTGATCGACGACATGGTGGCCGCCGCCCTGAAGTGGGGCGGGGGGTATCTCTGGGCCTGCAAGAACTACGACGGTGACGTCCAGTCGGATGCGGTGGCCCAGGGCTTCGGCTCACTGGGGCTCATGACCAGCGTCCTGTTGACCCCGGACGGGAAGACCATGGAGGCGGAGGCGGCGCATGGCACCGTCACCCGGCACTACCGTATGCACCAGAAGGGTGAGCCCACCTCCACCAACCCCATCGCGTCGATATTCGCCTGGACCAGAGGGCTGGCTCACAGGGGCCGGTTGGATGGCAATCGGGAGCTGGTGGCGTTCACCGAGACGCTGGAGTCCGTCTGCGTGCAGACCGTGGAGGGCGGCCAGATGACCAAGGACCTTGCGCTCCTGGTGGGACCGAGCCAGAGCTATCTCAGCACCGAGGCGTTCATGTCCGCCCTGGCCGAGAACCTCGAGGCCGCACTGGCCTGAGATTGCGGCCGGCCCCGGGGCTGACGCCCCGGGGCCGGCCGGGCTGCTCAGGCGCCGAGGTGGCGGAGCTCCGGGCCGACGTACAGCTGGCGCGGGCGTCCGATCTTCTGCTCGGGGTCCAAGAGCCCCTCCTGCCAGTGCGCCAGCCAGCCGGGGGTGCGCCCGATGGCGAAGAGCACCGGGAACATCTCCACCGGGATGCCCATGGCGAGGTAGATGATCCCGGAGTAGAAGTCGACGTTGGGGTAGAGCTTGTGGTTGATGAAGTAGTCGTCCTCAAGGGCGATCTTCTCGATCTCCAGGGCGATGTCCAGGAGTGGGCTCCGCCCCGTCACCTCGAACACCTCGTCCGCCACCCGCTTGATCAGCTGGGCCCGGGGGTCGAAGTTCTTGTACACCCGGTGGCCGAAGCCCATGAGGCGGAACTCGCCCTCCTTGACCCTCCGGATGTAGTCGGGGACGTTGGCGACCGATCCGATGCTCCTCAGCATCCGCAGGACCTGCTCGTTGGCGCCTCCGTGAAGCGGTCCGTACAACGCCGCGCAGGCGGCCGACATCGCCGAGTAGGGGTCGGCCTGGGAGCTCCCCACCAGCCGCATGGTGCTGGTCGAGCAGTTCTGCTCGTGGTCGGCGTGGAGGATGAGGAGCACGTCCAGCGCATGTTCCAGGACCGGGTCGGGGTGGTACTTCAACTCGGTTGCACGCCACATCATGTTGAGGAAGTTGGCCGAGTAGGAGAGCTCGTCGTCCGGGTAGGCGTAGTAGAGCCCCATGGCGTGCCGGTAGGCGAACGCCGCGAGGGTCGGCATCTTAGCGATGAGGCGGACGATCTGGCGGTGCCGGACCTCCGGGTCGTGTATCTGCTTGGCCTCCGGGTAAAAGGTCGATAGCGCCCCCACCGCCGACACCAGTATCCCCATGGGATGGGCATCGTGATGGAAGCCGTCGATGAACTTTTTGATGCTCTCGTGGATGAAGGTGTGGTTGGTGATGTCGCCCACCCAGTCCAGGTGCTGGTCGGGCGTGGGTAGCTCTCCCGTAAGGAGCAGCTGCGCGACCTCCAGAAAGCTGTGCCGGGCGGCCAGCTCCTCGATTGGGTACCCGCGATAGCGCAAGATGCCCTTGTCGCCGTCGATGAACGTTATGCTGCTACGGCAGCTGGCAGTATTTTGAAATGCCGGGTCGTAACCCATCAAGCCGAAGTCGTCAGGCCCCGTCTTGATCTGGCGCAGGTCCAGGGTGCGGATCGCCCCATCCACGATGGGGAGTTCATATGTCTTCCCCGTGCGGCTGTCGGTCACGGTTAGCGTGCCCTCGGCCGCTGCCTCCTCAGCCATGCCTCACCTCCATCGATGAACCACGATCCATCCATCTTGCGCCAAGTACGCCCGCCAAGTCGAATTGACGATGGTGCTTGCGGCTTTCAGCCGCGGGCTCACCGACCCGAAGTCGAGGCCGATTG
>JAKAXE010000059.1 GCA_021816695.1 bacterium | reverse complement strand
CAGGACACCAGTGCGCAACCCTGCTCGACCTCACCTGGGCACCGGCCCAGATGGGTGTCCCTCGGGCGCGGCTTCCACCGCAACGCCCATGCCACCGCGGTCGTCCCTCGTGGCGACTTCGGTCCCAGGGCGCTCGGCTACGCCCCGCTCAGAGTCGCTTAGAGTTGCAGAGACGCTGAATGGGCATGGAGGGCTCTCCCGAGCCCGCGGGTCGCTCGCCCCTGGAGGACGGCTAGCGCAGCGGATCGACCTCTTCCGGCTAGTTAGCCCCGGCGGAGTCTTCTGGCACCCTCGGCGGCTGCCAGGGGCGTCCCAGCTCATCCACCAGGAGCGCGATGAGTGCCGTCCACCCGGTCTGATGCGATGCCCCCTGGCCGCTCCCGTCCTCAGCGTGGAAGTATTCGTGGAAGAGCAGGCAGTCCCGCCAGGCGGGATCCTCCTGGAACTTCTCGTACCGGCCGAACACCGGACGCCGTCCGTCCTCGCCGCGACGCAGCAGCGAGACCGTGCGCCGGGCCAGCTGGTCAGCCACCTCGGTCAGGTTCAGGGACGGGCCGCCGGGTGCGGGGAACTCGTGGGTGAAGCCGGGCCCGAGTCCGACCCCGAGCAGCCGCAGGGCTTGAATCAGCAGGTACCCCGTGGGAAGCCAGATCGGTCCCCGCCAGTTGGAGTTGCCCCCCATGATCCGCTCGTCAGCCGCGCCCGGCTCGTACCGGACGGACGGCATCTCGGGCACCAGCTGGGACTGGAAGGGTTCCCGCTCATGTGCCTTGGACAGAGACCGCAGCCCGAAGTCCGAGAGGAACTCCGTCGGGCTCAGGAGCCGGTCCAGGAGCCGGTGCAGCCTCTCCGGGCCGAGCAGCGAGAGGACCGCGTAGGGATCTTCCCCGGCTGCCCGGTAGTGGAAGGCGCGCTGCTGCTGGTTGGCCGCCAGCTGACGCGCTAGGCGGGGCAGGCGGTCCAGGGTGTGCTGGTGCACCACCTCGGTGGCCGCCAATGGCAGCAGGCCCACCAGGCTGCGCACCCGCAGCACCTCGCTGCGCCCGTCGGCCAGCCGGAGACGGTCGTAGTAGAAGCCTTCGGTCTCGTCCCAGAGCCCAGGTTGGCCGTCGTCACCGTTGAGCGCCTGGGCGATGTGGGCGAAATGGTTGAAGAAGCGGATGGCCATGTCCTCGTACTGCGGCTCCTCCACCGCCAGCTCTGCGGCGATGCGGAACATCTTCACCGCGAACATCCCCACCCAGGCGGTGGCGTCCGCCTCCCAGATCTCGGCCCCTGAGGGGAGGTGGCTGCGGTCCACCGCGGAGATGTTGTCCAGCCCCAGAAACCCGCCAGCGAAGATGTCGTGGGCGCTCACGTCGCGGCGGTTCACCCACCAGCCGTAGTTGAACAGCAAGGCCAGGAAGGCCCGCTCCAGGAACTCCCGGTCCGGCTGGCCGGTGCGGTTGCGCTCGCGGACGTAGATCTGCCAGACGGCGGCGGCATGCACCGGTGGGTTGGAGTCGGAAAAGCTCCACTCGTAGGCGGGGAGCTGCCCGTCTTCCCGGGTGTAATCGGGCCGCAGCAGCAGCATCACCTGGCTCTTGGCCAGCTCGGGATCGTAGGGCTGCAGGGCCAGGGCATGGAAGGCCAGGTCCCATGAGGCGAACCAGGGGTACTCCCAGCTGTCCGGCATCACGATCACGTCCGCCGCCCCCAGGCCCCGCCAGCCGGCATTCCTGCCGGAGAGCCGCGATGCCGGGGGTGGCGGCTCGGCGGGGTCGCCGTCCAGCCACCGGCCGACGTCGTACTCGTAGTACTGCTGTGTCCAGATCAGCCCGGCCAACCCCTGCCGAAGGATCAGCCGGTCGTCGTCGTCGCAGGCCCCTGGGGACGAGCGCAGGTGGTACGCGGTGGCGGCAGCCCGCTGGCGCTCGCACACCGAGTCCACCAACGTGGGCGACAGCCCCTCCCGATCTCCCCAGACCCAGCGCACCACCCGGCTCTCCCCCGCCCCTAGCTCGAGGATGAACTGGGCCGCTGCCCGGGTACCCTGCCCGGCGGGATTGCACAGGCTGGGGTCCTGGCGCACCACCGCATCGCCGATCGCCCCCTTGGGGTACCGCGTCGTGCCCTGAGCGCCGAAGAGCTGGGCCATGTCGGTCTCGTTGTCACAGAAGAGGAACGTCGCTCCCGGGTCGGCCGACAGCCGGTAGCCGGGGAAGTCCGGATGATCGAGAGCGACCACCCCATCCCGCAGGGAGAGCCGCGGCGGGGACTGCCCAGACCACGACCAGGTGTTGCGCAGCCACACCTGGGAGAGCAGGTGGAGCCGGGCCGGTGCCGAGCTGCGGTTGGTGACCGTCACCCGGCAGCAGACGACCGTGGGCGAGTCCTTGGCGTATTCGACCTGAACGTCGAAGTACCGGCCGTCCTGAAAGAAGCCAAGGTCCAGCAGCTTGAGTTCGGGGCCCGGCTCCCGATTGCGCTCCCGGAGCTCCTGATAAGGAAAGGCAGCCATCGGATAGCGGTAGACGGCGGCAAGGTAGCTGGCGTCCGGCAGGGCGTCCAGGTAGTGCCAGTACTCCTTGACGTCCTCACCGTGGTTGCCCTCGGCGTTGGTGAGCCCGAACAGCCTCTCCTTGAGGATTCCGTCGGCCCCGTTCCAGAGTCCCAGCCCGAGGCACACCAGCTGCCGGCGGTCAGAGATACCCAGCAGCCCGTCCTCCCCCCATCGGTAGGCCCTCAGCCGGCTGTGCTCGAAGGGGAAATAGGCCCAGGCATCCCCGTCGGCGCTGTAATCCTCCCGGACCGTGCCCCACTGGCGGAGGGAGAGGAAGGGTCCCCAAAGCCTTTCGTGACCCTCGGGCGGTCCGTCGCGGGACTCACGGGAGGGTGCGGGCACCTTGGGATTGTCTCAGCCAGGGGAAGCACCGGGTCTGGGCTGATGCCGGCGCACCCTCCGGCTCGGGTTCCCGTCCAAGATGAGGGCCAGCGCCGGGCAGGCACCGACGGTGCGGCGAGCCAGCCGACCCAGGTGGCGTGGCACCGGGTCAGGGGAGATGATGGGATAGCCGAAGTCGTCCAGGGTGATCAGCTCGGGCAGCATCTCCGCACAGAGCCGGTGGCCCACGCAGAGGGTGGGATCCGCGTGCAGGTAGCGGCCGCTCACCCCTGATCCCGGCCGAGGGGCAGCGGCAGCGCCGACTGCCGGGGGCCACTACAGGCTCCCGAACGGTGGCGCCGCAGCTCGTCGGGGAAGGCACTCGCCGCCGACCGGGCAAGATTCACCGCCCCGTCCGGATGCCGGCAGGCGCCCCTGCCCTCTATCTGGTCGCCCCACCGCTCCAGCTGCCCCAGCGCCGCCTCCGACCCGGTGTCGGCCACCTCGTTCAGGGCTGACGCCATCGCCGGAAGACCGAAGGCGCACGGCCCGCACTGACGGGCTCCCTGTGCCGCCAGCCAGGCCAGGATCCGCCCGGACTCCCGAAGCCCGCAGGTGCCTTGGGGAAGGAGGTGGAGGACCCCGGCCCCGGGAGTCGCCCCGGCCGGGCGAAGGCTGCTCCGGGAGAGAGCCAGGCCCTGGACCTCCGAGGCTCGCAGCCAGGAGCCGAAGTAGCCGCCCACCAGCAGCGCGACCGCACCGGGTTCGGCCCTGGCCACGTAGAGGACTTCGGGAAGCGGGGTACCGATGGGCACCTCGTAGACACCGGGCGCCTCCACCGCCCCACTGAGAGTCACGAGCATGGTGCCAGGCTCGTCGGCGACCCCTGCCCCCCGGAACCACTCCGGGCCAAGCCGGACCACCAGGCCCAGGTGGGCCAGGGTCTCGACGTTCTGCACCAGGGTCGGCAGCCCCCGCCAGCCCCGGTCGACCACCCGGGGGGGCTGGTACCGGGGAAGGGCCTGGCCACCCTCCAGCCAGCGGATCAGAGCGGATTCCTCACCGCCCACGAAGTTCGCCGGCCCGCGCACCACCTCGACCGGGATGGACACGTCCGGGCGTTCTCGGAGAGCTGCCTCCACCGCCGCCACCGCCTGTGCTGAGTGGGCTACCAGGAAGGCCCGTCGAGCGCCGAGGATCCGCGTGGCCACCAGCAGCCCATCTAGGACCAGGTGGGGCCGGATGCGGAGAAGGAGATCATCCTTGCCGGCGGCCGGTTCGGTCTCCGACCCGTTCACCACCACCACCGATCCCGGGCCGTGGCGACGCACGGCGGCCAGCTTGTCGGCCGTCGGAAAGCCGCCACCTCCACGCCCCCCCAGCCCCGAGCGCCGCACCCGCTCCAGGAGCTGGTGAGCCCCCGCCCTTTCCGTCCAGCCTGTGATGCCTCCGCCCAGCCTGCTCGCGTGATCGGCCAGCGGCTCAGGTCCACCCAGCTTCGGCCCAGCCAAAAGGCGCTGGTTCCAGGGACCGCTTCGCGGCACACGGAGCTCCCCCGGCGCGGCCGTGGCGACAAGGCTCATGAGTCCTGGCCCCCGTCCTCGCCGGCTCCGCCTGCTGGGGCAATGCCAAAGTACAGAACGCCAGAGACCGAGGAGGCCGGCACCGGGCCGCTGATGGTTAGCTCGGCCGGCTCCGAGGAGCCGGCACCGGGGGCGAGCCTGAGGACCAGGGAACCTGGCCCCACGGACACGACCGTGCCCGTGTATACCAGGGACCCCGTGGCGGGCCGGTAGGTGACCGCCCCCTGGTCGACCGCGAGGGCTCCGTCAGACAGCTGGCGGGCGGAGAGCGAGACCACCAGTTGGCCTCCGGCTCCTCCCTGCACCTGTCCGGAGATGGTGATCGTCTCGCCGTTGCCACTCGGGGAGGAGTTGGCCGACCCCAAGAACCGAGCCGTGAAGGGGACCAGGAGGGATGCCTGCCCCCTGACGCCCGTGGAACCGGGAGCCCCGGAGGCCAGTGCGGTGGTGGGAGTCCCGGCTCGCCGGGCCCAGCCGCCCTGCAAGGGCCCGGCCGCCGACCAGGCCAGAACCGACATGGGCGCGGCGGCGACCGCCGCCATGAGGAGGCCCCGCACCGCCGCCCGCGGCCGGGATGCCCGGGCGACACGGAAGATAACAGTCGCTGCCACCAGTCCCACGCAGCCCACCTCAAAGGCGAAGACCCAGGTGAGCCTGGTGTCGGTACCGGTGCCCAGCGAATGGAGGAGGGCCACCGGCCAGGAGAGGTAGGTGAGCCAGTGGACCGCCCGCCACCAGTTCGGCCGGAGGTGGGATCGCAGAAGGCTGGTGATCACCACGGCGGCCAGGAGGTCCAGGCTCAGGGTGCCGAGCCCCAGCCAGAACGGCCGGTAAGGACTCACGAATGGCACCAAGGCTGCCCACCAGCCGACCGGGACGAATGGGTCCAGCTCGATGGTGACCACGTGGACGATCAGCAGCACCACGGCCAGGAGGGCGAGGTTGCGGTGCACCGCCTGCACGGCGAATCGCGGCCAGGTCCCGGGGTGCCAACCCCCCTGGATGGAGATCCCCAGGACCAGGTTGACAGTGAGCACCGCCAGCAGCACCAGCCCGCTCGCTCGGGCCAGGTACCAGAGAGTCATCGACCCACCGAGCGCTGCGGCCACCGTCAGCATCCAGCCCGGCTCGGCAGGGGGGCGAGTTCCTCACCCTGGGATGGCCAGCCGCCGTGATGGACGACTCGACCGTCCGCGGCCACCAGCCGGGCAGCGGCGCCAAAGCGGCCCAGGAGGTCCTCCGCCCCATCACCTCCCACCAGGGCTGCAGTGGACAGGGCATTGGCCTGCAGACAGGTGTCAGCGACGACGGTAGCCGTCCGCCAGCGCCCCTGCGCCGGGCGGCCGGTGCGAGGATCAATCAGGTGGTGCATGGTCATCCCCTGGCGGATCCAGCTCCGAACCACGGTCGAGGAGGTCGCCATGCCGCGCGCCAGAAGGCTGACCGTCTGGCCAGGGTCGTCCCCTCCCCCCCGATGGTCGTCCTCGATGCGAACCGTCCAGCCACCGGAAGGCACCGGGCCTGCGGTGGCGATGTCCCCCCCCAGGCTCACCAGGCAGGCGGCTCCAGAGGCCGCGGCGGCCCGAGATGCGGCGCTATCCGCGGCCGCGGCCTTGGCCGTTGCCCCGAGGTCCAGCAGCACCCCCGGGGGCCGGCTGAGGAGCGTACCCTCGAGCCGGACCCGGTGCCATCCGGGAGCCGGGGTCGAGGGTACGGCAGGTGTGCCGGCGTGTTCACCGAGCTGGGAGAAGTCGCGGTCGTACCCGGCAGCCAGCAGGGCGGCGCCCACGGTGGGGTCGAGCAGACCATCCGTCGCTCGCGACCAGAAGAGGGCCTCGGCCAGTAAGCCGGCCAGACCGTCGCTCACGGAGACCTCGGGGCGCGGATCCGAGTTCACCCGGGACAGTTCGGAGTCGGGCCTGAACCGGCTGGCCAGGCCGTCAACCTCGGCGATCACTCGGTCGGCCTCCCTTAACGCCGGGGCCAGCTGGTGGCCGTCTGAGATCAGCACGCGGGCGGTGGTCCCAAGCGCCGGACGCCACGCACCCGAGACACCGGGAACCGGTGGCAGACGGGTCCAGCCCCCGTCCACTCAGGAACCGCCGGAGGTGACCACAGGCGGAGCGGTCGCGGGAGCGGGGACGACGCCACCAGAGGTGGTTCCCCCGCTTGCCGAGCTGGACGCCGCGCCCCCGCTGGATGAGCCGGACGCTGGCGCGGCCGCGGCCGCGCCGGTGCCATGGGCGCTCCGGCCAGGTATGGCATTGGCGACGGCGGCCGCCACCGCCGCGGTACCGGCCACCGCCGCCAGGGTGAGCCACACGGTGGCCCGCCTCACCAGAGCTTCGCCCCGGGTCCGCTCGCGCTGGCTGAAGGGGGGTGTGAGTGCCATGGCGCGATGGTCCCATTAGAACCTTGGAATCCAACCCAGAGAACGCTGGGAATCCCCTGGGCCGCGGGTAACGCAAGCTAGTTGCGCAACCGACTTGCTTTATGTATGATGGAGCCATGGGCAGAAGGCCGAAGATCGCAGGAGCGGTTCAGGAACTCATGGCGGCACGGGGCCGGCATGCCTGGACGCTGGAGGAGCTGCGTCAGGCGCTGGCCGCCAAGGGCATCCGCGCCGACTTCTCCTCGGTGTTCCGGGCCACCGCTCGACTTGAGACCGAGGGAGCTCTGCGCCGGGTGGAGTTGGACGACGGCCGCACGCACGTCGAGATCCGGGACGAGCACCATGACCACTTCCGGTGCGAACTGTGCGGCGAGGTCCTAGCGGTTCCCTGTGAGGCTTCCGGGGCGGCCATGCGGGCCCTGGAGGACGCCACCGGACTGGAGATCCATGACCACCACCTGGTCCTGACCGGGGTCTGCCAGGACTGTCTGGGACGGTCGTCCAGGCAGCTGGTGCCCAGCCCGGCGGGGGCGGCATCGTGATCGGGGCGGTGATCAACCTCTGGAACCCGGTGCACGTCACCGGGCTGGCGATCTTCGTGACCGCGCTAATCCTGGGGATGGTGCATGGGATCACCCCTGATGAGCACACCTGGCCGATCACCTTCAGCTATGCCATCGGCAGCTACTCCACCAAGCGTGGGTTCCGGTCGGGGCTGATCTTCTCCCTGGCCTTCACGCTGCAGCGGGCGATCGCCGCCGAGCTGGCCTACCTCGGCTTCAGCCGGATCCTCACTCTGGCGGGTGCGGACTACGCGATATACGTGGTCGTGGGCATCCTCATGGCCTGGGCGGGACTGATGATCGCCAGGCGGAGTCGGCTCCCGTTCCACTTCCACCTGCACATCCCCTGGCTGCAGAAGGACGCCGCGCTGGTGCACTCGGGGCAAGAGTTCCCCACCCCCGGCTGGGTGCAGGATCCGCGGCCCTGGATGCCCGCCGTCCACGGCTTCGTGGCCGGATGGGGGTTTGGTGCCTTCGCCATCATCATCTACACGGTCCTAGCGCCGGCGATGCCCTCGCCACTCCTGGGGTGGGTACCGGGGGCGCTGTTCGGGATCGGGACCACCATCGTCCAGGTGCTGGCCGGAGCCGCCTTCGGCCGTTACGCCTCCCGGCGCGGCCTTCCCCCGGACGCCGTCCGGCACGTGGCCCTCACCGTCGCGGGAAGGACGCTCACCTGGGGAGGGCTGGCGTTCATCGTGGGTGGGGTCTTCGGCCTGAGCTTTCCCCAGATCGCCAACCTCAGCTTCGCCACCGGCATCCAGGTCCACAACCTGGATCAGATCGGCTTGCCGCTCTTCCTGGTGGTGTTCGCCGTGGTCGGGGTGGGCGTCACCTCACTGATCCGGGAGACCAGGTCCTGGTCCCGAAGGCAGGCCGCCCAGGTGGCCACCGCCTCCCATCCAGCCTGACGGCGGAGGCGCGGTCTATCCCGATCAGCCAACAGGGCTGACTCCCGACCCGACCGCCGGGTCCGGCTCCTCCGCGGCCGGCTTCGGCGCCAGCGGGCGTTCGACGGGGATGCGCACCTCGAAGGTCGCGCCGCCCCCCTCCGTGGGTCGGTACTCCACAGTGCCCTGGTGGGCCGCCACGATCGCGCTCACGATCGAAAGGCCGAGTCCGGTGCCACCGGTCGCCCGCCCCCGGGAGCGGTCGGCTCTGTAGAAGCGCTCGAAGATGCGCGCCGCCACCTCATCCGGAATCCCGGGTCCGTGATCAATCACCTGCACCAGCCCCTGGTCCCCATCAAGCCGGGCAGCGATCTCCACCGCGGTTCCCTCCGGGGTGTGGACCACGGCGTTGCGGACCAGGTTGGTCACCACCTGCCGCAACCGCGCCTCGTCTCCCTGGACAAGCACGGGGGAGTCCGCGTGAACCCGAATCCGGTGTCGGCGATCGGCAGCCGACTGGTCCGCGGCCGAATCGACGGCCAGCTCAGCCAGGTCCACCGGCTTGCGATCCAGAGGCCGTCCCCGGTCCAGGCGGGCGAGCAAGAGCAGGTCGTCCACCAGCAGTCCCATCCGGGTGGCCTCGCTCTCGATCCGGCTCATCGCCTTGTCCAGGTCCTCCGGGTTGGAGCGAGCCCCCCGGCGGAAGAGCTCCGCGTACCCTCGGATCGAGCTGAGGGGGGTGCGCAGCTCGTGGGAGGCATCGGCGGCGAACTGGCGCAGACGGGCCTCGGACTCCCGGCGCTCAGCGAAGGCGCTCTCGATCTGGGCCAGCATCTCATTGAGGCTGATGGCCAGCTGGCCGATCTCGGTTCTTTCGTCCACACCCTGGACGCGCTGGGTGAGGTCGCCCCCGGCGATCTTGCGTGCGGTGTCCCGGATCCGCCTCAGGGGGCGGAGGCCCAGGTCGACCAGCCACCAAGCCGCCACTCCCAGCGCCACCAGGACCACCGCCCCCACCAGTACCTCGAGGGTCTCGAGTTGGCTCAAGGTCGCATCCACCGAGCTGAGCGGCATGGCCACCACGAAGGGCTCCGCCTGACCGCCGGCAACCTGCACCCCGACCAGCAGCCCGCGGAACGTGACCCCTCCGCGGTTTCCCGGAGCCGTGAAGAAATAGGGAGCCGCAGGTATGTCGCCTCCGGTGACCGAGGCCGGCAGGACCGGACGGGGGGTGGTCTGCGCCGAGCCCCAGACCACTCCCTCCTGGCTCCCGCCCGGCCCGATGAAGGCGGCATAGCTGCCCTCCGGGAGGGCGGTGCTGGTGGGACAGTCGTTGTGGGTCACCTGGGAGATGACGCAGGTACGGGCCGAGTCCACCGACTGGAGGAGGTCCTGCTCCAGACGATTCCAGAGAGATGACTGGAGCGCCAAGTAGGTGACGGTGTCGGTGGCGACCATACCCGCTGCCACCAGGGCGATCAGGGCCAGGAGGAGCCGGAGGCGGAGGGTCACTGTCAGCCCCGGGGCAACCGCAGAACGTACCCCATGCCCCGCACCGTGTGGATGAGCGGCGGATCGACGGCGTCCACCTTCTTGCGGAGGTAGCTGATGTAGGTCTCCAGGATCCCGGCGTCGCCGCCGAAGTCATAACTCCACACGTGGTCGAGGATCTGGGCCCTGGTCAGCACGCGGCGGGCATTGATGAGCAGGTAGCGGAGGAGGCGATATTCGGTGGCCGTCAGCTCAATCCCGTGCTCGCCGCGGCGCACCTCGCGCAGATCCTCGTCCATCTCCAGGTCAGCGAAGGTGAGGATGTTGCGGGTCTCCTGGCGGTGACCGCTGCGCCTGAGGATCACCCTCACCCGGGCGATCAGCTCGTCCAGGCTGAATGGCTTGGTGACGTAGTCATCCCCCCCGACCGTGAGCCCGCGGACCTTGTCCTCGGTCGCATCCTTGGCGGTGAGGAAGAGGATGGGCACGTCGACCCCCGTAGCTGTCAGAGTCCTGGCAACCTCGAAGCCGTCCTGGTCGGGCAGCATCACGTCCAGGATGATCAGGTGAGGCTTGAACTGCCGAACCTTGTCCAGGGCCTCCCTGGCGCTGCGCGCCGTCTCGGTGTCGAAGTCGGCGTAGCGGAGTGCCGTGGAGACCAGCTCAACCAGGTTGAGCTCGTCGTCCACCACCAGCACCCGGGTGCGCTCGTCCACGCGCGAATTGTGGACCCGTTTGCTGGGAGTTGCCTGGGGGGCCCCTGAGCCGGCCTCGCGAACTCTCCGAGCAAACTCTCAGGCTGGTCACAGGGCACCCCAAGGTCTTGGGGCCAGAGTTGCAGTTGTCGCCGGCACGGGCCCAGCGGGCCGGTCCGGCGGCAGCCCTATCCTTCCCTCCCCGCAGCGGCCCGGCACCAGCCGGGTCGCTGTATTTTTGTGCCCCATTCGCCCCTGGAGCGCGGGTGGAATCCCCCTTACGCGGGTGGGTGCGATCGCCCGGGTACCCCCCCCGAGGCGCTCCTAGGCTGGAATCTGAGGGGCGGAGCCGCCACCCAATAAGCGGGGGATTTGTGTGCTGCTGATCTGGGTGGTCCTGTTGCTGGCCGCGACGTTCCACGAGGCCGGTCACTACCTGGTCCTGCGCCACCTAGCGGCCCGGCCACATCCCACCATCGGCCTCCTCGGACCCGGGTGGGAATTCGAGTCCGGTCACCTGAGCCAGCGGCAACTGCGCCTGGTATGGACCGCGGGCCCTTTGGCGGAGACCCTGGTCTGGGGATCTGCAGCGATCCTCGCCCGAGGTTCGGCGGGCCCGCTGCTGTCGCTCCTCTTGCTGCAGCTGCTGGCCAACACGGTCCTCCCCGGCAGTGACGGCTGGAAGCTGGTCAGGTCGGGGATCGGCCGCCAGCACCGTTTCCCTGGGGGCGCAACGGGGCTGCGAAGGCCAGGAACCTACCCCAGCCGTCCCCGGTTCCGACCCGCCTGACCGGCCAGGGTTACTCCCAGAGCGCCTCCACAGAAAGGTAGCGCTCACCGCTGTCGTAGGTGAAGGTGAGGACCCGGGAGCCGTCCGCCATCTGCGGCTCCAACGACGCGACCGCGGCCAGCGAGGCACCCGAGGAGATCCCCACCAGAACACCCTCCTCCCGCGCCGACCGACGCGCGTAGGCGAACGCCTCATCTGCGGACACCTGGATCACCCCGTCGAGCAGGTCCTGACGCATCACTCCCGGAACGAAGCCGGCGCCGATCCCCTGGATCGGGTGGGGGCTGTGGGTGCCGCCCGACAGCACCGGCGACAGGGCCGGCTCGACCGCGTAAACCTTGAGCCCGGGCCATCTCTGCTTCAGCACCTCGGCACAGCCGGAGATGTGCCCTCCGGTGCCGACCCCCGTGACCAGGTAGTCCAACCCCTCAGGGAAGTCCGCGGCGATCTCCTCGGCGGTGGTCCGGCGGTGGACCTCGACGTTGGCCGGATTGTCGAACTGCATGGGCATCCAGGCTCCCGGGGTCTCCTCCACCAGCTCCCGGGCCCGGGCGATCGCGCCCCGCATCCCCAGCTCCCTAGGGGTGAGGTCGATCTCGGCACCATAGGCCGCCATCAGCTTGCGCCGCTCGAGCGAGAACGACTCGGGCATCACCAGGATCAGGCGGTACCCCTTCACCGCAGCCACCAGGGCGAGGCCGATGCCGGTGTTCCCCGATGTGGGTTCGACGATGACCGATCCCGAGTTGAGGATCCCACTTCTCTCCGCTTCCTCGACCATGGCGAGAGCGATCCGGTCCTTGATGCTACCCCCGGGATTGACCCGCTCCTGCTTGAACCAGACCGTCACCCGGCGGTCGAAGAGGTGGTTGATCCGCACCACCGGGGTTCTTCCGATGGTCTCGAGAATGCTTTCGGCTCTCACATTGCCTCCCCGGCCCGGTTTGCGGCCGGGCTCAGATGACGAAGTCGGGCGGGTCCAGCATCTCCCCCACCTGGCGGACCCGGACCTGGCTGGAATGGTAGACGAGCGAATAGGGGCCGACGCTGCTGGTTAGCCAGACGTTGCCGCCCACCACGCTGTCATGACCCACCACGGTGTCGCCCCCCAGGACGGTGGCGTTGGCGTAGATCACCACCCGGTCCTCGATGGTGGGGTGGCGCTTGGTGCCACTGGCCTGCTTGGCCACGCTGAGCGCTCCCAGGGTGACCCCTTGATAGAGCTTGACGTCGTCGCCGATGACCGCGGTCTCCCCCACCACGATACCGGTCCCGTGATCGATGCAGAGTGCTCGGCCGATCGAGGCGCCCGGATGGATGTCGATGCCGGTCCGAGCGTGCGCCACCTCGGAGAACAGCCTGGGGAGCACCGGGAGCCCCTGATGATGGAGGTGGTGGGCAATGCGGTAGGTACCAATGGCCAGGAAGCCGGGATAGGCGGAGATCACCTCGTCCAGACTCTCCGCGGCGGGATCTCCTGCCAGGATCGCCTCCGCGTCCCTGGCGACCTGGTCCCGGATCACTCCGAGCGACGAGAAGAGCCGCTGGGCGACCGCCCGTCCACGGTCTTCATCCACCATCCCCCGCACCAGTTCGCACAGCCGGAGCTGGAGGCCTTCCAGCCCAGCCAGAATGTCTCCACGGTCGCGGATGAGCGTCGACGCCAGCTGGGGAAAGAGGAGCCCCAGGAGATCGTCCATCCAGCCCTCCACCTCCCGGCGCAGGGGTATCCCGCGGCTGCCGTCGCGGTGGGCGGCGCTAAGGTCACGGACCAGGTCGGGATCTGCGTCCACACCCCGATTCTCCCAGCCCCGGCCGGGCCAATGACGACTGGCCACTGGACGTCCGGTCGGCTAGGGGCTGGATGGGACCGGGTATCATCGACCACGACGACTTGGGGCCGTGGCGCAGCGGCAGCGCGCTTCCTTGGCATGGAAGAGGTCGCGGGTTCAATTCCCGCCGGCTCCACCATCGGCTCCTCTCGGTACGGCTGGCCCAGACCGTGCCAGGACTCGGGCAGGCCGCCAATCCTGCGAGTGTGGGCGACTCCGGAGATGGTTCCTGACTGCCCGGCTTTAGGGCTAAGCCGTAGGGGCCGGCGAAGAGGCACCCATCTCTGGGACGTCGATCACACGCTGCCAGCTGCCATCGGCCCGGCGACGGACCACCTGGACCCTGACGGCGGTCCCGTCAGCGCCGACGGTCGATGTGAGCGCGACGCTGCCGCAGTTCACCGTGGGCAGAGCGGCCTCGAGTGTGATGGGGACACCAGCGTCGATGATTGAGGCCCAGATCGCCCGGATGGCGTCCCGGCCCTGGCTCAGCTGGCCCCGGGGGAATGCGATCACCGCGTCTGGCTCGTAGAGGCTGGCGAGGCCCTGGGCATCGCCAGCTGCTACCAGCTCCACGAAGA
>JAKAXE010000058.1 GCA_021816695.1 bacterium | reverse complement strand
ACAAGAAGATCAAGCAGAATGGCATCCTCACCGAGGTGCGCCGCCGGGAGTTCTACGAGAAGCCCAGCGTCCGTCGCAAGAAGAAGACCATGGCGGCGCGCAAGCGGCGGGCGAAGCAGGTCTGAGCACCGGGGTCGGCCCCCGGGTGATGCTCAGCCGATCGCTCACTCCCACCGAGCGGGTGCTGGCTCGGTCCGCCGACCTCGAGCATCTCCTCACGGGGGCTCTGGAGGACCTCGGGATATCCGCCGGGGCGGTCAACTGTCGCCTCACCGGCACCAGGGAGATGATCCGGTTGAACCGCGCCTTCTCGGGTCAGGACGCCAGCACAGACGTGCTCGCCTTTCCCGCCGCCGAGACGGCCGCCGGCTTCCACTTCGTCCTGCCCCCCGGTTCGGTGGCCGAGCTGGGGGACATCGTGATCTCGGTCCCCGACGCCCTTGGGAACTCGCCCCAGAGACCAGTTGAGGAGCTGAGGCTCCTGGCAGTTCACGGCCTGCTCCATCTTCTGGGGCATGACCACCAAGGGGCCGAGGAGGCCCGGCTAATGACCGTGGAGACCAGGCGGTTGCTGAGGCGGGCGGCCAGCCGCCGGGGAGGGGCCGCCCCCAGGGTGCCGAAACTGGTGCCCGCGGCACGGTGAACTCGGCTCCGACCGCGCCTCAACTCGGACCGGTCCTGGTCATCGGGCTCGGCAACCCCGGGGCAGCCTATGAAGGGCAGAGGCACAACGTGGGCGCTCGGGTTGTCGAGTTGCTGGCGGCTCGCCTCGGGGTACGGCTCAGGGCTGGCCGGTCCCCGGCCTGGACAGGCCGGGGCCAGCACGCCGGACGGGAGATCGTTCTGGCCCGTCCCCGCACCTACATGAACGAATCGGGAATCGCCGGAGCCAGGCTTCTCCGGGATTTAGGGCTTAGTCTCGAGCAGGTGCTCGTGGTGTATGACGATCTGGACCTGCCGGTGGGTAGGCTGCGGATACGCCGGTCGGGCAGCCCTGGGGGCCATAACGGCCTCCGCTCCCTGCAGGCGCACCTACGCTCCCAGGAGTTCGCCCGACTCCGGGTGGGGATCGGGCGCCCCCCTCCCGGCGTCGATCCCATCGACTATGTGCTCGGCCGCCCGGCGGGCGAGGAGAGGGAGCTCCTGGATGATGCCTGTGAGCGCGCCGCTGATGCCGCGCTCTCGGTGGCCGAGCGCGGGTTGGAAGCGACCATGAGCGAGTACAACCGGGGCGCCGGCGGGAACGAGCTTGGCTGATTCCCCCAACTCTCTTCTGGAGCTGCTGACCCGCGGTGAGCTGGGCAAGCAAAGCCGGGAGTTCTCTCAGAGGTCTCCGTCGCGCGGCCGGATCGGCGGCGTGACCCACCCCGGGGCCGTCCTGGTGGCCGCACTCTGGTTGCGCCTCGTGGGCCGCACCGTCTGCCTCATCGTGGACTCGCCGGAGGAGGCGTTCTCCGAGGCCCGGACGTGGCTGGGCACCGGCGACGACGAGGCCTGCCTCTTCCCCGCCCCCGACGTACTTCCCTTCGACCGGGTGGCCCCGGCGGCGGCGGTTCTCCGCTACCGGCTGGGGACCCTGAGACGAGTCAGAACAGGCCCGCCACCCCTGGTCATCACTTCGCTGGAGGCGATTGCCCGGCCCACCCTGGCACCCGATTGGGTGGGCTCTTGGCTGGCCGGACTGGAGGTGGGCAGCCGGATTGCGCCCGCTGACTTCGCCCGCCTTCTGATGGAGGCCGGCTACCGCCATGAACCGGTGGCCCTGACTCCTGGCGACTTCTCCCGGCGGGGCGGGATCGTCGACTGCTTCCCTCTGGACAGCCGCCCCTGGCGCGCGGAGTGGGACGGAGATGAGGTTGCCGGGCTCTGGAGGTTGGACCCCGAGACGCAGGGTTCGAGGGCACGCCTGGAGCGGATCTCGCTCATGCCGGCCCGAGAGTTCCCCATGGATGCGGCCGCCCTGGCGCGGGCCGCGGACCGCCTGCGCGCCACCCAGCTCGAGGGAATGCGCGACGACGTTCGCGAGCGCTGGCAGGCGGAGCTGGCCCGACTGGAGGAGGGCGTGCAGCCCGACTCCCTGGACACGCTGGCCCCGCTGCTGGCGGAGTCAGGGAACTCCCTGCTCGCCCACCTGCCCCCAGACACCATCTTCATTTCCGATCGCTGGCCTCGTCTCAGCCGCTCTCTGGAGGCATGGGTCGAGGAGGTCCGGGCCATCAAGGAGGCGGAGACGGCGAGGGGCGAGTTACCGGTGGACCTACCACTCGCGTTGGTTCCCCTTCAGGACGTTGAGGATCGGCTGGGCGCCTCCCACTGGGTCGACTTGAGCCGGGAGGCGGTGGAGGGCCCGGGCCTGCTGAGGGACCTCAGAATGGGTTCGGTTCCTGCCTTCAACGGCGACCTTGCGGCCTTCGCCAGCTGGGCCAGGGAGTTCACCGGAGGAGGCGGGGCTCTGCTGCAGATCGGCCTGCAGGAGGAGCGGGTCGTCGAGCTGGCCTCCGAGCTCAGGCTGGATCCCATCCTGGTGCCGGAGTTCCGCCTTGACCTGACCCCCCTACTTCCTGGGCGGCTGACGGTGGCGCCCGGGGATCTGGAGGGCGGGCTGGTAGTGGGCGAGGTCGGCGTCCTGGCGGACGCCGACCTCTTCGGTGCCCAGAAGCGGCGGCCGTCCAACCTGGTTCGGACCGTGCACCGGGCAGAGTCCAGCCACCAGGGGCGTCTACATCAGGCCGGTCCCGTGACTCCTGAGGCCGGGTTGCTTGGGTTTGAGCTCCAGCCCGGCGATGTGGTGGTGCACCGGGACCACGGCGTGGGCCGTTTCCTGGGCATGAGGCTGGTGAGCGACGACGAGGGGGAGCGCGAGTACATGCAGCTGGAGTACGCCGACGGGCATCGCCTGTACGTGCCCGCCGAGCACCTGGACCGGATCCAGCGGTATGTCGGTGGGGTGGGGGCCAGCCCTCAGCTTTCCCGTTTGGGGACCGGGGAGTGGGAGCGGACCCGCCGAGGGGTGCGGCGCCGGATCGACCAGATCGCCGAAGAGCTGGTCGAGCTTTACTCGCGCCGCCAGCAGGCCAAGGGGCATGCCTTCGCCCCCGACTCGCGCTGGCAGCAGGAGCTGGAGGCCTCCTTCCCCTACCAGGAGACGCGCGACCAGATGCTGGTCCTAGAGGACATCAAGCGGGACATGGAGGCGGAGCGGCCCATGGACCGCCTGCTCTGCGGCGACGTGGGCTTCGGCAAGACCGAGATCGCCCTGCGAGCCGCCTTCAAGGCGGTCGAGGACGGCTGGCAGGTGGCATTGCTCGTGCCCACCACCGTCCTCGCCCAGCAACACTATCTGACCTTCAAGGAGCGACTGCGGGCGTTCCCCGTGGTGGTGGAGCAGCTCTCGCGCCTGCGGTCGGAGGAGGAGGCCACGGGAGTCCTCTCGGGGTTGGCGGCGGGGACGGTTGACATAGTGATCGGCACCCACCGGTTGCTCCAGCGGGACGTGCGCTTCAAGCGGCTGGGGCTGGCCATCCTCGATGAGGAGCAGCGCTTCGGTGTGCTCCAGAAGGAGCGCCTCAAGCAGCTGCGGACAGCCGTGGACGTGCTCTCGCTCTCGGCAACCCCGATTCCCCGCACGCTGCACATGGCGCTGGCGGGCATCCGCGACCTTTCGGTCATCCGGACCCCTCCCGAGGGCCGTCTCCCAATCCGCACCTACGTTACCGCCAAGGAGGAGGGTCTGGTGCAGGATGTGATCCGCCGCGAGCTGGCCCGGAGGGGCCAGGTGTACTACGTTCACAATCGGGTTCAGACCATGGTGCGGGAGGTGGAGCTTGTCCGCCGACTGGTGCCCGAGGCCAGAGTGGCGGTGGCGCACGGCCAGATGGAGGAGGGGGAGCTGGCCCGAGCCATGGTGGCCTTCGGCTCCGGCGAGGTGGACGTCCTCTGCTGCACCACCATCATCGAGAATGGGCTGGACATCCCCAACGCCAACACCCTCGTGGTGGACGATGCCTCGCGCCTGGGGCTGGCCCAGCTCTACCAGCTCCGCGGCCGGGTGGGACGGTCGGGTCAGCGAGCCTACGCCTACTTTCTCTATGACCCCGAGCGTTCCCTCACCGAGCAGGCCGACAAGCGGCTGGACGTGGTCTCGGAGCTCCAGGACCTGGGCGCCGGCCTCACCCTGGCCATCAAGGACCTGGAGATCCGGGGAGCGGGCAACGTACTGGGGGAGGCCCAGCACGGCGATGTTGCGGCCGTGGGCATCGAGATGTACAACCATCTGTTGCGCCAAGCCGTGCTCGAGGCCCAGGGAGAGGAGCTGTCGGAGTCACCTGCCCAGGTGACGGTCAGCTTGCCTCTGCGATCGCTGCTGCCGCACCAGTACATCGAGGATGAGCGATTGCGGCTGCGCATCTACCAGCAGCTGGCCGCGGCCACCGAGCCCGCCACCCTCGACGAGCTGGCCCGCAACCTGCGGCAGCGGTTCGGGCCGCGGCCACCGGAGGTGGAGAACCTACTGGTCGGCTTGCGGGTGCGGCTGGCGGCGGCCGCGGCCGGAGCCGCCGCGGTCGAGTCGGGGGCGGGGGTCGTGGTGGTGCGATTCGAACCTGGACATGGGCTCGACCTGGGTCGACTGGCCCAGGAGGTCCCGGCGGTCGCGGCCAGCGGGAACCACCTTCGGCTCCGGCTGGCCGCCGCCGGCCCGGAGTGGCCGCAGCTCCTGCTCCTCATCCTTCGGCGGCTGACGGACCAGCGGGTCCTCCAGCCCGTGGGCGGTGGGCGGTGAGCCAGGAAGCTGCTGCCGTAGGGCGGCTCTTCGACCTGATGGCACGCCTTAGGGGCCCCGGAGGGTGTCCTTGGGATGCGGCGCAGACCCCAAAGTCGCTCCTCCCCTACCTTCTCGAGGAAGCTTATGAGTTGGCGGACGCGATCCTGGCCGAGGACCACCAGGCGGTCCGAGAGGAGCTGGGCGACCTCCTGGTCGAGGTGGCGATGCAGGCGGCCATCGCGGCCGAGAGTGGCGCCTTTGAGCTCACCGAGGTTGCTGATAGCGCCGCGGCCAAGATGATTTCCCGCCATCCCCACGTGTTCGGCGACCAGACCGTTGCCGATGAACCCGAGCTGCTTCGCAACTGGGATCGGATGAAGCGGCGCGAGAAGCCTGAGCGGACCTCGGCGCTGGATGGGGTCCCAGCCTCGCTGCCAGCGCTCATGCGCGCCACATTGCTCCAGCGGCGGGCTGCCCGGGGCGGTCCCGGAACGGCCGGCCTGGGCCCCGTGGGGGAGACCTTGGCGGCGATGGGGGAGCGCCTTTCGAGCCAGGAGCCCCTATCCGCTGATGCCGAGCTCCTGGCGGGCGAGCTGCTCTGGCGGGTGGTGGCCGAGTGTCAGCGAGTTGGCGTGGACCCGGAGACAGCGCTGCGCAGCGCCGTAGATCGACACGCGGACCACTATCGGGCGGCCGAGGGAAGCCTCCCCACGGGTGGGGAGGCGTCCACCACCGAGGCTCACTGAGCGCCTATACTGCCCGCTGAGCCGCGGGGACTTCCCGCACCACATTCAGCCGAGATCCACCCCACGTCCTTCTTCAAAAGAGCTGATGCCGGCGGACCGATCTGGGATGCCGTGCGCGAGTTGCGTATCCGCTGGATCCTCCTGCGCCGGGGACGCTCCCTCACGGCCGGGCAGGCGATGCTCGCCGCGGGCCTTTTGGTCTCGGCGGGGATCGCGGTGGCCGCTCTGTCCACCTACCGGTCTGACCAGGCGCTGGGACGCCAGTTAGTGGCCATCCAGGGCCAGACCAGCCAGCTCCAGACGGAGGTCGCGGCCCAGAACCAGGAGCTGAAGGTTGCGGGCACTCCGCAGTGGCAGGCCGAGCTGGCACGGGCGGATGGCCTCTCGGCACCCGGCGAGAGCGTGTACGTGATCGAGAGCGCGGCTGCCGCGGCCGGTCCGGGCCCGGCCCAGGCGGGGGTGGAGCGGGCCGCCCAGGTCGTGAGTGAGTTCGCCACGGCGGTGCAAGGCTCCCCCTGACCCCGGGCTCCTCTCCGGGCGTGCCCTACCGGGATGCGCTACCGTTCCAACCTCAGTGCTGAGTGCTCGCCTCCTGGCCCTGCTGGCAGCTGGCCTGGTCATCTCCAGTTGCGGATCCGGTGGCAACTCCCGGGGGGCGTTACGGGCGGCTCCGGCGATGCCTGCGACCGGGAGCGCCCCACGTGGATTCCAGGCGGCGGACCTGAGCTGGATAAGTGACGAGCAGGGGTGGGCTCTGGGTGTTGAGCCTGGCTGCAACGGCCAACGCTGCGCCACCGTGCTTGAGACCACTGACGGTGGAACTCAGTGGGTGACCGTGGCCGATCTGCATGCGTGCCTGCTCGAGTCGGCTCCCGTGGGTTGCCCGGCGGGGACCACCCAGGTCAGCTCAATCCGGTTCGCCAACCCGGACGTGGGCTACGCCTTCAGCGTCGAAGGAGGCCCGGCCCTCGCCACGGCCAATGGCGGCCTGACCTGGTCCCTGCTGCCCGGCCGGGATGTGAGCGCCATCAAGGTTTCGTCCGGAACGGTGGTCCGGGCAAGCTTCTCCAAGGGCGGCTGCCCAGGTCCCTGCGACTGGTCCATCGACGAAGCCGCCGTGGGCGGATCCCAGTGGCGGACGCTCCTCACCCCCCCGGTGGACGTGAACCATGACCGGGTGGTGCTTCTCCACCAGGGGCCGGAGTACCTCTACGTGGCGTTTCTCGGCGCCCCGCAGGCGGGGGCGGCCAACGAGTCCGCCCAGCTCTTCATCTCCAGCGATGCCGGGGCCAGCTGGACGGAGCTGCCCGATCCCTGCGGCCAACTTCGCCCCGGTCTGGTTGCCGCCACGCTCTCCTCGGCGCCGGGAGGGGTGGTCGCTGCGCTCTGCGCTCCGCGCTCAGGGTCCGGCGCCGAGTTCGTGACCATCTCCACCGACGCCGGTGCCAATTTTGGCGCCCTCCTTCCTCTCCCGACCGCGGCTGGGAGCTACACCGAGCTGGCGATCGTCAGCCCGGAGGCGGTGTTCGCCGCCGAATCGGGCCGCCAGCTGGTCGGGACCCTCAACGGGGGCCGCACCTGGCGAATCCTGGCTCGAAGTGCTGCCTCGGCCTCCGGCGCGGTTCCGGTCTTTCTGGGGTTCGAGAGCCCCACGGTGGGGAGGTGGGTTGCCTCGGACGCCCTGCTCTGGAGCACCGCGGACGGGGGGGCCAGCTGGGATCCCCACCGCTTCTGATCGATCGCCGGGCGGCGTGCCTCGGCTTTGACCTCCCCGGATGGCCGTGTTAGAATCAGCCCGCGGCGTGGAGCAGTGGCAGCTCGTCGGGCTCATAACCCGAAGGTCCCAAGTTCGAGTCTTGGCGCCGCAACGCTCCCCCCGGCTGGAACTGTCATTCTCTCGGCGGTATAGCTCAGGGGTTAGAGCGCTCGGCTCATAACCGAGGTGTCCCTGGTTCGAATCCAGGTACCGCCACATAGAGCGCCGGTCAGGCGCGCACGTCGTGCAGGGCTGTCGGCAGCTGGCCATCGGTTTCTCGCTCCGGCGCCCGTCGGAAATGCGGGTCTCTCGGGTGCGTAACTCGGTGCCGTACCAAACCTGCGAGGGGCACCCACTGGCAGGCTGACGCGGCGCGTGCGGCTCCTACGCTGCGGCCTGGCGATGTTCCGCTCGACTCTCGACGGGCGGAATGGGACTTCCCCAGGGCGGTCCGAACGGTCCGAGAACTCGATGCCGGAGGTGCGTGGGACCTTTGCCAACACCGGAGCCCGCCGGAATGGCCGATGGCATGGGCGCCGCCAGGTCACTTCGAGCCAATGACCTCATCGAGGGAGCGCGCGTCGTCCCCCAGTCCGCGGATCGTCGGCGACCGCCGGGATTGGCGGCCCAGCCGAGGTCATGGTGCCGCTGAGCGAAGCATCGGGTGCTGGCGATGCTGGGCGGAAGGGGAAACCTGAGTAGCCATATGGAACAATCGGTGCCGATACGGCGAGCGACGCCCTCCGCGAGGGGTCGTCTTGGGCAAATGGGCGAGTGGTTCGGGCGGTCTTCACAGACGGTGTGACTCCAGCGCTCGGCGAACACCTTCGCCTTCGCTGATCACACCGAAGTGCGGATTGCCTCGATCGGTCTGAACCTGAATACCTCATCGGTGGACGCCTTCGAATTCGTGTCCCGGTTGCGGAATAAGAAGCGGTACGTGCGGCCGACGTCCTCGAGATCCGAGGTGAGGTTGCACGCCACCTGGGCGGGTGGGGCCATGACCGGGTTGCCGTCACGGTGGGTGTCGAGAACCCATCCACCCAGTCCACGCAACCATTCGGTTCCTCAGGCGCGCATGTCACCGCTGGCGCCACCGGTGGTACCATACGTTCATGGAGAAGACGACACTGTATCTGCCGGAGGACCTGAAGGTGGCGGTCAAGCGGGCTGCTGCGGAGCGCGGGGTATCCGAGGCAGAGGTCATCCGGGAGTCGATTCGCCTGTCGGTCGGTGGTGATCGCCCTCGTCCTCGTGGTGCGCTATATTCGAGCGGGCGACCGATCGCCCGCGACGCCGAGGAGATGCTTGCCGGCTTAGGGGAGCGCTGAAGGTGCCCCCCGTGATCGTGGACACCAGTGCGCTGCTGGCGTTCTTCGACGCCTCCGAGCCAGACCACGAAGCGGTGTCAGCGGTGCTTGCTGTAGCCGATGCCTTGGTCGTCTCTCCCTACGTGGTGGCTGAGCTTGACTACCTAGTCGCAACGCGGCACGGGGTGGACGACGAGCTGGCAGTGCTCGACGAGCTTGCCGGTGGAGCGTGGGACTTGGCGGCTTTCGACGAGGATGGGCTTCGGCGCGCTCGGGGGATCATCGCCCGCTACCGTGACCAGCAGATCGGCGTGGCGGACGCGTCGATCGTGGTCCTGGCTGAGCGGTATCGGACGCGGACGGTCGCCACTCTGGACCGTCGGCACTTCGACGTACTCCGGGCCCTCGACGGCGGCCACTTTCAGCTGCTTCCGCGAGCGAGTTGAAGGGACGCGGACACCGCTCACCGCGACGGGATTTCTCGGGGCCTTCGGTATCTCGGTAACTGCTTTGAGAAGGGCACCCGCCCAGGCGTCTGCATAGGGCAAGGCCGGAGGACAGCGGCTTCGTCGAGTCCGAACCCCGGGGCCGGGCGCCGGCCCATAGCCCCCGCCACCGATCTCTCCGCCCACTGCGGACATCGGATGGTGGGGCCCGGGTGGGGAGGCTCGCCAGTCCGACGGGGCGCAGAGGCCGTGGCCGGCTACGCAGATCGCAGCGGGATTGGCGCTGCCCCTCGGTGAGATCCCGCGGGGCGCCTCCGAGGTGAGTTGCGGATACAATCGGGGCCATGCCCGCCCAGCGCCGTGCCGTCGCCTATGTGGTGATCTTCGCCGCCATCTTGGCGATAGCCCTTTTGGCCTTCCACATGGCCCCCGGTCCCAGCGTCCCGTCGGCTCCAGCCGGGACCCTCCAGAAGGCGCTGGCCGACTACCAGCTCCAGGCTGAGGGCAAGACGGTTCCCTCCGGAGCCCCCATAATCAGCAGCAGCCCGAGTCACCAGGTCCAGGTGCAGAACTCCGGTAGCCAGGTCCAGTGGTGGACCACCACCGGGAAGGAGTACCAGTCGGTGACCGACGGGACGGACCCGGGCACCCTCTTCGAGCGCTATGGATTCACCAATTACAGCTACCAGAACTCAAGCGGGAACAGCTTATTGCTCTCGGTAATCCTCCCCAACGTGCTGATTGTCCTGGTGGTCCTTCTGTTCATCTGGTTCATCATGCGCCAGAGCCAGTCCGGCAACAATCAGGCTCTCTCCTTCGGCCGGAGCCGGGCCCGGATGGTAGCCGGGGACAAGCCCCAGGTGACCTTCGCGGACGTGGCCGGGGTGGACGAGGCCAAGCAGGAGCTCACCGAGATCGTGGAGTTCCTGAAGTACCCCGATCGCTTCACCTCGCTGGGTGCCCGCATTCCCAAGGGCGTGCTTATGGTGGGGCCACCTGGCGCCGGTAAGACGCTGCTCAGCAAGGCGGTGGCCGGGGAGGCGGGTGTGCCGTTCTTCAGCATCTCGGGGTCGGAGTTCGTCGAGATGTTCGTGGGAGTGGGCGCCTCCCGGGTGCGGGACCTCTTCGACCAGGCCAAGAAAAACAGCCCTTGCATCGTCTTCGTGGACGAGATCGACGCCGTGGGACGGCAGCGGGGCGCCGGTCTGGGCGGTGGCCACGACGAGCGGGAACAGACCCTAAACCAGCTGCTGGTGGAGATGGACGGGTTCGAGACCAACACCCACGTGATCGTGATCGCGGCCACCAACCGACCAGATGTCCTCGACCCGGCTCTCCTCCGGCCGGGACGCTTCGACCGTCACGTGACCCTCGACCGCCCGGACATCCGCGGCCGCGAGGCGATCCTCAAGGTCCACGCCCGCAACAAGCCGTTGGACACCACTGTGGACCTCACCGTCCTCGCCCGCCAGACGGTGGGCTTCAGCGGCGCCGACCTGGCCAATCTGATCAACGAGGCGGCCATCCTGGCGGCCCGGCAGAACCACAAGGTGATCGCCATGCAGGAGCTCGAGGAGGCCATCGCCCGGGTGATCGCCGGGCCCGAGCGCAAGTCGCGGCGGATCTCGGACGAGGAGAAGCTGGTCATCGCCTATCACGAGATGGGACACGCCCTGGTGATGCGCAGCCTTCCCCACTGCGACCCCCCTTACAAGATCAGCATCGTGAGCCGGGGCATGGCCCTTGGTTGGACCATGCAGCTGCCCGAGCATGACAAGGTGCTGGTCAGCAAGGCGGAGCTCACCGACCAGCTGGCCGGGATCCTGGGCGGCCGGGTCGCCGAGGAGCTGCTCCTGGGCGACGCCAACATCACGACCGGTGCCTCCGACGACATCGGCAAGGCCACCAAGCTGGCCCGGCGGATGGTGACCGAGTGGGGTATGAGCGAGAAGCTTGGACCGCTGGCCTTCGGCACCAAGGAGGAGCTGGTCTTCCTAGGACGGGATCTAGGCGAGCAGCGCAACTACTCGGAGGAGGTGGCGGGCGAGATCGATCAGGAGGTCCACTCCCTGGTGGACAACGCCTACCTGACCGCCAAGAAGGTCCTGACGCTGCGCCGAGGCACCCTGCAGTCGCTGGCCGACCACCTCATCCAGGTGGAGTCGATGGACCGTTCGGAGATGGACGAACTCATCCGCCAGGTGGAGGAGGAGGCGCCGGCCGCGGCCGGGATGTGAGGCAGCTCCGCTGGGGCGCGGTTCCGGCGGGGACTACTCCGGGGCGGGGGCGCTGAACCCCGCGCGACGCACCTCGTCCGATTCCCGTACCCGGCGCACCAGGTAGCGGAGACGGGTGCCCACGGCCACAGCCTGGAAGAGGTCATAGCCCTCTGAGCCAAGGCTGTTGACCTCGTCCAGGGACTCCAGTTCGCGGTATTCGTAGACCGTGCGGGTCGTGGAGGTGGGCAAAGCAGCGCTCCTGTTGTCCTGGGTGGCGGGTTCCGCCCCTCCAGTTTGCCACGGCGGACCCTCGACCTTGTCTGGGCGGCGAGGTGACCACCTGCTGATATACTCTCGGCCGCACCGGGGCCGTGGCTTAGGCCGGCCTCTCATACCTTCGGAGGACAACGCAGTCCCTTGACCCAGCTCGCCACTCCCGCGCCCGCCGAGGAGATGACCACCTTCAGCTCCATGGAGGAGTATCTGCGGGTCAGCGCCGACTCCATCCGCACTCTGACCTACGGCGACATCGTGGATGGCACCGTGGTGAGGGTCGACCCTGACGAGGTGCTGGTGGACATAGGGGCCAAGTCCGAGGGGGTGATCTCCAATCGGGAGCTCACCGGCCGCGCCGAGGAGCCGGTGATCCTGGAGCCAGGGGACCACGTCAAGGTCTACGTTCTGCAGTCCGAGAACGAGGACGGGAACGTGGTACTAAGCCTCCGGAGGGCCCGCGCCGAGGGCATCTGGGCCAAGGCGGCCGAGAAGGAGAGCACCGGGGAGGGGGTCGAGGCCGAGGTCAAGGAGCAGAACAAGGGTGGGCTGATCGTCAACATCATGGGGCTGAGGGGCTTCCTTCCCAGCTCCCAGGTGGCGCGCACCCACTCCGGCAATCTGGTCGACCTGGTCGGCGAGCGGATCATGGTCAAGATCCTGGAGGTCAACCGCAAGCGCAACCGGCTCATCGTCAGCCAGCGGGCCGCCCAGGACGAGGACCGGGCTCGGCAGCGCGAGGAGCTGTTCGAGCGGCTGGCGGTGGGCGATGTGGTCACCGGCAAGGTGAGCGGCCTCACCTCGTACGGCGCCTTCGTCAACCTCGGCGGCGCGGACGGCCTGATTCACATCAGCGAGCTCTCCTGGGACCGGGTCAGCAACGTTTCGGACATGCTGGCGGTCGGGGACGAGGTCACGGTCAGGGTGATCAAGCTGGACCCCGAGCTATCGCGCATCTCCCTCTCGCTGCGGCAGATGGGAGAGGACCCCTGGGACAGCATCGAGGCGCGCTTCCCACCGGGCACCGAGATCGAGGGGGTCGTCACCAAGACCAAGAAGTACGGCGCGTTCCTCCAGATCGCCGACGGGGTGGAGGGGCTCCTGCACATCAGCGAACTGTCCTGGGAGCACGTGGAGCGCACCGAGGACGTCCTCCGGGTGGGCGACAGCATCAAGGTCGTCGTCCTCCAGGCGGACCGGAGCCGCCGGCGCATCTCCCTCTCCTACCGGCAACTGCTTCCTCGCCCGGACCACCTGGCCGATGAGCCCGAGGTCGCCGAGGGGCGCTACTCCGCGGCCGCGGATTACGTGCCCGGCGAGGACGACGAGGAGTCCGCCGAGGACGAGACCCGCGCCGTGGATGAGCAGGAGCCCGAGGAAGCCGAGGGCGGCGACCAGGGCGCGGAGGAGCTCGGGGCCGAGTAGGTCCTCGGCCCCGGTCTGCGCCGTGGCTGCGAGACCGTACCCGTTTCGGCTGCTCCCCGAAGCGGACCGGGCATCCACCCTTTTGGGGAATCGCCAGGGCGAGGCATAATGCCCTCCGGTCCCCGTAGAAGCGCCCACGGGCGCTACCTCCGCCGGGCACTCTCAGGATTCGTGTCCCGATTCACGGAGATGCCCCACGTACCCGTTTGAGCGATTCACCGAGAAGGCGAAGAAGGTCCTGACCCTGGCCCAGGACGAGGCCGCGGGGGCCCACCACTCCTACATCGGGACCGAGGACATCCTGCTCGGACTCCTGATCGAGGGGGAGGGGATCGCCGCCCACGTCCTGGAGGACCTCGGGGCCGGCCTGGAGATGGTGCGTCTGAAGATCGAGGAGCTCAGGCCGGAGGGGAGGCGGGAAGGGGAGGAGCCCGGCCTTCGCCCATATTGGTCCGGGTACCAGTCGTCTGGGGAATTGGTGGCCCCGCTCCCCGGCAGGACGCCGGCCAGTCTGCTCCGGCCCGTCCCCGGTCCCCGCCTCACCGCGGAGGCCAGAAGTGCGATCGCCCTCGCCGAGGAGGAATGCCTGCGCCTGGGTGCGGTGGCGGTCGGGACCGAGCACCTGCTGCTGGGAATCCTCAGGCACGGGGACTGCCAGGGAGCGTCTCTGCAACTCTAAGCGACTCTGAGCGGGGCGTAGCCGAGCGCCTTGGGGCCGAAGTCGCCACGAGGGACGACCGCGGTGGCATGGGCGTTGCGGTGGAAGCCGCGTCCGAGGGACACCCATCTGGGCCGGTGCCCAGGTGAGGTCGAGCAGGGTTGCGCACTGGTGTCCTGGCCGGATGCCGATCTGGCACCGACCTGGGGAGCACCCCCCTCCGGACGCTGACCGTTGACCG
>JAKAXE010000057.1 GCA_021816695.1 bacterium | reverse complement strand
CGGGCGACCTCCTCCCTGGTCCTCTCATCGATCAGCGCCATCTACTTCCTCCTCGGTCTCCCAGAGCCGTCGGCGGCTCACCGCTCCGGGCCGGATTATACCCATAGGGGTATGCCCCAACCACCCCCCTCGAGGGTCTCCAGGCCGGCCCGAGGATGGCTACTCTTCGGCTGGCGGCTGCGAGAGAGCGCCCAGCAGGAGCCGATCCGCGGCCATCTTGGCGACCGTTCCTGAGGGGTCCTGGAAGTCACGAAGGTCACGCTTGATCTCCGCGTGGACCGCCGCCGGGTGCCTGAGCAGGCTGCCCACCATCTCCGATGCCACCTCCTCCAGCCTCTCGGGAGAGCAGACCCGGTTCACCAGGCCGAGGGCGCGCGCGGCGCTGGCGTCCAGAGGGGCGCCGGTCGCAGTGAGCCAGAAGGCCTGCCGCCTGCCCACAACCTGGGGGAGCCAGCTCAGCACGAGGGCCGGAGCCAGGCCGTGGGTCACCTCGGGGAACCAGAAGCGGGAGCGGTCCGAGGCCACCGTGACGTCGCAGAGCGCCGCCAGTCCCACCCCGAATCCCGCCGCCTCCCCATCCACCTCGGCCACGGTCACCAGCCTGCTCTCGAGCAGGCTGCGGTTGACCGAGGTGAGGGCGGCCACCGTGGCCCGGGCTCCCTCCAGCCCGTCCCGGCTCCGGTCCCGACCCCGGCAGAAGACCCCGGGCTGGCCGCGGAGGCGCAGGACCCGCGCCCCCTCCGGGGGGGCCGCCAGCACCGAGCTCAGCTCCTGGCACATCTCCTTGGTGAAGGAGTTGTCCGGAGGCCGGGAGAGCTGGGCCACCAGCACCTCCTGGCTCTCCCGGCTGATCGCCAATCCACTTCCCATCTAGTTCAACCTCCCCGTCTCGCCGCCGTACCAGTCCACCGCCTCCTGAGCCGTGCGCACCGTCACCGACCGCAGGTGCGTGAAGTCGTGGAAGGACTCCCACCCTCCTTCGCGGCCGGCCCCGCTGTCCCGCAGCCCGCCCCACGGTGAGGAGGGGTCGAGGCGGTGGTGATCGTTCACCCACACCATGCCGAACTGCAGCCGCCCGGCCACCCGGTGGGCGCGGGCCACATCCCTGGTCCAGATGGCCGATCCCAACCCGAAGTCCGAGGAGTTGGCCAGGGCCACCGCTTCCTCCTCGGTGGAGAACGGCACCACCACCGCCACCGGGCCGAAGATCTCCTCTCGTGCCACCCCCATCCCCGGGTGGCAGTCGGCCAGGACCGTCGGCTGCATGAAGAACCCGCCCTCGCAGCCGAGCGGCGCCAGCGGGTTGCCCCCGGCGGCCAGCCGGGCGCCATCGGCGAGTCCCGACCGGACATGAGTGAGCACCCTCTCTCGGGCCTCGGCGGAGATGAGAGGCCCCATCTGGCAGGCAGGGTCGGCCGGGTCGCCCACCCGGATCGACCGGGCGACCGCGGATAGCCTCTCCACGAACGCCTCGTACACCGGCCGCTGGACTAGGAACAGCGCCCCCGCGATGCAGGTCTGCCCGGTCCCGATGAAGGCGGCGAAGGCCGCCCCCCGGGCGGCCTCCTCGGGAGGGGTGTCGGCAAAGACCAGCACCGGAGTCTTGCCGCCGAGCTCCACGGTGCAGCGGGCGAAGTGCGAGGCGGCCAGGACGGCTACCTCACGCCCCGCCTGGGTGCCCCCGGTGAAGGTGACCTTGCCCACCTTCGCATTCCCGGCCAGCGCCGCACCGGCAACCGGCCCCCGGCCGGGGACCACGTTGAGCACGCCCGGGGGGATCCCCGCCTCCAGGGCGATGCGGCCCAGCTCCAGGGCGGTGAGCGGGGTGCGCTCAGATGGCTTGAGCACGACCGAGTTGCCCGTCGCCAGGGCCGGGGCCAGGCTCTTGGAGGCGATCATCAGCGGGTGGTTGAAGGAGGCCAGGGTGGCGGCCACGCCGATGGGGAAGCGCTCCAAGTAATTGAGGTAGGGCCCGGGCATGGGGGCGACAAAGCCCCGGTCGGCCAGCAGCAGGGCGGCGTTGTAGCGGTACCACTCGGGCAGGCGGGAGAGCTGAGCCCTGGTCTCCGCGACCGGCCTGCCGTTATTGGCGGTCTCCAGCTGGTAGAGCCGGTCGAGTCTCCGCTCCAGGAGGTCGGCAAAGCGCTGCAGGGCCAGGGCCCTGGCGTGGGGAGCCAGGCGCGACCAGCTGCCGCCGGTGAAGGTGTCCACGGCAGACTCGACCGCCCGGTCGATGTCGCTGGCATTGGCGCACTCGGCGGTTGCCAGCGGCCGCCCGGTGGCCGGGTTGAGAAGCTCCAGCGGAGGGTCTCCGCCGGGCACCTCCTCCCCACCGATCAGCAGTCCGGATCCGGCCGGAATACCCGTCGCCTCCCCGAGCAAGGCCTCAGCGGACGTCTTGGGCTCCCGGCCTAGTGCTGATGGACCGAGGTGGGGCCGACCTCGGGCATCCCGAGGAACAGGGTGCCCAGGTCGCTCATGGCCAGCAACTCCTTGGAGTTTCGATCCAGCCGCACCTGTCCATCGGTAAGCACATAGCCCCAGGAGGCGATCTCCAGCGCCAGCACCACCCGCTGCTCGATGAGAAGCACCGCCCGCCCAGAGCGGGCCAGCTGCGCGACTATGTCCTGGAGGACGTGGGTGGCCACCTGGGGGGAGAGGTTGGCGGTGGGCTCGTCCAGCAGCAGCACCTTCGGGTCGGCCATCAGCGCCCGCCCGATCCCCAGCATCTTCTGCTCCCCCCCACTCATGGACCGAGCCACCCTCCGGCGCAGAGCCTTGAGCGCCGGGAAGGTGTCCATCACCATCTCCAGCCGCTGGGCGATCTCCCGGTGGTGCAGCCGGTACCCGCCCATCTCCAGGTTCTCCGTCACCGTGAGGGTGGGGAAAACGTCCCGGAGCTGGGGCACATAGCCCATGCCCTGGCTCATGCGGTCGTCCTCGCGGAGTCGGCTGATGTCCCGGTCCCCGAGATGGATCCGCCCGCCGAGCAGGTCCAGCTCCCCGGTTATCGCTTTGACCAGGGTGCTCTTGCCGGCGCCGTTGGGCCCCACCACGACCACGATCTCGCCCAGGCCGACCTGGAGCGAGACCCCGCGCACCACCGGGACCTGACCGTACCCGGCGGTGATATCCGTGCCGACCAGGAACGGCTCCTTACGCCCGCTAAGGCTTGTCGTCCCCTCCCCGGCCTCGGCCGCCATCACGAGAGGTAGGCGGACTGGACCTGGGGGTCCTTCACCACCTCCTCGAACGCCCCGGCCGCGATCACCTTGCCGAAGGCCATCACCACGACCCGGTCGCAGAGCCGGTGCACCACCTCTAGGGCGTGCTCGACGATCAGGATCCCCAGCCCCTCCCGGGCGACGCCGCGGAGGTCGTCGATCAACTTGCCGGTGAGGTGCGGGGCGACCCCCACCATCGGCTCGTCCAACAGCAGGACCCGCGGCTCCCGCATCAGGCAGCGCATGATCTCCACCAGCCGGCGCTGGCCGCCGCTCAGCTCCCGCCCGTACAGGTCGGCGGTGTGGGTCATCTCGAACCGTTCCAGCACCGACCAGGCCCGCTCCGCCACCTCCCGCTCCCGCACCGCAGTCCGGTGGGGGTGGAGCACGACCGCGGCTAAAGAAGCGCCACTGTTGCCCTCAGCGGAGGTGACCAGGTTCTCGAACACGGTCATCCGCGAGAACTCGCTGGTCGTCTGGAAGGTCCGCATCAATCCCAGCCGAGCCCGCTGGTGGGGCATCATCCTGGTCACGTCGCGGTCGCCGAGCTGGACCCGGCCGCGGCTCGCCCTGACCTGGCCCCCGATCGCACCGAGCAGGGAGGACTTGCCGGCGCCGTTGGGTCCGATGACCCCCAGCACCTCCCCCGGGGATATGCCCAGAGAAACCCCGTCGACGGCTCGCACCCCGCCGTACCCGACCGCGACCTCTGACACCTCCAAAATGGGGGCCGAACCGGCCGGCATCGGGAAGGGGGGCGTGGCCGCCGAGGCCTCTGGTCCCATCGGCTACGCCCCCTCCTTGATCGGGGAGGGCTCCAGCACCGTCGCCGCCAACCGCCTGGCCCGGGCGCGCCGCTCGGGGATGATCCCCCGGGGGCGGAAGAGGAGGCAGAGCATCCAGGCGAGGCCGATCGCCACCCACTGGAGGGAATCGGTGAGCCCCGGGTATCCGATCGAGGGCAAAAAGCGGGGCAGCTCGAGGAAGATGATCGGCACCAGCAGGGTGCCCAGCAGGACGCCCTTGTAGTTGCCCACCCCGCCGACGAAGATGGCGGTGAAGACGACGAACGTCTCGGCATATCCCCAGGCTCCCGGCGACCAGGCGCCGATGTACTCCACCAGCAGCCCGCCGCTCAGTCCGGCGATCGCTCCGCCGATGACGAACACCTGGAGGCGCAGAGCGGTTATGTTGAGTCCCATCGCCGAGGCGGCGTCCTCGTGGTCGCGCATCGCCCGCAGCGATCGCCCCCAGGGCGACCGGGAGAGCCAGACAACCCCGACGTAGACCACGATTGTGATCCCCACCGCCCAGGCGGCGTAGACCCAGGGCGAGGCGGGTGCCGACAGACCGAAGATCTGTCCCAGCGGCCAACCCACCCCGGTCAGCCCGTTGGCCCCGTTGAAGAGAGGCACATCTGCGGAGACCACCTGGAGGGCGATCAGGGAGACGATCAGCAGCATCGCCGCCTGGTAGTCCCGACGCATCCGCCGCAGGCTGAACAGCCCCACCGCCAGCGACAGCAGCGCCCCCGCCAAAGTGGCCACCACCAGGTCGAGGGGAAATGGGAGGTGAGCCCCGAAGACGTACTGCTGGAAGGACCCTGGGCCAGCGCTCTTCCCCAGCACGACCACGGCGGCGGCGTAAGCGCCGGCCGCCTGAAAGACGATGTAGCCGAAGTTCACCACCCCCGCGTAGCCGAACTGGAGGTTCAGTGAGATCGCCGAGAGCGCGTCCACGGCGAAGTAGATGAGGAGCGTGCCGATGTAGAACGACCAGGCGCTCAAGGCCGTCCCGCCCGATCTCGGTTGTGAACCCGCCGCGAGCTGGAGTGCGTGGCCGCCATCTCCGACACTTTCACAGCACCAGCTGCCGGTCCTCGGACCCACCGAAGACCGCTCCCGGGCGCAGGAGGAGGACCACCACCAGGATGGCGAACCCGGCCACCGTGCTGTACCCCCCCTGGCCCAGGCCCGCCACCACCTCGGTGACGATGCCCATGACCAGGGAGGCGCCCACCGCTCCCCAGAGGTTCCCGACCCCCCCGAGGATGGCCGCCGCGATGACCAGGGGCAGGAACCCCTCCCCGGTGGTGTAGTCGACGCTCTGGGTGCTTATGACAAATACCACCCCGGCCAGCCCGCACAGGAAGCCGCTGGCCACCCAGGTGACTAGGACCACCCGGCCGGTGGGAATCCCGCAGGCGCGGGCCAGGCCCGGCTCCACCGCGGTGGCGCGGAGCGCCTTGCCCATACGGGTGAACTTGAGCGCTCCCCAGGTGGCCAGCAGCACCACCAGCGCCAGTATCACGATCCCCACCTGGACCGGGGTCACCCTGATCGGACCCATCTCCAGGGCTGACCCCTGGAGGACCGAGTAGCCGTAGATGTTGTTGTGGGAGATGGCCTGGACCGTGTAGTCGATGATCAGGGACAGGCCCAAGGTCACCATCATCATCTCGAAGAGCTGGGTGCGGCGCCTGGCATACAAGCGCAGGACGCCGCGACCCAGCACCACTGTTGTCACCGCCCCGGCGACCCCGCCGAGGGCGATCCCCAGCCAGGGGGTGAGGTGGACGACGGCGATCAGGTAGGCGACGAACGCCCCCACCGTCATCACCGACCCGAAGCTGAGGTTGAGCACATTGGTCAGGCTGAATTGCAGGGTGAAGCCCATCGCGGCCACGGCCAGGATCGCGGCCAACACGACCCCGTCGGCGATCGATGCGATGAGCTGCCCTGACAACTCAGGCGACTCCTGTGACCTTGACCGCCTCGATGGCTTGCACCGAGATGGTTCCCAGCGGGACCGCCGCACCCGAGGAGGTGAGGCTGACCGCCTCCTGGTTGCCGTAGGAGTTGTGGTACTTGTTGAAGTCGATGAGGCCGCTGGCCCCGAAGTACTGGATCTGCTTTCCCTGGTTGAGCGCCTTCACCCCCTGGGCGAAGGTGTAGACCACGGTCTTACCCGGGCCAGGGTTGCAGACCTTGGACATGTAGCTGTTGAAGACCTTGGGATCGGTGCTCTTGGCCGCCACCATCGCCAGCGCCATGGCGATCATGCCGTCGTAGTAGACCACCGCGAAGGGGTTCTGCTGGGCCTGGCTGACACTGACGCCGATCTGGGAGGCGTCGCCCTTCACCGCGTTGTTGAAGGCGGTGACCGCCGGGGTGACCTGGGAGGGTGCCGAGATCACCATGCTCATGTACTTCTGGAAGTCGGTCGGTCCAAGCGCGGACTGGATCGCACTGATCTCCGGAGGCGTGTCCATAGCCTGGGTCCCGATGATCGGCACCAGGCCGCCCAGCGACTTCAGCTCGCCGAAGAAGGTGCCGGCCGTGCCGCTGTCCGCCTCGGTCATGATCACGTCCGGGTGGGCGGCGATCAGCTGGTTGACCTGGGACTGGTAGGAGCTCTGGCCCGGGGTCAGGGTGATGTTGGCGACCAGGGGAATGTGCAGCGCCTTGAGGCTCTGAACGTTCCCGGGGAGGTCGCCCTGCGATCCGGGGTCGGACCCGAAGACCGCCGCCACCCGGTTGTAGCCCTTCTTCTTAGCCCACAGCGCCATGGCAGTGCCGTTGGCGGAGTCAGGGGGGAAGAGCCGCCAGAAGTACGGGTACGGGCTCTGGTCGTAGACCGACTCCCCGGCCACGGTGGTCATGGGGATGTGGGCCGAGTTAAGTACCGGCACGATGGTCGGGGCCGAGCTGGTGTCCACCCCGGCGACCATCACCAGGTTGCTGGTGGTGGCCAGCATCTGCTGCACCGCCGGAAGGGCATCCGCTGGGTCGCCCCGGGTGTCGACCTGCTTCAGGGCCAGCTTGTGGCCGAGCACCCCACCAGCCTGGTTGATCTCATAGAGGGCGGGGTATACGCCCTCGAACAGGTTCCCACCCTCGAAGCTGCTGCTGCCGGTGATCGCGATCACCCCGCCTACGTTCAGGGTCGCCTTGGACGTGGCCGCAGTGCTGCCACAGGCGGCCAGCAGCAGCCCGGAAAGCGCGGCCAGCGCCGCCCCCAATGTCAACTTGCGCGGTTGCACCTTGGTCCCTCCTCGATCGCACGTCGGACGTCAAGCCCCCACTCGATGGCACTTGAGCGGTGGTGGGGACGGCACCGCCGGCTAGGCTGCGGTAATGAGAGCCCCAGGGCTCCTTCGAGCATGAGCTGGCAACTAGAGCTCAAGCGGCCACCCGGTTCACGAGGCGGCCCAGGCCCTCGATCTCGATCGCCACCTCATCGCCGGGACCAAGGAAGCGTGGCGGGTCGAAGCCGGCCCCCACCCCCTGAGGGGTACCGGTCGCGATCACGTCGCCGGGCACTAGCGTGATCCCCGCCGAGATGGTGGCGATCAGGGCGGGGATGTTCGTGATGAGCTGCGAGGTGTTGGAGTCCTGGCGCAGCTCCCCGTTGACCCAGCAGCGGAGATGCAGCCCGCTCCCGTCCACCTCGTCTCGGGTGGTGACGGCAGGCCCCATGGGGCAGAACCCGTCCAGCGACTTGCCGATGAACCACTGCTGGTGGTCGCGCTGGAGGTCGCGGGCCGTGACGTCGTTGAGGATCGTGTACCCGAAGATGTGGTCCATCGCGGACTGGGCGGAGATCCGGGCCCCTCCCGTGCCGATAACCACCGCCAGCTCCCCCTCGTAGTCCAGCGCCCCAGTGAGGTCCGCGTGAGCCGGTATCGGGTCTCCCGGCCCGATCACCGCGGTGGTGGCTTTGGTGAAGATCGCCGGCTTGGGAGGCGGCCCCTGGTTGCTGCTGACAAAGCCGCTGCGCTCGATCTCGGCCACGTGCTCGGCGTAGTTCTTGCCCACGCAGAAGACGTTGCGGCGGAGGGGCGCGAGCGGCGCGAGCAGCCTCACCCCACCCAGGTCCAGGCGGTCGCCAGAGCGGGCCGCCTCGGCGAGCTGGTCGCGGAGCTCCCGGGACCAGGCGGCTATCAGACGCGACGTGTCCGAGCCAAACCGCCAGCCTTCACCCCGACCCAGCGGCACCACCTGCGAACCGTCGAGGGTGAGCACCCCCAGCTCCGCGTCCGCCCCAGCGACGAAGCGCACCAGCCTCATCGGTGAACCAATGTGACCAATCGGTTGGCGACGCAGCATTTGGTGACATTGGTCATGAGGGTGGTATCCTAGGGGCCGACCACCCGCCTGTCAAGGCGCGCATTGGACCCGTGGCGAGAGGAAGCGAAGAAGGGACGGCCGTGCTAGCATCCGGCCCCAAGACGATGGTTGCCAACGTGACTTCCCCGGACACCGTCACCGCTCTGGTGGAGCGCACCATCCGGGAGTCGAGCCTCCAACCAGGGGACAAGCTTCCAACCGAGCGAGAGCTCGCCGTCACGACGGGCGCCGGACGGGCCGCCGTCCGGCGCGCCCTGGGGTGCCTCGAGGCCGAGGGCCGCGTTGTCCGGCAGGTGGGCAGGGGGACATTCGTGGCCATCCCCGCTGAGCACCCGGCGGAGGAGGCGGAGTTCGACGTGAGCCCCATCGAGATCATGGCGGTGAGGGCAATCCTGGAGCCGGGCCTGATGCCGCTGGCCGCCGTGGCCGCCAACGGGTCTGACTTCGCCGAGATGGAGCGGTGCCTGGCGGGTGGCGATGGTGCCGACGACTACATGGAGTGGGAGGCGTGGGACGCCGCCCTCCACCGGAGCCTGGTGCTCGCCACCCACAACAGCTTCTTGGTCCGCATCGGCGAGCTGGTCTCGGCCGCCCGCCTTCATCCAGCCTGGGGGACCCTCAAGCGCCGGAACTCCACCCCGGGCCACCTTGCTCTCTACCGAGCCGATCATCGGACCATCGTCCGCGCCCTGGTGGAGAGGGACGCTGATCTGGCCCAGAGGGCCATGCAGCTGCATCTTCAGCGAGTCCGCGGGCACCTCCTGGGGGACCACGGCGGGACCTCACCATTTCCCCCCGGGTAGGCCTGGCCCACCGCTCCGTAGACGTCCACCCGGGTCGACGCAGCGCCGGGAGTTGCCGGCGGCGATTGGCCGGGGGGCGCCATGGGGACTGGGCAGGCGCGGGTGGCCAGGAGGGCAGAGCCGAAGCCGGTATCGCAGGGTGACCGAGAGCGAGATGGTCACCCCGGGCGTGCTGGTCCAAGGTAGGTCGCCGGAGGCGCCTGCGTGACCCGCCGGCGTGCGGTGCTCTGGAATTCAGTCCGCGCCGCGGCGGCGGCACTGGCGGTCCTGGCGTCTGGCTGCGGGGCGGCTGGGCCACGCACCGCCTCTTCCCCTTCCAGCTTGGCCGCCTCGCCGAGCCCCTCCCCTCCCGCCTCTCCAAAACAGTCACCGCGAATTTCCCCCACCGCCGCCCAGCCCTGCGGGCTCGGCGGCCCGGGCCCGGCGACCATCCAGCACGTCGTCCTCATCGTCATGGAGAACCGTGCCTACTCGGAGGTGATCGGCTCACCGGACGCCCCTTACATCAACCATCTGGCATCGGTCTGCGGTCTGGCGACCGGCTATCAGGCGGTCGCGCACCCCAGCCTTCCCAACTACCTGGCGCTGACCTCAGGGTCGACTCAGGGGGTGACCGATGACGGCGGGCCGGACCAGCACCCGCTGTCCGCGCCGAGCATCTTCGGGCTGCTGGGGTCCAACTGGCGCTCCTTGGAGGAGAGCATGCCCGCCAACTGTGACCTGCAGAGCGGAGGGGACTATGCCGTGAAGCACAATCCTGCGGCCTATTTCACCTCGATCCGTCAGGCCTGCCAGGGGCAGGACGTGTCCCTGACCACCCCTCCCGATCTCTCCGCTGCGTTCACCTTCATCACGCCCAATCTATGCGACGACATGCACGACTGCGCCACCTCCGCCGGGGACAGCTGGCTGGCCCGGGAGGTGCCCCTGCTGCTCGACACCCCGCAATACCTCTCGGAGCAGACCGTGATCTTCATAACCTGGGACGAGAGCACCGGCTCAACCCAGCAGGTGCCGCTCCTGGTGATCGCACCGTCGGTGCCTCGGGGGGCCCGGGTCGCCGGCTTCTTCAACCACTACTCGCTGCTCCACACCACAGAGCAGCTCCTGGGGCTGACCCCGCTGCTAGGCGCCGCCGCCTCGGCACCCAGCATGGTCTCCGCGTTCAACCTGTGAGCGTATCCCGGAGTCGGCCGGAACCGAGGGGCGAGGGTCCCGGCGCTCAGCTGCTGACCAGCGCTCTCAGCCCGTCCAGAGTCTCCTCCGTCGTCCCGTCCGGGAGAGAGCAGCCGGGCGCCACCACCAGCCGGTCCCCCAGCTGACCCAGCAGCTCCAAGAGGTGCTGGCGCTCCTCATCCCCCGGAGGTCCGGCCTGGAGTTCTGAGATCCCTCCCATGATGAGCCGTCCGGGCAGGTGGGCGGCCCCCTCCACCAGTCCCACAGGGCTCTCCACCTCGCTCCAGCCAATCACCTCGACCGGGTAATCCCGGTAGCGGGATGGAGGCCGCAGCACCGGCCCGTGGAGATGAAGGAGTCGCATGCGAGCCCGTACCGCCCCACGCAACCCCGCCAGGTCATAGGGGGTCCCCAGCTCGGCGTATTCGGCCTCCGAAAGCAGGTCCTGGCCCCAGCAGGAGTAGTAGACGCCGTCGGCGCCGGCTGAGACGCAGGCGCTCGCCAGCTGCGCCACCAGACCTGAGAGCGCCCAGAGGACCTCGTGGGCCACCGCCCTCGGGGCCGCGGCCAGCTCCGGAATCGCCGCCGGGCCGCACCAAAGCCCCACCAGCGCCAGCGGTGAGAATACGGTCGCCAGCAGCGTCTCCTGGGTATCGAGAAGCGCACGGGCGTGGGCCACGGCTGCCAGGTAGTCAGCGGCCCGTCCCACCGTCCGCACGTCGCCGAAGCTTCTCAGGTGGGCGATCTGGGAGAAGGAGCTCAGGGAGAAGTCCGGGAACAGGAGGGGGATGTCCGGCATGACCTTGGCGGCTGCGAGCCGGTGGCGCCGCTGGAAGGCGACCGTCAGCTCCGCCAGCCGCCTCGGCTCGTCCACCCGGAAGTGCTTCCAGAGGAGCACGGGGGCCCGGTCCCCCGCTTCCGGACGCAGCCCGACACCGGGTGCTGTTGGCACCGGGACATCATGCCCCATCACCGGTCCCACGGCCACCGGTGATGCTGCGATACTGCGGGCGCGCCGGCGCCCTCAAGGAGTCGCCATGACCCTAGCCCACAAGCTCATCGGCACCTCGACCCAGATGGTTGTCTGCCAGCTGGAAGCCGGTCAGACTGTTTACGCCGAGGCCGGCCGCTTCCTCTGGAAGACCACCAACGTCTCCCTGGAGACCCGTCTCAGCAAGAAGGGAGCCCCAACCACCGGGGGCGGCCTCCTAGGGATGGCGATCGAGGTGGGCAAGCGGGTGGCGGCGGGACAGAGCCTGGCCTTCCAGTACTTCACCGCCCAGGGTGGCAGCGGGCTGGTGGCGTTCTCCGGGACGCTGCCCGGGGAGCTGCGGGCGCTGGAGCTTGACGGCAGCTCGGGCTGGCTGGCGGAGCGTGACACCCTGCTGGCAGCCGAGGGGTCAGTGGATCTGGACATCGCCTTCGCCGGGCTGCGGACCGGACGGCGTGGGGGCACCGGCTTCATCTTGGAGCACTTCACCGGCACCGGGACCCTGCTGATCGCGGCGGCGGGCAACCTCATCGAACTGAACCCTGCCCGATATGGGGGCAAGATTCAGGCCCACACCGGGGCGGTGGTGGCCTTCCAGGACACGGTCCGCTACGGAGTCGAGTACATCGGCGGCCTGAATGCCCAGACCGCGATGACCGCCCTACTGGGGGGGCAGGGGGTCAACCTCGCCACCCTGGAGGGCGATGGCACAGTCCTCCTCCAGTCGGTGAACCTGCACGGGCTGGCCGAGAGCATGGAGAAGCTGATCGGAGACGCCGGCGAGGAGAAGGGGCGCTCCGGGCTTCCGGGGATCTTCGGGTAGGGACGGGCGGCAAGGAGGACGGTCATGGGACTGATGGACAGACTCAAGGTGCAGGCCGAGCAGCTGGCGGCGCAGGCCAAGGAGGGCACCGCCCAGGTGCAGGCTCAGGTCCAGGCGAAGGTCGATGAGGTCCAGTCGCGGCGGACCAGGGACCAGCTGCTCCGCGATCTCGGCGCCGCCTATTACGCTGAGGTCCGGCAGCAGGGTCCGCATCAGGCGGTGGAGCAGGCGCTCGCGGCTCTGGACTCCGCCCCCCCAACAACGGTCGACGCAGCCCCTCCATCCGGCACCCCCGCTTCGGGTACGCCGAGCACCAGTGCTCCAGAGCCTGGTCAGGACTTCCGCCTCGACGACATCTGAGCCCGCCCCAGTCCGCCGTCCGGGCGCGAACTTCGGCCGCCGGAGCGCCGACGGCTCGTCCGGGCGCGCGTGGGCGAGCGGGGCAGGGCCCCCATCCCCGTTCCAGACCCTTGCGCGGACGACCGCCGATCTCAGGCGCCGGCTCTCCCCCTGAACGGGTCCAGGCGCCCATATAATGCCGACCCGATGCCAAGGCCAGAGGGGTGGATGACGGGAGACCTCGCTGCGCCCTGGCTCCCCATTCTGTGATCGGCTCCCTGCGCCGCTACGGGTCTGTCCTCCGGCACCGTGACCTCCGGCTGCTGCTGACCGGTGAGCTGATCTCGGCGATCGGCAGTTGGGCCTACAACGTGGCCCTGGCGGTCTACGTGTACGACGCCACCCACTCCGCGCTCTGGGTCTCCTCCGTCTTCCTGGTCCGGTTCGTCCCCGCCATGTTTCTCTCCGCATACGGGGGAATCCTCGCCGAGCGCTTCGAGCGGGTGCGCCTCATGATCACCGACGACCTGCTGATGATGCTCTGGCAGGCCCTCCTCGTCGTCTCCGTCCTCCTGCACGGCCCGGTCGCCGTGGCCATAGTGCTGGCCGGGCTCACATCGGTGAGCTCCACCTCGTACACCCCGGCGGTGGCGGCCTTGATCCCCCAGCTGGCCGGGGAGGACGACCTGGCCGCCGCCAACGCCCTGAACAGCACCATCTCCAACCTGGTGATCATCCTCGGCCCGGCGGTGGGGGCCGTCCTGCTCCTGGCCAGCAGCCCAGCAGTAGTGTTCGGCGCCAACGCCGCCACCTTCGCCTGCGCCGCCGCCTTGGTCAGCCGGCTGCGAGCCCGCTCCCATCCCAGCGATGTGACCGAGGCCGGGGCCGCAGGGCCGATGCGGCAGATGTGGAAGGGCCTGCAGGCCATCGCCGCCTCCCGGTCGGCCCTGGCCCTGGTCAGCTTCAGCGTCCTGGCCAGCTTCGTGTACGGGACTGACACGGTGCTGTTCGTCTACATCAGCAAGCTCCAGCTGGGCACCGGTGCCACCGGCTACGGGTACCTGCTGGCGGCCATGGGCGTTGGGGGCATCCTGGGGGCCCTGTTCGTGAACCAGCTGGCGGCTCTGCCGCGGCTGGGGCCGGTGATCACCGCGGGGATGGCCGTCTACTGCTTACCAACCTTCGCCCTGATCTGGGTTCACGCCCCCGGGCTGGCCTTCGTTCTGGAGGTGATCCGGGGCAGCGGGACCCTGGTGGTGGACGTCCTGGCCATCACCGCGCTGCAGCGCTCGGTCTCCCCCCAGATGGTGGCTCGGGTGTTCGGGGTCTTCTTCGCCCTGGTGCTGGCGGCCATCTCCCTGGGGTCGCTGCT
>JAKAXE010000130.1 GCA_021816695.1 bacterium | reverse complement strand
CAAGGCTCCGGAATGAGGCGGAGAAGGCGGGCATCTCGCGGGCCGCGCGCACCAGCGCGTAGGCGATGAGGTGGGTGTAGGAGCAGCGCAGCTGGGAACGCCCGGCGGTCCGGAGGAGCTCGTTGAGTTGGTGCCGGCGCTGCACCAGCACCGGGACCTCGAACGTCCGGAAGCTGGTTGCCGTGGGAACTCCGAGGCTGGCCTCCATGGCCTGCACCAGGACCGCGGCCGAGCCCTTGATGGGCACGACCTCCCCCCGGGGGGCTCCGGCCTCGCCCGCCCGCAGCACATCGTCCCGACGGATGGCGCCTCCTGGCCGAGTGCCCCGCACCCTCTCCAGGTCGGTCCCGGTCAGGGCGGCGGCCCTGCGGGCGAGAGGAGTGGCGTCCACCTGAGCGCCTGTCGGGGTGGGCGGAGGTGGGGGTGTGGGGACAACGCGTGCGGGTGCCGCAACGGCAACCGGTCCAAACTCACCCGGGGTGGCCACCCGGGCCAAGGGGGTGCCCACCGCCACCGTGGCGCCCTCCTCGACCAGGATCTCCACCAGCGTCCCGGCTACCGGGGAAGGCACCTCGGCGTCCACCTTGTCGGTCTGGATCTCCAACAGGGTGTCGCCGGCCGCCACCACGTCGCCGACCCGGCGTCGCCAGCTGCCCACAACGCCCTCGGTGACCGACTCCCCCAGGGCGGGCAGCGGGACTTCCACCAGTTCGGACGTGGCGGCCGACTCCGCGTCCGCCACCCGGGCCTGGCTCGTCTCGCCGGCGGATGGACTGGTCGCTGGGGGCGACTCGTCGAGCTCGAGGACGGCCAACGGGGCCCCCACCGCCACCGTGTCCCCCTCCTGGGCCAGGATCCTGGCCAGCCGTCCCCCCTCAGGAGCCGGCACCTCGGCGTCGATCTTGTCCGTCTGGACCTCCACCAGGGTGTCACCGGCCGCCACCTGCTCACCAACCTGGTGGCGCCAGCTACCGATTACGCCCTCGGTGACCGACTCGCCCATCTGCGGAAGAGTCACCTCCAGGGTTCGGCCCGGCACGTTTCCTCCAAGGGCAAGATGAGGCGGCACTCGGCAGACGATCAGGTGCCCCCGACGGTCCGCCGCTTATTAGGATAGTACCCGGCAGAGCGGACTGCCTCCGGGGGCTTGACGCCAGGCAGTGAAAGGCCCAAGATATTGCGCCTGGGCCCGGTTCTCACCCCAAGATATGGGGCCGGGCCGCCTCGTCCACCCAGAACGTCCTGCCAGGAGGAGATCCCATGGACCGACCCGCCGGCGACCCCGAACCCGTCTCAGCACGTCCCGCACCCGAGGGGGCACAGCGGAAGGGGCCGTCGACCGAGGCGGCCGGCCGGCCGGGGCTGCGCGTGGAGCGCCACTTCACCACCGCGGGGGTCCATCCGTTCGACGCCATCACCTGGGAGAAGCGCTCCGCCACCATCACCAACGAGAAGGGAGCGGTCATCTTCAGCCAAGAGGAGGTGGAGGTCCCCAAGGGCTGGTCCCAGCTGGCCACCAACGTGGTGGTCTCGAAGTACTTCCGCGGACTGGCAGGGTCCCCACAGAGGGAGACAAGTGTCCGCCAGCTCATCTCCCGGGTGGCGGACACCATCCGGGACTGGGGCCGCCAGGGGCAGTACTTCGCCAGCGACGAGGACCTGGAGATCTTCCACGCCGAGCTGACCGCCATCCTGGTCAACCAGGTGGCGGCGTTCAACAGCCCGGTCTGGTTCAACCTCGGAGCCGAGCCGCACCCTCAGGTGAGCGCCTGCTTCATCAACTCCGTTGACGACACGATGGAGTCGATCCTCACCCTGGCCAAGACCGAGGGGATGCTGTTCAAGTGGGGGTCCGGCACCGGGACCAACCTCTCCTCCATCCGCTCCTCGGTGGAGCACCTGGCCTCCGGGGGGACCGCCAGCGGCCCGGTCTCCTTCATGAAGGGATTCGACGCCTTCGCCGGGGTCATCAAGTCCGGAGGCACCACCAGGCGAGCGGCCAAGATGGTGATCCTCAACGCCGACCACCCGGACATCGTCGACTTCATCAACTGCAAGGTCCGGGAGGAGCGCAAGGCCTGGGCCCTGATCGAGGCCGGCTACGACGGATCGTTTACCGGCGAGGCCTACGGGTCGGTCTTCTTCCAGAACTCCAACAACTCGGTGCGCGTGACTGATGAGTTCATGCGCGCCGTGCTCGAGGACCGGGAGTGGCGCACCTATGCGGTCACCGACCGCCAGCGGGTGGTGAGCACCCACTCGGCTCGCGAGCTGATGAGGCAGATCACCGAGGCGGCCTGGGCCTGCGGCGACCCCGGGCTGCAGTTCGATACCACCATCAACGAGTGGCACACCTGCCCCAACTCGGGCCGGATCAACGCCAGCAACCCCTGCTCGGAATACCTCTTCCTCGACGACTCCTCCTGCAACCTGTCCAGCATCAACCTGATGCGCTTCATGGACGCCGCGGGGAACTTCGACCTGGAGGGCTACCGCCACACCATCCAGATCATGTTCACCGCCATGGAGATCCTGGTGGGGTTCGCTACCTACCCCACCGAGAAGATCACCGCCAACAGCCACAAGTTCCGGCCCCTCGGCCTGGGTTACGCCAACCTCGGGGCGCTGCTCATGTCCCTCGGCTACCCGTATGACAGCCCCCAGGCCCGGGACTACGCCGGGGCGCTCACCGCCGTCCTGACCGGCGAGGCATACGCGCAGTCGGCCAGGATCGCCAAGGAGGTCGGGCCCTTCGAGGGGTTTGAGGCCAACCGCCAGCCGATGCTCCGGGTGATGGACAAGCACCGGGCGGCGGCCTACAAGCTGGGAGCGGAGCACGTGCCCCAGGAGCTGCTGGCGGCGGCTCGGAAGTCCTGGGACGACGCCCATGAGCTGGGAGCGGTCCACGGCTACCGCAACTCCCAGGCCACCGTCCTCGCCCCCACAGGGACCATCTCCTTCATGCTGGACTGCGACACCACCGGCGTGGAGCCCGACATCGCCCTGGTCAAGTACAAGAAGCTGGTCGGCGGCGGGCTCCTCAAGATGGTCAACGGGACGGTCGCCTCGGCCCTGGTGCGGCTGGGGTATGGGGAGGAGGCGATCTCCGACATCCTGGCCTACATCGACGAGCACGACACCATCGAGGGAGCTCCCCACCTCCGCGATGACGACCTGGCGGTCTTCGATTGCGCCTTCTCACCCGCCAACGGCCAGCGCTCCATCAGCTGGCAGGGTCACGTGCGCATGGTGGCGGCGGTGCAGCCGTTCATCTCCGGTGCCATCAGCAAGACCGTGAACCTGCCCCAGCTGGCCACCCCCGAGGACGTGGAGCAGGCCTACGTCGACGCCTGGAAGCT
>JAKAXE010000056.1 GCA_021816695.1 bacterium | reverse complement strand
CCAGAGCCGCCAGGGCCCCCGTGCCCCCCACCTCGAAGGCCGCCGCCATCCCGGCAGCCAGGGCCAGCGCCAGCAGCCGAGCTCGCCCTTTTCGGCCGGCCAGTCCATGCATCACGCTCTCCTCCGCAACAGGGGGGCCGCCCCGGCCCCCCGTCCCCACACCGCATATACCACCAGAATCAGAATCAGGAGCCCGGGGATCGTGTAGGCGATGAACACCTGAACCACCGACCCGTGAGAGGCAACCGACGCCGGCAGGGTCCCCATCGGTATCGGGGAGGCGGCTCTGGCCGTCCCCTGCAGGTCGAAGGCGCCCACCAGGCTGCCGGAGCCGGCCTCCCGGCTGGTGAGGGCTGGCAACCCATAGACCGCCTGGATGAACTGGAGGACCGACCCGAAATCGGTGGTCTGGGAGAAGATCGTCCCCGGGCGAACAAATGGCGACACGATGAGAAGGGGCACCCGGAAGCCGTCACTGACCCCGCCCACCACCGGCGGGACAACCCCGTCGTACCAGCCGCCCCAGTCGGACCAGGTCAGCAGGATGGCCGAGGAGCCCCAGTACCGGCTGCGCATGATGGCGTTGATCAGGCCCACCGTGGCCACCTGCCCCTGGGCGAGGTTGCCCGGGGCGCGCTCGGTTGCCCCCGGCTGCACCACGTAGCTCACCGCCGGAAGATGGCCCCGGACCAGGTCGGAGTAGAGGAAGGTCAGATCCTGGACCCGGGCCAGGTCAGTGGGGTTGCCCACGATGTTGGCGAGCCCGAGCACCGGGACCTGGGGCACCAGGCTGGACTGTCGTCCCTGGGCCAGGTGGGTGCGGTACTGGGCCACGAAGTACCCCCAGGACACACCCTTGGAGTCCAGCTGGTTGAAGATGGTGGGCACATTGGGCAGGGGGGCGCCGGCGGCGGCCGGGGCCCAGGTCTGGCCCGCAACCAGGTACTGGTGGTTGGGGGCGCTGCCCCCGAGGTCCGAGGAGAAGAACTCGTCCGCCAGCGCGAACCGGTGCGCCAGCGCCCAGTAATACGGGATCTCCTCGGCGTTGTAGTACCCCAGCGCCAACTGCCCAGCTCCCGGCAGGCTCTGCTGGGCGGCGGCGAAGGCGTTCATCTGCCCGGAGTTGAGGGCTGCCGCCGCGGCCCGCGTCGAGTTGTCCAGCGGCGAGGTTCGCACCGCCGTCAGGTGGTGGGCAGCCACCGTCCCGCCGGCAGGGTTGATGAGGCTGGCCGGGACCGCCGTCTTGGGTCCCAGTCCCACCACGCCGGGATAGGTCCCGAAGTAGTTGTCGAAGGAGTGCCCCTCCTGGACAATCACGAAGATGTGCTTGATCCTGGCCAGACCGGACGCCGCGAGCGGGCGCGAGGGCGCACTTGCCGAGGCCAGAGCTGGGGTGGCAAGGACCCAGGGCAGCGCCAGCAGCAGGGCCAGCGTGCGCGCCGCTGCCCTCATGGCTCCACCTCGTAGATGAGCACCTCGGCGTCATGGCGCGCCGGGGGGGTCCCCGGCTTGTCGTACTGGTAGACGAGGATTCCGTTGAACTTCTTGGCCAGGGCCAGGATCCGCTCGGCGAAGTGGGAGCTGCGCTCCGCAGAGTAGGCATCGTAGACCAGGTACTGGACGGCCCCACTGCGGATCAGGAGGTCGGCGTTGGTGACGGGAGCGTAGGCCGGGTTGCGGTGCAGGGGGTTGGGACTCACGCTGAGGGCCAGCGCCCGGTCCAGGCTGTAGAACTGGAGCACGTTGGCGAAGGTGGGTCCGATGGTGAGGAAGACCGACCCCGGCAGAAGGTGGTGGCGGACCCAGAGGGCGGTCGGCCGTCCTGCCTCCAGCCCGCCGGATCCGGCGAGCGCCTTCACCTTGACCGGGGTCGGCTGGCCGCTGTCCGTTCCCACCAGGGCGGCCAGGCCCGTGGCCGCGGTGGGGGCCGGGTTGAAGACCGGGAGGAACGCGGAGACCGCCCCCAGGGCGACGAGCGCCGTGACCGCGATACCCACCGCCCGTCCCGCCGTCGCCGACTGCCAGACCCGGTTTACGGCGGTGAGGGCCAGAACTCCGCAAGTTCGGGCGCCGAAGGCGGCCAGAGCCATTATTGGCGCGGTGGCCGGGATCAGATACTCGTAACCCTTGGTGGGCCAGATCTCCAGTAGGCCCACCATGACCAGGCTGGTGAGCAGAAGCAGGATCTCCGGTGAGGTGCGCTTCCAGAGGGTGGCCAGGGTACCCACCCCGGCGAGGGCCACGATCCCCCAACCCATCGTCCGGAAGATCCCGGCGTAGAAGAGCAGCGAGTGGTTGGCGGGACGGAGGATCTGCCAGACGAGATAGTCCACCCCGGTGCTGGCCTTGCCGGCGCTGAGCTCCGACAGGGGATAGATGACCACCAGGACCAGGTAGATGGCTCCGGCGATCAGCAGGTCACGGTAGCGGCGCAGGACGTAGGGGGCGAGGATGAGGAAGAGCAGCACCGGGGGGACCAGCAGGATGGCCGTCTCCTTGGAGAGGAAGGCCAGCCCAGCGGCCAGCGCCGCCGCCCACAGGTAGGTAGGCTGGGAGCGCTTGATGTAGAGGCAGAGGAGGAAGAGGCTGGTGGCCACGAAGAAGGCCTCCGGGCCATCCAGGAGCATCTCGCGGGCGACTGACACTGGGTAGGGGGAGAAGGCCACGAACAGCATCGCCGCCAGAGCGGCGATGCGGCCCCAGATGGTCCACGCCAGCATCCCGGTCATGAGCACGAGGAGCACCCCGAAGGCGACGCAGACTTCCCTCGCTCCAGACCCGGTGACGCCAGTGAAGCGATAGACGACCGATACGATCAGCTGGATCAGCAGGGGGTGGGCCCGGAAGATCCCGAAGAGCTGGCTGTAGGCCTTGAACCCCGCCAGGCCAGCCGCCTGCCCGGCGTAGACGGCCTCATCCGAGTTCAGCCCGTACTGGTTGAGGTCATGGAGCCGGACCAGGGTGGCCCCGACGAGGATGGCGGCGACGGCCACCAGGGTGACCACCATCCAGGGGTCCAAGCGGCCCGGCCAAGGGCCGCCCTGACGCTGCGCCTCGGTGTGCGGGGGGCCGTCCACCGGCGACAGGGCGCCTACGGCTGGGCCTCTTCGGGAACCGGCAGCCGTCTGGCGGGCGCCCGGGGGCCATCCAGGTGCCCATTGGCGGCACCAGCGAGATCGGCGGGGGCCACTGCCGCGCGCACCAGGCTGGGCCAGCTGAAGTCCGCCACCCGCAGCCGCACGACCTCCATGGACGAGAGTGCTTCCGTGAGCACCTGGCGCTCGGCCTCCTGGACCGCCGCGAAGTCCAGGCCGCCGACGATGAGCCGGGGTGCCATGGTCTTGAAGGGGGGAAACTCGTAGGCATCGGCGGTGTTGCTGAGCAGCTGCTCCACCGCCTCGTCACGTCCCACCCTCGCCGCCAAGGCTGGAGACCCCCGCTCAATGAGGAACAGCCGCCGCACCTGAACGGTCTGGCCCATCTCCGCCGGGACCAGCTGCCCGACCATGTACTTAGGGGGTGGGATCACCGCCTGCACCAGGCTGTTCATGGCCATGATCGGCAGCGGCCTCTCCCCCAGCCACTTCCCTACCGAGCGCCCGCTTCGGGAGTGCAGACGGCTCTGCACCGAGAGGGCGGCCCGGCGGTGCGCCGGGAGCGGGCTCGCCGCCACCGCCCTCAGGGTGTGGGCGCTGATGGTCAGCGGCTTGGGAAATCGGCTGGCCATCCCGTCCGGACCGATGATGGTCATGTCGTCGGACAGGAAGGCCCCCCGGCACTCTCGGAGCAATCTCAGGATGGTCGCGGTCTTCCCGGTGTCGGTTTTGGCGGACAGCATGATCCCCTGTCCGAAGAGCGAGATGCAGCCGGCGTGCAGGAGCATCCGTCCCCGACCGGCAATCACGAAGCGAAGAAGCGGCTCGACGATGTTGGTGTAGAGGACGTGGGGGGAGTGCGCCAGCAGCGGGGTGGCCAAGACCCGGACCGGAGGCCCCAGCTCGACGTTGAAGTTGGCGGTGACCGATCCCAACCTCTCCCGATAGAAGTACGTGGGCAGGTCGTGCCGCTCCGGCGTCCCCGATACCACCGCGCGACGCTCGATCACCAGATCGGGTTGCTCGACCTCCCTGACCCGAAACAGCTCCAGCTCGGGGAGCCGGACCGCGGAGCGGATTCGCGCCAGCCCGTCGATGTCGTAGCTGAGCCCGCGGGCTCCTCCAGAGTCGGTCACATCACCCTCCTGTTCAGACGGTCGGATCGGATTGCCGCGGGCGCTTCCAGATCCACCCGTCAGCGACCACAAAGCGGAGCAACAGGAAGACGATGACGGCGATGAAGTTGCTCACCAGATAGTTGATGCCCAGGCCGCTGGTCAGCCCGAAGAGGAGGGGCAGGCGCAGCGCCAGGGAGGACGTGTTGAGCGCGTCGAAGACGAGGAACCGGACGGGAAGAGCTCGGGCGCCGGGGTCGAGAGCAGCCTTCCGGAAGACCCAGAGCTCATTGATTATGAAGGTGGTGACGGTGGAGCCCTGGCTCGAGATCACCGCCGCCAGGAGGTAGTTCCAGTGGGCCACCGAGACCAGCCCGGCAAGGATGGCCTGGTTGACCGCCAACCCGGCCAGGCCGACCAGGCCGAACTGCAGCCCACGAACCAGCCTTCCATCCCCCCACCTCCGGACGCGCGCCACCCGGGACGGCGCCAGGTAGGAGGCCCGGGCGCGGGTCGAGGCCCGCAGCGGCCTGACCTCCGCCTCCGGAGCCGGCGGCCGGGCCATGGCCGCGATCCAGGTCAACTCCTGGGGGAGCTCCTCTGCGTTCAAGGCGTCTCCACCGCCGCGTCACCGTTGGCAACGGACTGTTCGACTGCCACTTCGGCGCCGGCCTCGATCCGGTTGCACCAGGCGACACAGGCGTGCAGGTCACGCTCGGAGAAGGGGCTGCGCCCGGTACGGGCCACGGCCGCGATCCGCACCACCCTCCTGGTGCCGGCCAGCTGCGGGATCAGGATCACGCTGTAGCTGCCCACGTTGATGCGGGCCTGGCGCCGGCTGGAGGGCAGCTCGGTGAGCACCACCGGCCGCCCGCTGCGGGCCACGTGGCTCACGACCTCGGCAGTGACCAGCTGCTCCACGCGAGGCGGCGGGGCGGCGGGGCGGGCCGCGTCGATCCACCAGGCGAAGTCGGCCGAGAGGCGGCGCGCCAGGGACTGCAGCGAGAGCTCGTCGGCCAGGGTCACCACCGGGACCGCGAGGGAGGACCGCCGGCGCAGGTAGGAGACCATGACCGACCCCAGCAGCTGGGCCGCCAGGAGCGCCAGGATGGCCAGCAGCACGGTGGCCAGGTGGGCTTTGACAGTGAGAATGGCGAAGCCACCCAGGCCCCCGGCCACGGCTATCAGCCCTGCCACCCACAGGAGGCGCTGCGCTCCCATCCCCATGCGCCAGAAGGCACTGCGGAAGGTGAGGAGGCCGTAAATCGCCACGCTCACCAGCAGGCTGGTGGCCACGGCCCCCAGCCAGGGAAAAGGTGGGCTCAGGGGCAGGTCGGTGAGCAGGGCCACCACCGACACGAAGACCACCATTCCCGCGCCCGCCGACACCGCCACCTTGCCCAGGAGCGCCGCCAGCGGCACGTAGACGACCAGCGAGACGACGTGCTTGCCGAAGAGGATCCCCTGGGAGATGGTGGCCTTGCTCTCACCGGCGTAACGGGGAGCGAAGACGAAGGGGACGTCCTTCACCCGAATGCCCGGCAGGCACACCAGGAGCTCGAGGAGGATCTTGAAGCCCACTGGGCGGAACTCCAGCCCGGCGATGCTGCGCTGGCGCACGCAGAAGAAGCCGCTCAGCGGGTCGGTGGTGCGGCGCGCCTCGGAGAAGACTGCCCGGGCCACCCAGGACACGCTCTTGCTGACCGCGGTCCGGAAGCGGCCAGAGAGGCCGGCGGCGCTCCCGCCGGGAGCGTACCGGGAAGCGACCGCCAGGTCCGCCCCCGCCCTGACAGCCTGCAGAAGCTCGGGGATGACCTCCGGGGGGTGCTGCAGGTCCGCGTCCATGACACAGATCGCCTCCCCCCGGGCCAGGCTGAGGCCGCTGGAAACGGCCGCCCCCAGCCCGCGGGGTTCGTGAGCGTCCCTCTCGACCACCACCCAGCTGGGGTCGGCGGCGGCGATCTGCCGCAGCGCGGGCCGGGTGATCTCGTCCGTGCTGTCGTCGAGGATCAGGATCTCCGTCACCAGCCCCGACAGCGCCTCGGCCAGCCTCCGGTGCAACTCTGGGAGCGCGGCGGCCTCGTTGCGGGTCGGCACCACCACGCTGAGTTCGATCGGTCCGTCCGTCATGGCGCGAACCTCCGCTCTCGGGTCCCGGACCCGGGGCCGGTGCCGGTGAATGCACGGATCAGCATGGTGTCGACGCGGGCCTCCCTACCCATCGCCTAATCGGGGATACGTACCCCCCGCGGCCCTGGGCGAGCCCCGCTCACCTAGTCGGCCTCCTCCCTCCAGCTCAGGGTCGCAAGTCTGGCATTGATCTGAGGTGGTGTCAACTCTTCTGACGGCGTTGTTACTCAAGTGCACGTTCGCCGGGGATCACGAAGTGGGACCGTTACCGGAGCGGTTCCCAGCAGCCCCCGGGCGACACCTTAGGAGATCGACTGGGGGCCTCCAGAAGGTGACGGAGGTCGAAGGACGGTCAGTCGACCGGCAGGGTGACCCGGACCTCGGTCCCCCGCCCCACCTGGGATAGGACCTCGAGCTGGCCGTGCTCCAGGTCGGCGCGTTCGCGCATGGAGATGATGCCGAAGTGGGGCTCCCGGGCCAGCTTCTGCTCCACGGCCGCCAGGTCGAAGCCCTCACCGTCGTCCTTCACCACGGCGCTCACCCTATTGGGCTGGAGGTTGATCAGCACCTCCAGCGTCCTGGCATGGGCGTGCTTACGAACGTTGACCAGCGCCTCCTTGACGATCCTGAAGAGCGCACCCTCCGTCTCAGGAGGTAGCCGGCGCTCGGCGCCGATCACCGAGAGCCGGGCGTCCATCCCCTCCCGGTCCTTGTACTCGGCCACCAGCCGGCGCAGGGTCGGGATCACCCCCAGGTCGTCCAGGGTCATGGGGCGGAGGTCGAAGATGAGGTCGCGGGTCTCCTCCAGGACTCCCCTCACCAGATCCTTGAAGGTCTGGATCTCCGCCTTGGCCCGCTCCGGCTCCCGATCGACCAGCCGCTCCAGGATCTCCGCCCGAAGCACCAGGTTGGAGAGGGATTGCGCCGGCCCGTCGTGCATGTCGCGGGCGATCCGCATCCGCTCCTCCTCGATGATCTGAAAGACCTGGCGAGAGGCGGAGCGGTAGCGGGCGAGCCCCTCCTCCAGCGTTCCGTCGGTGGCCGGGCGATCGCCCAGCTGATCGAGGGCCGCGCGCACCAGGAGGTGCCAGCGGCGGAGCTCCTTGGCCCGGGACCGGCACAGGAGGAGCCTGGCCCGGGCTAGGGCGGCCTCCTGCTGCAGCGCGTGGCAGCGGGTGATCGCCGCCTCGACCTCGGCGGCGGCGTAGCGCACATGGTCCCGGAGGACGTGGCGGCGCACGATCTCCGCGTCCTCGATCCGCTCGTCGGTCTGGTCCAGGCCGGCAAGCAGGCGCATCACCTCCTCGTCGAGGGCGAGGAGCGACTCCTCCACCTGGGAGGTCTCTTGCAGAAGCGTCTGCTGGAGCTCTGCGAGCGCCCGGCTCGATTGGGGAGAGGGGGCCGTGGCCACGGGCTAAGCGTACCGGGCCGAGCTGAGAGTGGCGCCGTTACCTCGCTGCCGCGAGTTGGCAACGGCCGCCGTAGCTGAAACCACCCTCCCTAAACTTCGGCCATGACGACCCGGGGCCGCCCTTGACCGCCCGCCGCCTCACCATCCCGACCTTCGTGGCGCTGACGGGCCTCATGTCGGGGATGCTGGCCTCCCGCCCCCAGGTCACCGACCCCGACTTCTGGTGGCACCTGCGCAACGGCCAGACCCTGCTGCGGACCGGGCAGCTGATCGCCACCAACCCCTATGCCTTCATATCCGCCGACCACCACTGGGTGATGCAGGAGTGGCTGAGCGAGGTATGGATGGCGGCCGCGGCCGCCGCCGGCGGGCGCCCGGCGGTGGTGGCCGGTTACTGGCTCATCACCCTGCTCATGTGGGTGGCGGTCTGGATGCGGGCCCGGCTGCTGGCGCCGGTGAGCGGCCTCACCGTGGGGGTCGGGCTGCTGTTCGCGGCCCTCACCGCCTACCCGATCCTGGGCCCCCGGCCCCAGATGGCCACCTACTGCCTTCTGGCCTTCACCCTTCTGCTGGCCGAGCTGCAGCTGCGCCGGGGCGGTTTGGCGGCCTTCCTGCTGGGGCCGCTCTTCCTGCTCTGGACCGATCTCGAGGCCGGCTTCATCATCGGCCTGATCTTCCTGGCCACGATGCTGGTGGCGGAGGGGGGCGCCGTCCTGTACGGTCGCCGATCCCCGGAGGAGGCCGGGCGGGTCTGGCGCCTGGCCGGGGGAAGCGCGCTGGCGCTGGGGGCATGCCTGATTAACCCCAACGGGGCGGCGATCATCCCCTACCCCTTCCAGACCCAGTTCAGCTCGGCCCAGCAGGCGCTGATCGTGGAGTGGCAGAGCCCGGACTTCCACAACCCCCTCCTCCTCCCCCTGCTTCTCTTCATCCTGTCGCTGCTCTACCTGGTGGTCCGCCACGGCCGCCTCCCCCTGCGCGATCTGGCGGTCCTGGGACTAGCGCTCCTGGTGAGCCTCCAGTCGGTGCGCAACCTGGTCATCCTGGTGGTGGCCGGCGCTCCCTGGTGGATCGTCCTGGCGGACCAGCTGCGGCAGCGGCTCGCTCGGCGCTGGCGGCTCCGGCTGCGCCCGACCCAGCCACGCCTGGCGGTGCTCCTGGAGGTGATCTTCCTCCTGGGGCTCCTCCTGGCGCTGCTCGGGCAGGCGGCCGTGGAGTCCACCCCGGCGCTGGCCTCCAGCACCTACCGCGGGAGCTTCCCGGTCTGCGCCGCGGCCTGGCTCAAGCCGGGGCCCGCGGGGATCAGGATCTTCAACGTCTACGGGGATGGGGGCTTTCTGGCCTATGAGCTGCCCCAAGACAAGGTGTACATCTTCGGCGACGCGGCGCTCATGGGCTCGCGGGCCCTGCTGCGCTACGCCTCCATCGTGGATCTGGCGCCGGGGTGGTTGCAGCGGCTGGACTCCAGCCCCAGCCAGCTAGTCCTGTACCAGCGGGGCCAGCCCTTCACGGACGCCCTGCAGCGCGCGAACGGGTGGATAGTGGTGTACCGGGACCCCCAGTTCGAGGCCCTGGTGCGCAGCGGCTCCCCGCTCCGGAGGGAGCTTCCTCCCCAGCCCACGGCGGCGGGCTGGCGGCGGATGGGCCTTCCCGCCTGCTCCTGAGCGGTCTCAGCCGCCCGGCTGGAGCCAGACGGCCGCCCCGTCCACCATCTCCGGGGAGCGGCCCAGGATCGCCCGGAGCTCCGCTTCCTGCGCCGCGAACAGCCCTGAGGGCATGAGTACCAGCGCCCTTATCCCGAGCTGGCGAAGCTGGAGCCTGACAGCCGCGGCCGAGACCCCAACCGGTCGGGCATCGCCCGAGCTGAGAGCGGTCGCCAGGTTCGCCAGCGGCGAGGGGCTGAGGTTGTCGGTGAGCACCCCGTCTGGGCCGGGCCGGAGGAGATAGCCGAACGGCTGGGAGTAGCGGAAGCCCGCCCCAGCCTGCCAGTACATCGCCAGCCCGTGGTTGTCCCTGGTGCTGATGGGGATGGTCAGCACCGAGGCTCCGGCCCGCAGCGCACTGAGCGCGCTCGAGCTAAGGACCCGGGGCGTGTACATGGGGAACCCGGCCAAACCGGCAAGAAGGCCGGAGCTGGGTAGGAGGGGGAGGACGGCCACCACCAGGATGAGCGCCCGGGTCCAGAACGAAAACCGCTCCATCACCCGGTCCCAGCCGGCGGCCAGCAGGCACGCAACCCCGGCCACCAGGAAGACGGTGAGGCGGCTGGGGACAGCCTTGCCCAGAAGAGGCAGATGCTCGAACAGGAGCCAGGGAAGCGGGACCCGGGTCACCACCCCGGCCACGTGCAGGTGCCCGCCCAGGGAGAGGAGTCCCGCCACCCCGGCCAGCCCCGCGCCCAGGCGGGCCAGGGGCACAGCCCGCAGCCGCCAGGCGGCCAGGCCGGCCAGCAGAAGGAGGGGAAGCCCGAGGTAGGCGTCCGTCTCCAGCAGCTCCCCGGTGAAGCGCAGGCTGAGCGGCCCCGCAGGCCCGATGCCCATCAGCTGGGAGTAGCCCGGCACGACCCATTCCAGCAGGTCCACCACGTTGGTGGTGGGTGAGACCACGGTGGGTCGGCTGAGCGGCACCCCGGAGGTGAGCTGGGAGATGACCGGGTAGGCCATGAGGGCTCCGAACACCGCGACGGCGACGGCCGCCACCGGCCAGAGCCGGGTCAGGGGCGGGAGTCCCTGCCTCAGGATCCTGCGGGAGTTTAGGATCAGGAGCAGCGCCCCCATCAGGAGAGTGGTGGCGAGCAGTTCCTTGCTCACCCAGTACTGCAGGACGGCCCACAGGCCCAGCACCACCCCCCATCGGAGGGCGGCCCGCCCGTCCCGGGTGGCGCGCCAGGCGCGCTCACCCACCCACCAGCCCAGAGGCAGGGTCGCCGTCGAGACCCAGGTGAGATGGCCGGCGGCAAGCTCGGAGAGGGCGAAGGGGCTGAAGCCGAAGAGCAGACCTCCCAGCCAGGCCGAGCTGGCGTGTCGGACGTGGGGCCGCAGCTGCCAGGCCATGGTGGTTGCGGCCGCCGCCACCATCAGGACGAAGACCAGATCCATCGCCGCCGCCGCCGGGAGCAGGCGGAAGAGCGGCCAGACCAGAAGGGCCAGCACCAAATCGGCGTTGTTCCAGAGCAGGCTGACGGTGCTGGGGTGGGTGGCGATGGAGGTCTGGAACGGGTTCAGCCCGTGCGAGATGGCGTAGGGGAACCAGTTGAGAAACCAGAGGTGCATCGCCGTGTCAGCGCCGTATCCCAGGAGCCGGGGCTGGCTCCCGAGCCAGAGGGGCAGGGTGAGGAGCAGGGCCGCCACGAGGTAGCTGCTCGGCATCCCCAGCCCCCAGGACGGTCGGGCCGCGGCGACGGAGCGCAGTGCGGACCGTCTGGCTGGGGGTTGGGCGGCCAGGTCGGGGAGGATCGCAGGGCCTCCTGGGAGGGTGGATGCGGAACGGCAGCCTGGCGAGTCTAGGGGGCTCGGGCCCGCCCCCCGGTGACGGCGCCGTCGCGGTTCCCCGAGGGGAGCGTCAGCGGGAGGGGGAGAGCTCCTCCGGCGGGCGCATCCGCCAGGCGGTGGTGAGGAGCATCAGGAGGATGTCGAGGTGGACGAAGGTGCACCAGAGGCAGATGGCCTTGAGCTCCACCAGCTCCACGAAGACCAGGTAGAAGACCGACAGCAGTCCGAGGCAGGCCCAGGCGAAGTGCGCCCGGCGCAGCTCGAACCGCCCGGGACGGAGCAGCTGTGCCACTGCCAGCGCCAGGGCAACCAGGAAAAAGGCCAGCCCGGGCACGGTGATGGGGATGGAGGTGCCGGGCACCACCGAGAACTGGCTGGTCACCACCTTGTCGCAGTTGACTATCCCGGTGGAGACGCAGACCGGGGCCACCTTGGCGTAGTGGACCACTGTGAGGTAGCTGGCATCCCCGATCCCCAGGAGCGCCAGGGCCGTGAGCCAGACGGCTCCCCCCCGCCCCGGCGCGGGCTCCTCCGACCTCTCCTCTCTGGGGGCGTCGGTGCCCGCTGGGGGCACGACCCGGCGACGGGTCCTGGTGCTGCTCAGAGGCCCGCCTCCAGCTGCCTCACCAGGGCGCGGTCACAGACCGACCCCGGGTGGTTGCCAGTGATGGAGCAGATGGCTGCAATGTCGTAGTTGACCCCGCCGAGGATCATCTTGGCCGGGGTCGAGCCGGTCTTGGCCAGCAGGCTGGCGATCTGCTGCCAGTCATACCCCTCCAAGCCAGGAGGTCCCGGCGAGGTGCTCTCCGAGCCGACCTGAGCGATCTTGCCGCCGAAGTCCACGAAGGGGAACCCGCTCTGGCCGACCTGGGTGAAGACGGTCGCCTCCTGGGCCGTGAGGGTCTGGAAGGGCGCGTACCCGTTGCTGGAGTTCTTGTCGGGAACATTGCTGTACAGCTCCCGGGCCACGAAGGTGAGGTAGGGGCTGCTGTAGGTGACCCCGTGGGCGAAGGTGAAGGTGGCGATGTTGGTGCCCGCGGTGTCGGTGGCCGAGCCGCGGATGATCTTCAGGTTGTGGAAGGTACCGAACTCGCTGAGAGCCCCGATCAGGGACCAGCGCTGCAGCGCGCAGTAGGGGCAGTACTCCGCCCCCACGTAGAGGACCTCAGGCTTTCCCTGGCTGGTGAGGGTGGTCGGGGAGGGTACCGCCGCCGGTGGGAAGTTGATGTCCCCCTTGCCCACCTTGTTGAGGTTAGCGGTGGGGATGTGGGTCACCGCGCTTACCACCTGGGCCGGCGCGGGAAGGACCTGGGTGTCCTGGGCGGTGGACGGAGCCGAGAGGTCGAAAACCAGGATCACCACCACGAAGACCGCCACCACCGCCCCGATGGCGGCGAACAGCCCCCAGGGCCGGCGGCTGGAGCTCTTCTGCCGACGGTATTGCGGACTGCGGGCGGCCCCCCTCCCGTTGCCACCCCCGCCGGCTCCCCGAGCCTGCCGGCGCTCCGCCATCGACTTCTTGGACATCTGTACCTCCGGCGCCAACCCGACCGGCCGCCAGGATACGGGCCAGACCTTAGAGCCCGCTCGGAGGAGGGGTCAGGACCACAACCAGCTGATCACGATACCGGGTCCGCCATCCCTCGGCATGGAGGAAAGCCACGCCCGGGTTCGCGGGCGGCAGGACAGCCAGCCGCACTCCGGCCGAGGAGAGCAGAGCCAGGGTCCCTGAGTTCAGCTGGGAGAGCCGGTAGCAGGCCGCCATCCGTGACTCCCCCGCCGCCATCTGGTCGGTGACGCACATCAGGCGGCGGCCCCTGGGAAAGTCCCAGGCCAGGTAGTCGCCCAGCTGCGGGGTCGAGTACCAAACCCCGCCCGCACTCCGGAGGAAGGCCACGGCCGAGGGAGGCGGCACCGGGGCGCCGGCCCGGCCGCCCAGGCGTATCGCGGAGGCTGCCAGGCCGGCGGCGGCGAGGAGCGGCAGGACCAGCGCCAGGGCGGCGGCCCGGGATGCCTTGCCCCGGCCCAGCGGCAGCGGAGCCACCTCGAGCAGGAGGGGAACCTGGATGCCGATCACGGCCACCAGGAGAGGAAGGTAGAAGGACCAGAGCAGCGAGGCCGCAGCAGCGAGAAGGCCGACCAGGGCGTCGCCTGCGCGCAGACGGCGGCCCGCCAAGAGGTATGCCCCCAGCAGCAGTAGGGCAGCCAGCTCCACCACCCGCATCGACCAGGGGTGGAAGTTGGGGCTGGACCAGAGGGCGAGAAGCGGGTGCTCTCCGCCCTGTCCCAGGCTCAGCGGCAGTGCTGAGTAGATCCCCGGCCCCAGGGGGCCGACCATGACCGCCACCGCGGCGGCCGGGGCCAAGAGCCAGGGAAGCCGGGCCTCCGGCGGCTCCGGCCCGAGCCGGTCGGCGGCGGCGATGAGCAGAAGGGCGGGCGGCACCAGCACCGCGGCCGACTCCAGGTTGGCCCCGAGCAGGCAGAGCCCTACCAGGGCGGCCGCGGCCCAGCGCCGCCCGCGCCTGAACTCCGCAAGGAGCAGCAGGGCAAGGGAGCCTAGCAGCGCCAGCCAGTAGGTGGAGGTCGTGGCCGCCAGCTGGCTGAGCGCCGCCAGCGCCAGGCCGCCGCCCAGCAAAAGAGCCAGGGGATGGGCGTTGGCCCGCCACCCGGAGGCGGCCAGCACCAAGCCAAAGGCGGAGCCCAGCACCACCGTGAGACCAACCAGACCGTCGGCGCCGGCCAGATTGTGCAGCCCCAGTGAGAGCAGCGCCGCCAGCCAGGAGCGGATATCGAGGGCGCCCGAGGGCGCCGCCACGAAGGAGGCTCCCG
>JAKAXE010000129.1 GCA_021816695.1 bacterium | reverse complement strand
GGCATGGCCTGCAGCTCCGAGTACGAGAGGAGCTGCTCGCGCTCCACCTCCCCGAAGACCCGCAGCCGCCAGCTGGAGATGTCGTAGCGCGGCACCGATCCGTAGTGGAGGACCGGCCACTTCTCGGTGAGGACCTGCCCCGGGGGCAGGCGGGCGGGATCGGCCGCGACCCGGGGGTCAGGGGCACGCCTCCATGACTTCACAGCCCCATCGTAAGCCACCGCCCGATGGCTCACACCTTGCTGTGGGCGGGCACCCAGCTGCCGTCGTCCTCTCGGTGGAAGTCCTGGAATACCCCCGATGACTCCCTAACCATGATCTCGGCGATCCTGGAGAAGATTAGTCGCATCTCCTCCTCGGCACCGGGAGCGGTGCGCATCTCCACCACATGGCGCAGCGTGCGCAGGTTCATGGTCATCACCAGGTCGGTGCTGAGGCCGATGGGGGCGAGGCGGCGCAGCGCCGAGGTCACCTCCTTCTTGACGTGGAAGGGGACGCCCTCGGCGTCGATGCCCAGTTCCCGGGCCGCCTCCACCTGGAACTCCTCCAGCTGCTCGACGATCTCCAGGCACCGCTGGCGGACCGGCTCCAGCGCCGGTGGCACCCGGAACCCGATGTCCACCAGCCGCACGTACCGCAGGCTCTCCTGGCTGTAGGCAGCGCCGGCCCGGTGGCGGACGATCTCGTGGGTGGCCACCCGGCTCACGCCGTGCAGGGCGAAGGTGTAGTTGGCGTGCTCCAGCACGCTGCCATGACGGCTGGAGAGGATGTTGAGGAAGTAGGCGCGCTGGTCCCGGCGCACGGTGCGCACGTTGGGGTTTAGCCCCGGCTCCCAACTCCGGTAGCAGGCTCGGCCGGCGAATTCCACCAGAAGCTCGCCGTCGTTCACCTTCCCTTCGGCCTCGGAGAGTCGGCGGTCGAGCCAAGTGGCACCCCCGACCGCCTCCAGGTAGGCCCGCATCGCCTGGCGGTCCACACTGGGACGGCTGAGGAGGAAGACCTGTGGCTCGGTCTCCCTCACCATCTCGGGGCCGCCACCGGTGGCCCGAGCCTCACCCCAGGGCCGTCAGCGTATCGTCGAAGCTGGCCCTAACGCAGGTGAAGCTGGGCACGTCCCGCAGGGTGTACGAGGAGGCCTCCGAGTCCCGAAGTGCCTGGACGCAGTCCAGGAAGTCCGCTGCGCTGTCGGTCTCGAAGGCCACCACGAATTCCTGGTCGTCAAGGCCGAAGGAGTAGGTGGTGTTGATCTTCACGCTGGGGAAGAGGTGCCCGATGCGGATGTGCTCCTGCATCATGCGCTGACGCTCCTCGTCCGGGAGTGACCACCAGGCCCGGGTCTTGACGAAGGGGTACACGAAGAGGTAGCGCAGCTTCCCGGGGGCCAGGATCAGACGGTCGGTGGTCCCCCCGGCCTGAGGGTGCTCGGCGTCCACGTAAGTGGACCGCTTGGTCATGGCGGTGTAGCTGTAGGCGCAGCTCAGATAGCCGGCGAGGGAGGTCCGGTTGAGGTCCTGAAAGAGGGACTGGAGACGGTCCACCTCCTCGCTGACCGCCCAGAGCATGAAGTCACAGTCGCCTCGGGTCCCCACCAGCGTGTAGCTGCGCAGGAGAATCCGCTGGTTGTGCTCCGCGAGGCGGGCCGAATACTCCTCCCGGTGCATCCGCCTCAACTCGGAATCCAGCCTTCTCCAGGCGGGGTCCACGCGGAAGAAGGCGAACCGCACCAGCTGCCGGGGAGCGGGTCGGGTGGCGTCGCGGATGCGGACCGGCCCGATCTGCGGCTCCGGTGGACTGGCAACCTCGGTCATCTCTTACTGAACTCCATTGTGCCCTGCTGGATCCCCTCGCTGCCGACCGGCTCCAGGTACCCGCAGGTGGGGCAGAGGTGTCCCCGACCGCGGCGCGCCACCTCCCTGCCGTCCTCGAGCCGAACCAGCCGCTCGGGCCCGTCCAACGACTCCCATCGTGCGGGGTCGCTGCCGCAATGTTCGCACCTCGAGGGGGGCGGGTTGAGGAGCAACTCATCCCCCGCCTGAGCAGAAGGCGAGGGCCGCCCGCAGCATGACCTCGACTCCTACGGGAAGGCACGCCTCGTCCAGGTCGAACTCCGGGTGGTGGTGCGGAGCCGCTATGCCCGCCTCGCGGTTGCCGCCGCCGAGCAGGAAGTAGCATCCCGGCACCCGTTCCAGGAAGAGGGCCACGTCGTCCCCCACGGTGATGGGGTCCGGCTCCACCAGCTGAACTCCGGGGCTGGCGGCCACCGCCTCCCGGACCAGGGACACCATCCGGGGGTCGGAGACCACCGGAGGGCAGCCGGCCCCCACCACGGTCTCGGCCGAAGCGCCGAAGGAGGCAGCGATCCCGGCGGCGGTCTCCTCGATTCTCCGCAGGAGGCGCAGCCGGGTCTCCGCGCTGAAGGCTCGGACGGTGCCGGTGAGGTGCACCTCCTCGGGGATGACGTTGAACGCCTGACCGCCGTGGATCTGCCCCACGGTGACCACGGCGGACTCGAAGGGTGAGGTCTCCCGGGACACCAGGGTCTGGAGGCCGAGCACGATCAGGCTGGTGATGGGGACCGGATCCAGAGCCTGGTGGGGCAGCGCCCCATGGCCGCCTCGACCCCTCACCACCAGGGCGAACTCGTCGGCGGAGGCGAAGATCGCCCCATCACGAACCCCGACCGTGCCCGCCGGCACCCCGCTCCAGATGTGGAGGCCCAACGCCCCCTCCACCGGCGGGTCGTCCATGACCCCCTCCCGGATCATCTCGTCCGCTCCTCCGGCGGTCTCCTCGGCCGGCTGGAAGGCGAGGCGCACGGCGCCGCGGAGTTCCGCCCTGAGCCGCATCAGCCCCTCGGCGACCCCCAAGGCGATGGCCACGTGGGCGTCGTGGCCGCAGGCGTGCATCACCCCCGGAACTTCCGAGCGGTAGGGCCGCTCGGGGCCCCGCTCCTGGATCGGGAGCGCGTCGATGTCGGCTCGAATCAGCAGACGCTGGCCGGGGCCGGCCCCGCCCTCCAGCTCCGCGACCACCGCCCGCCCTCTCACCAGGAAGCGGGGGCTCCAACCTATCTCGGTGAGCCGGGACGCGATGTACTGGGCGGTCGGCCCCTCCGCCCCGGAGAGGTCGGGATGGCGGTGCAGGTGACGGCGATCCTGAGAAAGACGACCAGCCATCTCCCGAGCCAGCTGTCGGGGGTCGGGTTCGCTCACGCTCGCACCCGGGAAAGCTGCCGGAGGAGGACCCGCGAGAGGCTGGAATTGGCGCAGCAGACGGCGCCCAGGCGCCGCGCCTCGGGGGCCCAGCCACCGGCCTCCATGTGGGCGCCGAAGCAGACGGCCGGGAGTTCCGGCAGGCTGCTCCGCATCCGGCCAAGCAGCGCTAG
>JAKAXE010000128.1 GCA_021816695.1 bacterium | reverse complement strand
TCGAGGGATCGGAACTCGCCGTTCTTCAGGGGGGTACCGAGGTTCTGAAGAGGACGAGGTTTCTTCTCGTAGAGATTGGGCTTAGCCGGGATACGCGGGGGAACAATCTCGAGTTGATGTCCCTGGTACGAGACACTGCCCCGAGCGCGAGGATCATACGCTTCGGCCGACCGCTGGGTTCTGTTGCCGATCCAATCGCCCAAGACGTGCTGATAGCCCTGGATAGGTCGGGCGGGCCAGACCCAGGGCTCGCGAATGGTCCCCCCAAATGAGCCGCATCGCTGTCATCGGGGCCGAGTTTGTGGTCCCCACGACAGCGGTGTGCCTGAGCCGTTTGGGGCACATTGTCGCTTGCGCTGATGTTTAGGTGGACCGTGTGGCTTTGCTCGAGCAGGGACAGCTGCCCCTTGTCGAAGAGGGCCTTGCGGGACTGCTGCAGCAGGGGATCGCCGCCGAGCGTCTTCGGTTTACAACGGATAACGTGCAGGCGGTGGCCCAGGCTGACTTCACTTTCCTATGCGGGCGCACGCCTCAGCAGCAAGATGGGCGGGCGGACGTGGAGTACGTAGAACGGGTCGCGGGTGAGATTGGCGGGCATCTGGCGGCGGAGTCGGTGGTCATCAGCAAGTCGGCCGTGCCGGTCGAAAGTGCCCGCGTTGCCAAGCGCGTGCTGGGACGCTCGGACGTGGCTGTGGTGTCCGATTTGGACTTCCTCAGGGAGGGTTCGGCGGTTCACGATTTTGTGCACTCGGACCGCATCGTTATCGGGGCGGATGACGACGCTACCGCGATCAGGGCTGCACGAGGCTCGCCGCTGTCGGCTGCCCGCGTTCGGCAAGCTGGCGCGCAGTAACCGCTTCCCGCCCCGCCATCCTCGCCGCTATTCACTAGCGCCTGACCAATGGCCGAGTGTAGAGTTGAAAAACCAAGGTCCAACTCATCATCCGCATCGCCGTCGGCTGCCAGTCCCCAGAGACTCTCATCGCCCTCGCGATGCTCAGCCTGGGTGGCTTCTGTCCGCCTCTCCCTGGCCGCTCATGAACCCACGGCAACAGCAGGCGAACCATGAGGAGATGGCGCCCCTGGAAGCGCCCGGGCGTGGTTAGCGGTGAACGTGGCTCGCAACGGGTTGACGGCACCCTACGAGATCCTCTCGGTACTTCTGGCAGCGCAAAACGGTCCCGTTGGTGCTTGGATCCAGGGCAGGCGTCTGCTGACGGAGCCCTGGTAAGCGCTCCAGCCCGAGTTCGACAGTGACCTCTGTGGAGAGGGGCGCGTGGGTGAGATCAGCTTGAGTTCACTGAACGGGGCGGCGGCGGGAGCCGGCGTGTGCCTACGCGGCTTCGGGCTGGCGTGAACTCGAGGCGGCCCGGACCCGAATTGGAGCTGGCACCTGGAGAGCCTCAAACAATTGGGTCTGGGCGGAGGAGGGCTTGGAGGTCTGGGAGACCTGGCCGGCGGGACCACTCAGGTCCACGAGCACCAGCCGCTGCAGCTCCCGACGGATGCGGGGCCAGGCCTGCTGGGTGCGGTTCTCGGCTACTCGGATCAGCAGCAGCCCCAGGAAACACAGCAGGACATGGGCCCGGATGCGGTCCTCCTTGCGATGGAACATGGGCCGCAGCTCCAGTTCCTGCTTGAGGTCCCGCCATCCCCGCTCCACTTGGAGCAGCTGGCGGTAACCCAGCGCCACCTCCTCGGTGCTGAGCTGCTGGTCGCTGGTGTGGATCAAGTACTTGCCGTCCAGCCGCTCCTCCCGGACGACCACTTCCCGGTTCATAACCAGCCGGCCGTCCGGTAGCTGGCGCACGTACTTCCCAAAACGTCGGCTGATGCGCAGAGCACAGGCGCGGCGCTGGTGGACGGCGGTCTGGTCGAGCTCCAGCAGGGCCTGCTCCAACTCCTGCAGTAGCAGCTCCCGCCGGGCTCGGTCCCGTTCCGCCTCCTCGGGGTTGCGGCAGATCACGTACCGCTGCGCTTTCCGCCCCGAGCCCACCACCACTTCCTTCACCTCCAGGTTGTCCTGGAGCAGACGGTACCGCCCGGCGCGCGAGAGCGCTTCCTCCACCACCGGAACCCCAGAGCGCATGCGCTCCCCGATGATGTACTGGCCCCCGTCCTGGCGCAGCAGTTGCAGGTTCTCCTTGCTGCTCATGCCCCGGTCGGCCACCAGGACCACCCGGTCCAGCTTCCAGCCGTGCAGGTCCTGTTTCACCCGCTCCACGGTGGAGGCATCGGCGGTGTTGCCGGGGAACACCCAGCAACGCACCGGGATCCCCTCCTTGGTCACGGCTAAGCCGATCGCCACCTGGGCCCGGTCTGGCCGGCCGTCCCGGCTGTATCCGAAGCGGCGGAGGCCCTCCTCCTCATCCTCGCCCTCCATCTCGAAGTACGAGGAGGTGGTGTCGAAGAAGATCAGGTCCACCTCCAGCTGCAGCAACTCCGCCACCTGGAAGAAGACCCGCTCCTGCACCTCCTCCTGGTTCTCCAGGAGGAAGTCCATGGCCCGGTATGCCTGTTGTACCTCCAGTTGCTCCAGCCCCTGGATGGCCACGTCCTGGGCCACCCATTCGCAGGCTCCCAGCTTGGAGCTGGGCGAAAGGCAGCGGTTGGCCACCAGGGCGAACAGCACCCGCTCCACATCACTCTCGAACTCCCGCTCCCGCAGCAGTTCTTGCAGCTGCCCGGCAATCCCGAGTTGCTCCCACAGGTGATGCAGGACGTGAGCTCCGCCCAGTGGCCGGGAGCGTTGAACCACCAGCCCGGCATCTAACCCCTCGCCTTCATCCAGTCGATGCAGGCTGCGAGCGAGCCGGTGCAGAGCTTCGCGATCGACTTGATCGGCACGGCCGAAGTTGTGGACCACCTCGGCACACACCACACCGTTGGGCCGGCGCACGTTGTGAGCCAGCTGCAGGTACTCGACCACGGAGCCGTCCTTGTTGCGCCGCCGGATGGTGCGCAAATACATGCCCACTGATACTAGCACATCCATATTGCTAGTGGCGGGCTAGCGTTTGCCCACACGATCCCACCCCGGGACCTTGCCGCTCGCACCCGAATGAACTCAGATCACGCCGATCCCAGCCCCAAAGTACCCTCCACGCTGTCGAACTCGGGTCCAGGCCGTATTCCCCTGGCTTCGACCGGCTTGCCTTTACTTCTCGGCTGACCGTCGGTGTCGGCCTCCCCAACGACCGCACCATGGCCGCCAGCGAGATCCCGCGACCAACCCCAAGCAGGATCGCCTCTCGATCCCCGATCGTCGGCCGTCCCAATCGGCGTGACCACTCGTCCGCGACGCCCGACGTGAAGCTCCCTGCTCGCATGAGGACCACCAGCGACGCGGTGCACCCCGCCTGCCGGGCGATATCAGCCGGCGCCAGCGCAGATGCACTGCTGCCTATCACCGAAATTCCCCACTCTCGATCACTGAAATTCCCCAGGCC
>JAKAXE010000055.1 GCA_021816695.1 bacterium | reverse complement strand
AGGGACGTAGAGATCTAAGGAAACCTGATGGGATTCTAGCGCCTGGAGGCCGCCCTCAAGGGACCCCGGAGAAACCCGTCCGGCTAGGCCAGGGCAGCCTCCTCCCCAGAGCCCACTTCGGAAGTCACGGCGACCGGCTCACCCAGCACCGCCTGGCGCACCTTGCGGGCGATCTCGGCGGTGAGCTCGGGATTTCCCTTGAGCAGCTCGCGCACGTTCTCCCGACCCTGTCCCAGGCGCGTCTCCCCGTAGCTGAACCAGGCTCCGCTCTTCTCGACCACGGCGGCCTCGATGGCCCCGTCCAGCACGCTTCCCTCCCAGGAGATCCCCTCGTTGTAGAGGAGGTCGAGCTCGGTCGCCCGGAACGGGGCGGCGACCTTGTTCTTCACCACCCGCACCTTGACCCGGCTGCCGATCACGTCCATCCCCTGCTTCAGAGAGTCGATCCGGCGGATGTCGAGGCGCACGGAGGCGTAGAACTTGAGGGCCCGGCCGCCCGAGGTCACCTCCGGGTTGCCGAACATCACCCCGACCTTCTCCCGCAGCTGGTTGATGAAGATCACCACGCAGTTGGAGCGGCTGATGGCCCCGGTGAGCTTGCGCATTGCCTGGGACATGAGCCGGGCCTGGAGGCCGACGTGGGTGTCCCCCATCTCTCCGTCGATCTCGGCCTTGGGAACCAAGGCGGCGACCGAGTCCACGACCACCACGTCGACGGCCTGGCTGCGCACCAGCGCCTCCACGATCTCCAGCGCCTGCTCCCCGGTGTCCGGTTGGGAGATCAGAAGGTCGTCGGTGTTCACCCCGATCCGGGCGGCATAGGCCGGGTCCAGAGCATGCTCGGCATCGATGAAGGCTGCGACCCCGCCCAGCCTCTGGGCCTCAGCGATCACGTGCAGGCTGAGGCTGGTCTTTCCGGAGGATTCGGGGCCGAAGATCTCCACAATCCGGCCCCTCGGGATCCCCCCCACCCCGAGCGCCAGGTCCAGGGTCAGAGCGCCGGTGGAGATCACCTCAACCCCCCGCGCGGCGGACGCGTCCCCGAGGCGCATGATGGCGCCCTTCCCGTAGCTGCGCTCGATCTGGGCCAGTGCGCTGCTAAGCGCCCGCTCCCTCTCAGTGGTCAAACGGGCCTCCTTCCGGTCATTGAGGAATGGGGCGTCTAAGTGCCCTTGGAGCTCGAGTGTAGCGCTCATCTGCAGTGTCTCCAATCAAATATGGGCAGAACGGGTGTTCGGTAGTGTAGCACCACTGTCAGTCCGCCCGGGGGGCACCCGTGGCAGGCAGGTGGTCGGAGAGCAGTTGGAGGGCCAGGGAGGCGGCTGCGAGGCGATTCCCCTCTCGTCCAAGGTCGTCCACCAGCCTTTTGCAGCGGGCTCCCCCCGGAGCGGCGAGGGCCACGTAGACCAGTCCGGGCGGCTTCAGCTCCGAGTGACCTGGGCCAGCCACGCCGGTGATGCCCACCCCCAGGTGGGCACCCAGCGCCCGGCGCACACCCTCGGCCATCGCCAACGCCACCTCTTCGCTCACCGCGCCCACCTGCTCCAGAAGGTCCGCCGGGACCCCCAGTTGGGACACCTTGACCTGGTTGGAGTAGGCCACCACCCCCCCGAGGAAGGCAACCGAGGCCCCGGGGACCGAGGTTAGAAGGGAGGCCAGCAGTCCCCCGGTGCAGGACTCGGCCGTGGCGATGGAGGTGGTCGGAGGAAGCGAAGCCCGGCGCACCACCTCAAAAGCCAGCTCCTGGATCCTGGTTGGGGGGCCCATCGGTGGCCAGGGTCCGGCCTGTCGGCTCAGCGGTAGTTGGTGAACTGCAGGGGCAGCGGCAGGTCCAGCTCGCGCAGATCCTGGATCACCGACTGCAGGGTGTCCTTGTCCCGGCTCACCACCCGGAGCTCGTCACCCTGGATGCGCACCTGCACCTTGGGATGAGCGGCCTTGATCCGCTTGCTGAGGTCACGGGCCGAGTCCTCGTCGATTCCCTTCTGGATGGCCACAGCCACCCGCACGTTGCCCTTGGCCGCTGGCTCCGGCTTGCCCGGACGGATGATCTTGAGGGAGAGATTGCGGCGGACCAGTTTGCTCTTGAGCACGTCCAGCACGGCGTCGGCCCGGCCGTCGGAGGCCGCCAGGATCACGATCTCCTTCTCCTGGAGGTCGATCTCGGCTACCACGCCCTTGAAGTCATAGCGGGTGGAGATCTCGCGGCGGGCCTGCTCCACCGCGTTCACCAGCTCCTGGCGATCGAAGTCCGACACCACGTCGAAGGAATGCTCAGTGGCTGCCATGCCACAAGGGTAGCGGCTACTCCTCCCCCTCGCCCGAGTCCAGGAGCTGCTCAAGCTCGGCCAGGGTCATCAGCACCTCGCGCGACTTGCTGCCCTCGTATGGCCCCACCACCCGGGCCTCTGCCAGCTGGTCGACGAGGCGCGCCGCGCGGGTGTAGCCCACCTGGAGCCGGCGCTGGAGCAGGGAGGTGGCCGCCCGGCCCTCTCCGATGACGATCCTGCCGGCACGCTCGAAGAGGGGGTCGCGGCGAGCGGCGCCGTCCGCGGGGACCGGCCCGAGGGCCGCCGCCTGAAGTATCTCCTCCTGGTAGGCCGGGGTCCCCTGGGCCTTCCACCAGCCGATCAGCTGATCCAGCTCCCGGTCGGAGACGTAGGCGCCCTGGAGCCTGGTCGCCTTGCCCGCGTCTATGGGCAGGTAGAGCATGTCGCCCCTTCCCAGCAGCTTCTCCGCTCCCATCTCGTCCAGGATCACCCGGGAGTCCACCCCGCTGCTCACCGCGAAGGCCACGCGGGAGGGGATGTTGGCCTTGATGAGACCGGTGATGATGTCGGCGGAGGGGCGCTGGGTGGCCACTATGAGGTGGATGCCCACCGCCCTGGCCAGCTGGGCGATCCGGCAGATCAGGTCCTCGATCTCGCTGGCGGCGACCATCATCAGGTCGGCCAGCTCGTCGATCACGATCACGATCTTGGGAAGGGGGCGAAGCCCCAGCTGAGGTGCCCGCTCGTTGAATACGGTGATGTTGCGCGCCCCGTTGCCGGCGAAGAGCTTGTAGCGCTGCTCCATCTCCACCACGGCCCAGCGCAGCGAGGCGACGGCACCCTCGGGCTCCACCACGACCGGCACCAGAAGGTGGGGCAGGCCGGCGAAGTTGCTGAGCTCCACCCGCTTGGGGTCGACCAGGATCAGCCGCAGCTCCCGCGGGGTGGACTGGAGCAGAAGCCCGGCCAGGACCGCGTTGATGCAGACGCTCTTCCCCGACCCGGTGGCACCGGCGATCAGGAGGTGGGGCATGGCCGCCAAGTCACCCAGCACCGGGCGGCCGCTTACGTCCGCACCTAGGGCCACCGAGAGGCCGCTCTTCATCTCGTGGAACGAGGGGGCCTGGACCACCTCCTTGAGGGTGACCAGCTGCGCCGCCTTGTTGGGCACCTCGATCCCAATGGCTGACTTGCCGGGGATGGGGGCCTGGATGCGGATGGGGGCGGCCAGTGCCAGGGAGAGGTCGGTCTGATAGGCAAGCACCCGGCGCACCGGCACCCCGGACCCCGGCTGGAGCTCGTACTGGGTCACGGTGGGGCCGGCGTTGACGCCCATGACCTTGGACTCCACCCCGAAGTTGGCCAGCGTGGCCTCGATGGTCTTGATGCGGCTGCGGATCTCGTCCCGCAGCCGCTCCCGCTTGCCCTGTGCGGAGTCGAGGAGATCCAGGCTGGGGATCACCCAGCTCGGCTCGGGTCCTTCGGGATCATCCTCGAGGTCCAGCGGCGGGGGCACGGGCAGAGGAAGAGCCGCCGGAGTGGTGGTGGGCTCCTCCTCCACCTCCAGCTCCTCGAAGATGCGCTGGAACGGCTCGGGCGGGAGCACCGGGCCATCCACCGGGGAAGCCTCGGGCTCGGGAACCGCCAGTTGCAGGTCGAGCGGGGCAGGGGCCGGAGCTGGGAGGGATGCGCGCGCCGCCGGTGGGCTGGGGGCGAAGAGCGGCCCGAGGAGTCTGGACACGCCCCGGAGAGCTGACCCGGAGATCCGCGAAGGTGCGAGGTCGAGGGCCAGCACCAGCCCCGCGAGCCCCAGGGCTCCCAGCGCCACCAGCATGGCCGGTGCGCCCACCACGAAGGCAGCACGGGGGCCGATCGCGCGTCCCACCGCGCCTCCGTAGCCGGCGCCGGCGATCGCCGCCATGGAGATGGCCGCCAGGCAGCTCACGGTGAGCGCTACCAGCACCGTTCCCAGGCTCCGCCTGGGCCCACGGCTGGCCAGCATCGCCAGCCCCGCCCCGATCAGCGCCAGCCCCACGATCCAGCCGCCGATGCCCACCGTCGCCGACACCGCACGCGCGAAGGCGTGGGCCACCGGTGCCTGGGGGAACCCCAGGAGGATGACGCCGATCACTCCCAGCGCCAGCGTCCCGATGCCGGAGAGTTCGCGCCTCTGGTCGGGGGTCAGGCGGGGCGCAGTTTGTGTGGCCCTAGTGCTTCTCGCAGGCCGCCTGGTACGGGTCCCGGAACGCTTCGCCCGGGCTGGCGCCCGGCGCCTTGTCGTCGCCATGAGTGAAGTTCCTCGCCCTGGGGCGGCGCTGGTGGGTCGTGAACTGGGAAACCGCCCGTTGGCCGCAGTCTAGCAGCCGGCTCGCACATCTGCTCGGAAATCTGCGGCAGCAGCTTCAGAAGTGGGTGAGGCGCCACCAGAGCGAGGGTGGCGGCAGGGCTGACCTGAGCCTGAGCCAGGTGGTGCCCACCGCGCCGCCGGCAGTCCGCGCCTCAATCTCGGCCACCGCCGCTCCTCGGGGAAGTGAGGCCTCAAGGTGGAGGCGCCGCAGACGTATCTGGATGGTCAGCCCAGGCCAACCCACGACCCGGAGTACAGGTATGGCCCGGAGTGGGACCGCTGAGTGCCACCCCGAGAGCAAGACCGGGAGCGTGGAGGGCACCGGGCGAAGGATGAGGCGGGGTGCCACGGACTCCAGAAGTCGCACCGCCCCGGCCTCGGCCAACCGGATCGCGGAGATGGGCCCCCCGGGGGCGCCCAGGACAGCCGCAGTCACCACCTGCTCCCTCCCCCCTATCCCATCCCGGGCGGCCGCGACGAAGCACCCACCGGACGAGGACGTCCATCCGGTCTTCAGCCCCACCACCCCCGCCTGCCCCAGGACGAAGTCATAGTTGTGCACCACCCCGGCGACCGGCAGGGTGGCCTTGGACATGTCGGCCACTGCCGCCAGCGCCGGCTGCGCCATCACCGCGGCGGCGAGCCGCAGCAGGTCGGACGCGGTGCTGGAACTTCCGGGGTCCAGGCCGCTGCTGTCCACAAAGGTGGTGTGGCGCATTCCCAGGGACCTCGCCTCCTGGTTCATCCGGGCCACGAAGTCCGGCACCGTCCCGGCATCCCATTCCGCCAGCACCCGCGCCAGGTTATCGGCCGAAGGGATGAGCAGGCCCTCCAGCAGCTGCCGCTCGCTGAGGGTCTCACCCGCCTGGACCGCCACCACCGAGTCCCCGGCCGCCAGTTCCTGCACGTACAAGGCTTGGTCGGCTGGGGTGAGGGGAACTTCGGGGCCGGACTGCCCCGGTGCCAGCGGATGCGCCCGGACCACCACCAGGGCGGTCATCAGCTTGGTCACGCTGGCGATGGGTACTGGGGTCTGGGCTCCTGAGGCGGCCACCTCCCCGACCCCGTCTACTCCCACCGCGGCCTGCCCGTAGGTTGGCCAGGCCGGGCTGAGAGGTGGTCCGGGGAACAGAAGGGTGGAGTGGGCGGGACCCGCGACCCGAGGCTCCGGGAGAGGTCGCCAGGCCTGGACTCCGGCGAACCCCAGGAGCGCCGCCAGCGGAACCGTCGCGAGGAGGATGGAGCGGCGCTTCACTCCCGGGCCAGCGTGACCACGGTCACGACCGACTTCGGATCGCCGCCGGCCGACCTCCACTCCTCCTCGGCCAGGGAGTTTAGCCGGCGGCCCAGGGAGGCCAGCTGTGCGGCTCCGCCGGCCGTTCCGGCCAGATGCTGGCGCCACCGGCGGTGGTCGCCGCGGAGAGGTACCCGCACTCCGCCGGTGGACAGGTAAGGGCCACCCACCCAGGCCCCCAGCCCCGGGCCGAGGACCACTTCCACGACCTCCTGGGGGGTGGCGCTGCGGGGATGCGTCCTTTGGTCCGCGGCGATGGGCACCTCGGCGGGGGGAACCCACCCAGCCAGGCGCAACTCCTCCGAACTTGCCTCGACGGCGCAGCCGTCCTCGATCACCGCCACTCGCGTGGGGTCGATCCCCGCATCCAGAGCCAGCTGGCGGTGGGCGGCCAGGTGGCGAGGCTCGCCATGCACGGGCACGAAGTTGCCGGGGCGGAGGAGTTCCAGGACGTAACGCAGCTCCTCCGCAGCCGCGTGTCCGCTGGCGTGGACCCCATCGGCGCTGCCGGCGAGCACCGACGCTCCCTGGGCGACCAGCCGGTTGACGATGGCCCCGACCACGGCACCATTACCGGGGATGGGGTTGGCGGCCAGGACGAAGGTGTCGCCCCGGTGCACCCTGAGGAAGGGGTGGGTCCCCGAGGCGATCCGGTTGAGAGCGGCCAGCGGCTCCCCCTGACTTCCGGTGGCGATGAGGCAGAGGTCGCGGTCGGGAGTGCGGGCCAGCTCGCGCGGGCCGACCATCTGTCCCGGATGGACCGGCATGAGGCCCAGCTTCTGGGCGGTGGCGAAGTTGCGCAGCAGGCTTCGACCCACCAGGCAGGAGCGGCGCCCAGCCTCCCAGGACAGCTCCAGCGCCTGCTGAACTCGGGCCAGGTTGCTGGCGAAGGTGACCACCACGACCCTTCCCTCGGCCCTGGTCATCACGGCCTGCAGCGCCGGTCTCACCGTCGCCTCCGAGGGGGTGAGCCCGGCGTTGGGGGCGTTGGTACTGTCGCTGAACAGGAGGAGAACTCCCTCGCGCCCCAGCTCCGCCAGCCGAGCCAGATTCGGGGGCTCACCCTGGGTCGGGGTCTGGTCCAGCTTGAAGTCTCCGGTGTGCACGACCAGCCCCGCGGGGGTCCAGATGGCCAGCCCGCAGCTGCCCGGCACGCTGTGCGTCGTCCCCAGGAACTCGACCTCCAGCTCCCCGAGGCGGAGGCGCTCCCCCTCCCTCACCTCGCGCAGGTCGGCTGCCCCGCGGTGGGCGCGGCGCTCCAGCTTGTTGCGCAGCAGCCCCAGCGTGACGCCGGTCCCGTAGACCGGGACGTTCAGTTCCGCAAGGTGGAAGGGCAGGGCACCAATGTGGTCCTCGTGCCCGTGGGTAAGCAGGACGGCTCTCAGACGGTCCCGTCGGGTGAGGACGAAGGCGATGTCGGGAACGATGATGTCGACCCCCACCTCCTGGGGCTGCGGGAAGCGCAGCCCGGCATCCAGGAGCAGGGCGTCGGAGCCGCACTCCAGGAGGGCCATGTTCTTGCCGATCTCTCCGACCCCTCCCAGCGGAAGGAAGCGGACCGTGCCGGCCCGGGGAGGGGCCAGCAGGGAGGTCGCCTCAGAAGAGTCCAAGTTGCTCGGGCGCGGCTGCAGGGGGAGCTGCTGGCGGTGCGGCCAGCCGGTCGAGGTGGCGCCGCAGCGCCTGGAAGTCCCGTTCCAGAACCTCAAGGAGCTGGGAGTTGTAGAGCGCCGCCGCGGGGTGGTAGCAGGGGAAGTAGCTCCTCTCCCCCACCCTCAGGACCTGGCCGTGACAGCGGCTGATGCCAGGAGCCCCCGGGATCAGCCGCTGCAGGGCGTGTCGGCCTAAAAGCAGGATCGCCTGTGGCCGGATGATCTCCACCTGCGCATCCAGGAACGGGGCGCAGGCGGCTACCTCCTCGGGCAGCGGATCGCGGTTCCCTGGGGGCCGCGACTTGAGCACGTTGGTGATGAAGATGTCCTGGCGGCTGAGGCCGATCCCCTCAAGGAGGCGGGTCAGGAGCTGGCCCGCCGCGCCCACGAAGGGCCGCCCCTCCCGGTCCTCCCTCTCCCCAGGAGCTTCGCCCACCGCCATCAGGCGGGCCGTGGCCGGGCCGAACCCGGGAACCGCCCGGGTTCGGGTGAGGTGGAGCGGGCACCTCTGGCACCGCTCCACCTCTTCGGCCACGAGGCGCAGGCGCGCCTCGGGCCCGAGAGCCCGGCTGAGTTCCTGCTCAGGCACCCTGGGAGCCGTCACCGGCCGCCCCATTGGCACCCTGGTGACCCAGCTCGGCGATGGCCTGCTTGCGCGAAAGGTTGACCCGGCCCCGGTCGTCGATCTCGGTGACCTTGACCATGATTTCGTCGCCGATGTTGACCACGTCCTCCACCCGGTTGACCCGCTGCTCGGCGAGCTGCGAGATGTGCACCAGCCCGTCCTGGCGAGGCAGAATCTCCACGAAGGCGCCGAAGGGCATGATCCGAACCACCTTGCCCTTGTAGATACGGCCGACCTCCACCGACTCGGTGAGGTCCCGGATCATGGCCACCGCCCGGCTCATCGCCTCTTCGTCGATGGTGGCTAGGGAGACCGAGCCGTCGTCCTCGACATCGATCTGGCAGCCGGTCTCCTCCTGGATCCGGCGGATGGTCTTCCCACCCGGGCCGATGATGTCCCGGATCTTGTCGGGGTGGATGTGGATGGTGGTGATCCGGGGGGCGAAGGTGGACATCGCCTCCCGGGGACCGGGAAGGGCCGCCTCCATCTTGTCCAGGATGTGCATCCGGCCCCGGCGGGCCTGCTCCAGCGCCTTCCGGAAGACCTCCGGGGTGAGCCCGCTCACCTTGATGTCCATCTGCAGGGCGGTGACGCCGTGGCGGGTGCCGGCGACCTTGAAGTCCATATCGCCGAGGGCATCCTCCATCCCCTGGATGTCCGAGAGGATGGCGTAGCGGCTGGAGTCCTGGTCGTCGGTGACCAGCCCCATGGCGATCCCACCAACCGGGGCCTTGATCGGCACCCCGGCGTCCATCAGGGCCAGGGTGCTGCCGCAGACGCTGGCCATCGAGGTGCTGCCGTTGGACGAGAGGATCTCGGTCACCACCCGGATGGTGTAGGGGAACTCGCTCTCCGGCGGAACCATCACCTTCACCGCGCGCTCGGCGAGCGCTCCGTGCCCGATCTCCCGCCGGCCAGGAGACCGGAGCGGCCGGGCCTCGCCGACGGAGAAGGGCGGGAAGTTGTAGTGGTGCATGTACCGCTTGAACTCCGCCAGCCCCAGCCCATCCAGCCGCTGCTGATCGGAGCTGGTACCCAGGGTTACGATGGACAAAGCCTGCGTCTGTCCCCGGGTGAAGACCGCGCTGCCGTGGGTTCTCGGCAGCACTCCCACCTCGCACCAGATGGGCCGTATCTCATCCAGACCCCGGCCGTCCGGGCGGATCCCCTCGTTGAGGATGGCCCGACGCACCGCGCCCTTGAGCACCGACTCGAAGGCGGCCGAGATGTCCCCTGCCCGATCGGGGAAGCGGGACCCCATCTGCTCTTGAACCTCAGCCTTGAGGTCATCCAGCTGGCGGTCCCGCTGCGCCTTGTCGGCCTCGCGGAAGGCGCGGTCGACCCGCTCTAGGGCGAGGTCCGCCACCGCCTGCTTGATCTCCGCGGGCACCCCCACGTGAGGGTAGTCGGACTTGGGCCGGCCCACCTTAGCCACCAGCTCATCGATCATGGCCACCAGCTCACGGATGCGCTGATGGGCGCGGGAGAGCGCCTCGACCAGCACCTCCTCGGAGACCTCCTGGGCACCGGCCTCCACCATGTTGATGGCGTCGCGAGTTCCGGCCACGATGAGGTCCAGCTCGCTGGTCTCCAGGTTGGGCATGGAGGGGTTCTCCGCCAGGTGGCCGTCGAACAGCCCCATCCGGACCGCGGCGACCGGACCGCCGTGGGGGATGTCGCTGATGCCGACGGCCGCTCCGGCGCCGATCAGGGCGAGGATCGTGGGGTCGTGGACCTGGTCGGTGGATAGCACGGTGGCCACGATCTGGACGTCGTTGCGGAAGTCCTTGGGGAAGAGCGGCCGCATGGGACGGTCGATCATCCGCGAGGCGAGGGTTGCCGCCTCACCCGGCCGACCCTCGCGCCGGAAGAACGCGCCGGGGATGCGCCCGGCGGCGTACATCTTCTCCTCGTAGTCGCAGGTCAGGGGGAAGAAGTCGATTCCCGGGCGCGGGGAGCGGGATGCGGTGGCCGTGACCATCACCACCGTGTCGCCCTGCCGCACCATGACCGCGCCGTTGGCCTGACCGGCCAGCCAGCCGGTCTCGATCGTTAGCTCCGCACCCTCGAAGGTGCGCGAGACGTAGGTCCGCTCCATCTTTCTCCTTCTCGCTGCTCCCCAAGATGGAGGTGGCCGGGCAACGGTCCAGGGGCGCGATTAGGGAATGGAGATGAGAGCTGAACTTGCGCTCGGCTCCGATCGCCAGTCTCCAATCGCGCCGGCCCGACGACCGATGGCGCAGCCGCTCCCTTCTCTGAAAGCAGCACTCCGATAAACCGACCGGCCGCGGGCGATGGCCCGATCTGCCGGCAACTGATCCCGCTCAGTGACGCAGCCCCAGCTTGGCAACCAGGGCGCGATAGCGCGCAATGTCAGTGCGCATCAGGTAGTCCAGGAGGCGGCGGCGCTTCCCCACCAGCTTGAGCAGACCCCTCCGGGTGTGGTGGTCCTTGGGGTGCTCCTTGAGATGCTCGGTCAGCTGGCGGATCCGTTCACTGAAGATCGCCACCTGGACCTCGGTCGATCCGGTGTCCCCCTCGTGGCGCCGGTGCTCGTCGATAACCGCGAGCTTGGCCTCACCTATGAGCACTTGCGCAATCGCCTCCTGAAAGTCGCCGCAGGGTCCGCACCGCGCGGAAGGTCCGGCTCCAGCTGAACCCTGGGTCCCCCCGAGGATACCACAGCACCTCCTCGCCCACGGGCGGCGAGCCTATGGGGGCGAATTGAGGCATGCCCTGGAAGATCCGCTGGGGTGGCTAGAGGGACTTGAACCCTCGACCTCCAGGGCCACAACCTGGCACTCTAACCAACTGAGCTATAGCCACCGCGCGGGGGGCAATTATAGGAGGAGGGGCGAGTGCGGCCGGAGTTGCAATCGGGCCCTCCCCCCGGTGCCGAACCCTGGACCGACTGGGAGCTGGGGCTGATGCGGCGCTGCCTGCGCCTGGCGCGGGCAGCCGGGCGCAGGGGCGAGGTACCGGTGGGGGCTCTGGTGGAGAGAGGGGGCCAGGTCCTAGGCGTCGGATCCAACCGAGTCGAGGCGGGCCGGGACGCCTCGCGTCACGCCGAGCTCCTGTCGTTGCGTGCGGCCAGCCGCCGGGTGGGCGGCTGGCGGCTGGAGGGAGCCACCCTCTACTCCACCCTGGAGCCCTGTCCGATGTGCGCCGGGGCCGCCCTGCTGGCCCGGGTCTCCCGGGTGGTGTACGGGGCCCTGGACCCCCGCAAGGGCGCCGACCAGAGCGCCTACGATGTGCTGTCCAGCTCCAGCGGCAACCACCACCCAGTGGTGTCCAGCGGCTGCCTGGCCCAGGAGTCCGCGGCCCTGCTGCAGGGCTTCTTCCAGCGGCTGCGCCAATGAGCCCGGTGGGCGCTCCACTCACCCTCCAAAGGGTCACGGTCGCCGGCTACCCCGGAGTCGAGGTGAGACCGGAGCGGACTACCTCACTGCCGCCGATTCTCTGGCTCCACGGGGTGACCAACGTGCCGGAGTACGCCGCTCCTTTCCTCCTGGAGTTCGCCAGGATGGGCTTCCCCGCCCGGGCCCTGGCTCGCCGGGGCCGGCTCGGGGTCCCGCCGCAGGATCCCCGCGGCATCAGCTTCGACGACTATCTCGCGGACACCATCAAGGTCTTCGACGCCACCGGAGGGGATGCGGTGGTCCTGGGACACAGCCAGGGGGGCCTGCTGGCGCTGAAGCTGGCAGAGCTGCGCCGGCCGCCTGCGGTGGTGCTTCTGGCCCCGCTTCCCCCAAGGGGAATACTGGCCGCCGCCCCTCGGCTGCAGACGCTGCCGGCCTCCCTCAGCAGTTTGGCTGCCATCCTGGCCGGGGCCAGGTTCCAGCCCACCCTCCGGCAGGCGACGGCGCTCTTCCTCAACAACGTCCCCCGTCATCTTCGTCTGGAGGTCTACCAGCAGGGAGTTCCGGACTCCGGCCGCTCCCTCCGGGTGGCCTACTTCCCCGGGGTGCCGGTCGACCCCGGCAAGGTCGCCGGGCCGCTGCTCTGCGTCTCTGGAGGTCAGGATCGCACCATCCCGGCCGCCTCCGTGGGACGGGTGGCCCACCGGTACGGGGGCAGCTGGCTGAACTTCGAGGACTGCGGGCACGAGTTCCTTCACGAAACCCACGGTCCGCAGGTCGCCCGGGAGATCGGGTCCTGGGTCAAGGCCCGGCTACAGAACAGTCGGCCTAGCTGAGGCCCGTTGCGCGCTGGCCTACAATCTTGGCCCCGGGGAGAGGTGTCCGAGTGGTTTAAGGTGCCGCTCTCGAAAAGCGGTGTGGTCCAAAGCCACCGCGGGTTCGAATCCCGCCCTCTCCGCCACCCGCCGGTCCCGGTTGCAGGGCGACACTCAGGAGCTGGACAGGACCACCAGAGCGGCGCCGCTGGTGACCCGGATCTGGTACCCAGCGGCCGAGGAGCTGCTTCCCACCAAGTAGCGGCGAGGACCTTCGGGGCTTCCCCCCTGGACCCGGCTCACCCCGGGGCCGGCGAGGAGCGTCGCTCTGGAGCCCCTGGCGATCACGAAGGTCATCCGGTTTGCCCCTCCAGTCACCTCCACGGGAACTTCGCTCCGAGCCGGAGGCAGGTCAACCACCATGGTGTAGGCCCCACCGGCAATCACCAGGGACCTCACCTGTAGACCGGAAAGATTGAGCACCAGGTGAGTCGTCCCCCCCTCCACCACCACCGCCCATCCAAGCTTGCGGCTCAGCCGCACCGTCCAGCTCTGAGACCCACCGCCACTGCTCGAGAACCGCAGGCTGTAGGCACCCTCCGGGGTAGCGACGATGGAATAGGAGGTGGGGCTCCGGCGGGAAGAGGCGAGAAGGGCCTCTGACTGGGTCCCCGGCCCCGCCAACACCTCAACCGAATAGGCGCCGTTCAGGACGGTGAGGCCGGCCGTGCCGCCGGATGGCGGAGTGGGCAAGGAAACCGGTTGGGGGGCCGATCCCTGGCACCCGGCGATCGCCAGGGAGCAGAAGGCGGCGGCAACTATTAGCCCAGAGGGCACCTTCACCGGCGAATCCCCAGCTCGTCCAGCCTGTCCTCCATGGCCGCCGGGTCCTGGTAGACGCGAAAAGCTCCCGCCACCTCCAGCTCCTGGCGGCTGTATCCACCGGAGAGGAGCCCCACTCCGAGCGCTCCCGCTCGGCGGGCGGCCAGGATGTCCCAGATGCTGTCACCTACGACGATGCAGTTCCCTATGGAGGCACCCAACCTCTCCGCGGCGGCCAAGAACAGGTCCGGGTCGGGCTTGGCGAACGGCACCTCATCGCGGGTCACCACCGGCACCTCGGATCCCAGCTCCAGGCTCCGCAGACTCGGACCCGCGGTCTCCCGGGTGCCACTGGTGGCCACCGCGACCAGGACGTGGCGCCGGCTCAGCTCGCGAAGAAGGTGGCTGGCCCCGGGCAGAGGACGGACCTGGTCCCCAGCCTCGTGAAAGTAGCGGATGTGGGCCGCCTGCACCTCCTCCACCTGGGACACCGAGAACTCCTGCCCCAGCTCTCGTCCCAACGCGTGAACAAGCAGGCCCCCGCTCATCCCCACCCGGCGGTGGATGCGCCAGGCGGAGAGGTCGAAGCCCTGGTCGAAAAGGGCCCGGCGCCAGGCCAGGACGTGCTGGTAAACGCTGTCCACCAAGGTGCCGTCGAGGTCGAAGAGGATCGCCGCCTGGTCGCGCATAACTGGGGCCATCATGCGCCAATCCCACCGGAAACTGATTCCCCGGTTCCGGCCCCTTAGAATCCGTGTGATCGGGAGCGGTCGCCTAGTTGGCCGAGGGCGCGGCACTGGAAATGCCGTAAGGGGGCAACCCCTTCGAGGGTTCGAATCCCTCCCGCTCCGCCACTAGGGCGGCATAGACCTGTGCCCCGCCCCGGTGAGATATTCGGCGCCGCCAGGCGGTGGACTTGGGGCGCGGACGGCCACGACGTCAACCAAGATGGGCAGCACGGCTCACCCATCGATGCGGCCTCCGGCCTACCGGTACCTGGGGGCACACGAGCCCCGCTTCCGGCATGCAGACGACCACTGTCCTCCACCGGGCCAGACCGCCAGGTCAATCAAGCCTTGAGACGAACTTCCGGTGCCCGGGACGCTGGACCCGAGCGGACCCCTGTCAGCTCCGCCGGAGGAGCCGCCGGATCCGGTGCTCGCCCCGTATCCTGTCCCGTGATGGGCGGAGAGCTCCAGGTCGGGAGACGGCGCCCGGCGCTTCGCGCCCTGGGGCTGCCCTGGGGCGATGCCCTGTGCTGGCCCCTCCGGCAGGTCGGCCTGGTCGTGATGTTCATTTCGCTGCTGAGCTTCCCGCAAGCCCTGGCAAGGGGCCAGACGGACGGTGCCTGGGGTACCCTTTCGGTCCTCGGCCCCTCAGGGTTGTTGGCCACACTGAGTCAGGGACCGGTCGGGCGATACGTCTCCTACTCCACCCTGGCTGCCCTCCTCCTCACCTCAGGCGCGGTCGTCGCCGCCGCCGGAGGTCTCCTCTCCTGGTGGCGAGTGCGACCGGGGCGGGGCTTTTTGGCGGCCGGGCTCCTTTTGGCGGTGGTTGGCCACTTGGCCGGCGTCTTTGAGGCCGTGAGCCAGACGCAGGTCTATCCCGACACGCCGTCAACGGTGATCGCCGCCGCCGTAATCGCCGCCATGGGGACCGGTGTTCTGCTGGCGATGGTGCTGCTGGCCGCGGGCGGCGGTGCTACGGGGGGAGCGCACGGCCCCACCCGCACCACGGTCGCGCTGCCCAAGCTTGGGGTGGTCTACTTGGTCTTCGGGGCGCTCCAGTTCCTGGCAGCTGCCTTCGCCGTCCCTTCCGACCTCAGCGCCAACACGGCCGTCTCCCTGATGCCCGACCCCCAGCTCGCGCTGGCCTATGCGCCGCTCTCCCTGGCAGCGCCGGCCGTGGTGGTGGTGGCCGGAAGCAATATGCGCCGCGGCGCCCGGTGGGCGCCGCGCCTTGCCGCTCTCGGCTGGTGGGGAGTGGTGGTGCAGGGGCTGGTCCTCATCGTGGCGAGCTGGCTGGTGCTTGTGCCGGCCGGGGCACGGCCGGGATCCGAC
>JAKAXE010000127.1 GCA_021816695.1 bacterium | reverse complement strand
TCCTCGGCCAGCCCCGCGGTGTTGGAATCCGAGGCGAGGAGCTCGCGAAACCGATCGTCGTCAAGGTCCGAACGGCCGACCCCCAGGACCGCCACCGGACCCCGGACCTGGCCACTGGCCCGGGCTGCCTGCAGCGCCGGCAGGACCTTGCGGCGAGCCAGGTCCCCAGAGGCCCCGAAGACCACGAGCACGGTCTCCGTTGCCTTCCTGACCTCCTCCACCCCCCCATTGTGGGGCCGTACAGCGCCCCCACGCCCCGGTCAGAACGGCGCCCGGGTCTGCGAGGATTGCGGTGTGAGCGCTGGTTCAGGGGGCGCGACCCGATACGACACCGTGGTGATCGGCGGGGGCCACAACGGACTCGTCTGTGCGGCCTACCTGGCACGCGCCGGTCAGCGGGTTCTGGTGCTGGAGCGGCGGGAGCGGGTGGGCGGAGCGGCCGTGACCGAGGAGGTCTGGCCAGGCTATCGGGTGTCCGTCCTCTCCTACGTGGTGAGCCTGCTTCGGCCCGCGATCGTCGAGGAGCTGCAGCTGCACCGGTTCGGCTACCAGGTCTACCCCCTGGACCCGGCGTACTTCATGCCCTTCCCAGATGGTCGCCATCTCCTGTACTGGGAGGATGTCCCCCGGGCGGCGGCCGAGATAGCCCGCCTCTCCGAGAGGGACGCCCTGGCCCTCTTTGACTATGACCGCACCCTGGGGGAGCTGGTAGCGCTGGTCCGGCCACTCCTGGACCGGATCCCTCCCCAGCTCCCGCCCCACCGTGCTGGCGACTTCCGGGAGGCCCTGGGCCTGGGTCGACAGCTGATGCGCCACTCCCGCACCTGGGCGAAGCTGGTCGACATCATGACCATGTCGGTCGCCGACTATCTCGGGCAGTGGTTCACCGACGAGGCGGTCAAGGGGGCGCTGTCCCCGGGCGGGGTGATCGGAGCCTGGGCGGGGCCGGAGACGCCGGGGACGGCTTACGTCCTCCTCCATCACCGGATGGGGGAGGCCGGGGGCCAGCGGGGCGGCTGGGGGTTCGTGCGAGGAGGGATGGGGGCGCTGTCCGAGGCGCTGAGTCGGGCTGCCCGAGCCTTCGGTGCCGAGGTGAGGACCTCGGAACCCGTGGAGCGCGTCCTCACCCGTGATGGCCGCGCCACGGGGGTGGCCCTGGACGATGGTACCGAGATCGGTGCCGACCGGGTCATGTCGTCCGCCCACCCGGTCACCACGCTGCTGGGCATGGTCGGTGAGGCCAACCTGCCCTCGGACCTCACCACCGAGCTGCGCCGCTACCGCAGCAGGTCAGGTTCGGCCAAGGTCAACCTGGCGCTGGGTGAGCTCCCTGATTTCCGGGCGCTGCCGGGCAAGGAACTCGGGCCCCAGCATCCCGAGTTCATCATCAACCCATCGCTGGGGTACCTGCAGCGGGCCTTCGACGACGCCAGGTCGGGCATCTTCAGCCGGAGCCCGATGCTCGACTGCGTGATCCCCACCACCAAGGACGATTCGCTGGCGCCCGCCGGACGCCACATCCTCAGCTGCTTTGTCCAGTACGCGCCCTTCGATCTCAAGGAGTCCACCTGGGAGCAGGAGCGGGAGAGGCTCGGCGACCGGGTAGTGGAGCTACTTGGCGAGTATGCCCCCAACCTTCCCGGTGCGGTCGTACACCGGCAGGTGATCAGCCCACCGGACATGGAGCGGGAGTTCGGCCTCATCGGGGGCAGCATCTTCCAGGGCGAGATGTCCCTGGATCAGCTCTTCTCCTTCCGGCCGGCTCCCCAGGTCGGGGCATACCGCACCCCGGTGCGCGGCCTGTACCTGTGCGGGTCGGGCACCCACCCGGGAGGTGGAGTGATGGGGGCGCCAGGTCGCAACGCCGCTCGCCTGGTGCTTGCCGAGGAGAGACAGCGGCGCTGGCGCCGGCTCGGCCGCTCCGCCTGAGCTCCGTCGCGGAATTGCCCGTCTGCCACTCGACATCCTTGCGACTTCTCCCGAGCCGGGCGAGTCACCGCCATGGGACCGTACCCGATCGGGGCCGCGATCTGGGCGGCAACCCCGGGAGATCCCGGACGTCTGAGTACGAGCGGCCCCGGCCTTGAGATGACGAGCGGGGAGGGAGATCGGCGGACAGTTGACCTGGCCACCCCGCCATCCCGGGCCGCTCGGTGAGGTCATCGGTCACCTTGCAGTCCAGCTGCTCGGCGTAGAGAGCCTTTTCCCGATCGTGGACCAGAACCCTCGCCGAGATCGTGGAGTTCCGGTCACCACCAGTTCATCCTCCTCGACGGGTTCCCTTCGAGGCTGACTGTGGTGCTGAGGACGGGCAGCCAACAGGCGTCCCCGGCTGACGCCTCGAACCGATCACTCGGCCGCGTCGGCGGGGAGCGTTCCTCCTGATCCTGGCGGAGCACTGAGCCGGAAGATGGGGTGGCGCGGTGCGATCCGGGCCAGCTCGAGATCCGGGGCGTCGGCCCCCAGACCGTCGAAGAATGCCCCCACCTCCACCTTCCAGTTGCGCAGGTAGGCCCGTAGAACCTCGAGCTTTTCCTCGTCCGGCACCTCGTCGGCGCGGCGGTCCCAGCGGCGGCGGCCGAGAACCAGGGTGATCCGGCCGTCACCCGCGCGCAGATTGCGCACCCACTGCGTGTTGCCTCGCGGGGAGACCAAGTACTCGTTCCCTCCGTGCCTCAGCAGGTTGACCGGGGTCCTGCGGGCGAGGCCGGTGCTCCGGCCCCTGACTTCGAGGATCCGACTCCCCTTGAGGCTGATGCCTAGCTGCATCAGTCCCACCACCATCGGATTGAAAGCCCTGCGGACGAGTGGGCCCGGCTTTCGGTAGCCGCCGCCCCCCAAGGTGCTCACCGAACTGGGCGGGCCAAGAGGCGGCGGTCCAGCACCCCGGGCCCAACCCTCCCCCAGAAGTCCCCCGGCCGGCGAGTTGGGGAGGGGCGCCCTTCAGGGGGCCATGGGTGGCCGGGAACCGTGAGCATGCTCCCCTCCGAGACCGGCAAGGTCCTTCGTGCGATGTCGACCTCCACAGCAACCCACCATCCTACTGGGGCATCCGATCCGAGGGCGGGCGGACTGGTCCTCGCTGTACCGCTGTCCGTCCGTCTTCTGGGGCTGATCTCCCGGCGCGCAGCTGGTCGGCCCCGGCACCAACCACCTTCCAGGCCGACGGTGCTCCCCGCCCGGAATGTGGGACCGGGTGCCAATCGGGGAGCTCCGCAGGGTGGCGAGGCGCTGCATCGCCCGACCCGTAGGCCGCATTTGTCTCCTGGCCGCTCCACTGCCGCGGCAGCTCGGCGATGGCCGGGTCGCACCGCAGGGTCGCGCCACCCAGAATCCACCGCAGTCCGGCCGCCTCGTCCGTCCGACCTAAACTCGGGACGTGGAGATGAGGCGGCTGGGTGCGGGCGGACCCATGGTGACGCGGTTCGGACTGGGGCTGGCCGCCATCGGCCGTCCCGCTTACATCAACCTCCACCGCGGCCGCGATTTGCCGGGAAGTCGGAGCGTGGCGGCGATGCGCACCCGGGCCCACGGCCTGCTGGACCACGCCTTCGAGACCGGCATCCGCTACTTC
>JAKAXE010000126.1 GCA_021816695.1 bacterium | reverse complement strand
GGCGCAACGTCACCGGGTGCACTCCCAGCACCTCCGCCGCCGCCTTGAGTCGCAGTAATGCCATGCCACCAAGTCCTACACATCACTCATGTTCGCTTAGCAAGAGACACCACTGCTACGGACCCTGCGGCGAGCTGGCGGAGGGGGACGATACCCTCCGCCCACGACCTCAGTAGACCGGGAGGCACCACTCCCGGTACTTCTCCACCTCGCCACGGACCACCTTGGCGTAGAGCTCACCCAGCGCCTGGCTGTAGGGGCCCACCTTGCCGCTTCCCACCTGGCGGTGATCCACCTCCACCACCGGGGAGAACTGGGCCCCGGTGCCGCAGAGAAAGACCTCGTCGGCGATGTAAAGCTCGGTGCGGTCCACCGAGCGCTCCAGGACCGGAAGCCCGAGGTCCTCGCTCCAGAGGCGCATCAGGGTGTCCCTGGTGATTCCCTCCAGGATGTTGTCGGACACCGGGGGAGTGATCAAGGTTCCCTTGCGGATGATGAAGAGGTTCTCCGCCGAGCCCTCGCTGACGTGGCCGTCCTGCCCCAGGACGATGGCCTCGTCGTACCCGTTCTCCACCGCCTCGGACTTGGCCAGGGCGGCGTTGATGTAGGTGCCGGTGATCTTGGCCCGCGCCGGAGCGGAGTTGTCATCGACCCTGCGCCACGAGGACACCATGCAGCGGACGCCTGTGGCCGCCTCGATGTAGCGGCCGAACGGTTGGGCATAGATCAGCAGGTCGTGCTCCAGTCCGTGGAGACGCACTCCGATCTCCTCGGAGGACTTGTAGACCAGCGGACGGACGTAGACGTCCTGGCGGAAAGCGTTGGCCACAAGGAGCTCGCGGGTCAGGTCGCAGAGCCGTGCGGGGTCCAGGGGGAGGCTCATGTTGAGGATGTGCGCGGACTGGGCCAGTCGCTCGTAGTGCTCTCGGACCCGGAAGAGGAAGAGCTGCTCCTGGGCCGGGTTCCAGTGGGCGCGGATCCCCTCGAAGCAGGCGGTGCCGTAGTGGAGGGCGTGGGTCATGGGGCCGAGGCGGCACTCCCGGTACTGGCGCATCCTCCCCTGGAAGTAGACGACCGCCGTCTCCCGGTCGAAGGGCTGGTCGGCCTGCCGGGCCGGCGCCTCAGTCTTCACGCTGGCCGTCTCCAGAACCTCCATGGCTTCCTCCCGCAACGGCGCCACCGGCTGCGGGGCCAATATAGCTCGGTGGGGCCATCCCGCCAGGTGGTTGGATCGGCCAGTGGTACGATCCCGCCACATCATGCGAACGCCGCGGCTCAATCTGGGCGTGACGCGCTGGCTGGTGCCCGGCCTGCACGTCAAGCGGTGGCTGGGGGTGACCGTCTTCGCGGTCGTGGCGATCAGCCTGGGGATCAGCTATGCCCTGAGGGAGTTCTACCTCCACGCCCGGCTGCCCGCCTTCACCTACGACCTCACCCTGCAGTTTTGGCCCCGGTGGGTCCGGGCGATCCTCTTCATCTCCGTGGGGCTCCTCATCCTGGGGCTGGGGCTGTACAAGCTGACGGAGTCCCTGCTCAGCCCCTTCCCCGGCGGGGACAAGACGCTGGTGGAGCGGCTGTACGACTTCCGGCGGCTGCGCAAGGGTCCGAGGATAGTCGCCATCGGCGGGGGCACCGGGCTCTCCACCCTGCTCCGTGGGATCAAGCGCCACAGCGGCAACGTCACGGCCCTGGTGACGGTGGCCGATGACGGGGGCAGCTCCGGGCGCCTCCGGGCGGAGTACCAAGTCCTGCCCCCGGGGGACTTCCGGCAGTGCCTCACCGCGCTGGCGGATGTCGAGCCGCTGATGGCCGAGCTCTTCCAGTACCGCTTCGAGGAGGGCTCCCTGCAGGGGCACTCCTTCGGCAACCTCTTCATCATGGCCATGACCGCCATCACCGGGGACTTCGAGCACGCGCTGCGGGAGTCCGGCCGGGTGCTGGCGGTCCGAGGGCAGATCGTGCCCTCCACCCTGGAGAGCGTCACCCTCTGCGCCCTCTCGGGGGAGGAGGTGCTGGTGGGAGAGTCCTCCGTGCCCACCGCCAAGGGGCCCATCAGCCAGGTCTTCCTGGTGCCCGAGCACCCTCCTCTCAACCCCGAGGCGGAGCTGGCGCTGCTCAACGCGGAGATGGTGGTGGTGGGGCCGGGAAGCCTGTACACCAGCCTGCTGCCCAATCTGCTGGTGGACGGGATGGTGGAAACACTGCGCCGGTCGCCGGCCCTCAAGGTCTACGTCTGCAACGTCGCCACCCAGGCAGGGGAGACCGCCAACTTCACGGTCCACGACCACCTGGAGGTCCTGGACCAGTACGTCGGGCCCGGGCTCTTCGACTACGTGGTGGCCAACAGCAACCTGGCCTTGCCCCTCTCCCCGGCCGCCGTGGAGGCGGGGATCCGCCGGGTCGCCTTCGACAGGCGGCGGCTGGCGCAGTATGGGGGGCGTCCCAAGTTCGTGCTCGCCGACCTCGCCAACCCCCGGCTCACGACCCACCATGACCCGGACAAGCTGGCCCAGGTCCTTATGAAGCGGGTTTGGCAACGGGCCTGACGCCTCACTTGCCGAGCAGCTCCCCCGCCGCCAGGAGGTTGCCCGGCAGGCTGGGGTCCCGCCCCGGGCCGAGCTCCATAGCCTCGGTGACCAACTCCTCCAGGAGGGCGGCGAATCCCACCCCGCTGGCCTCCCAGAGGTAGAAGGCCAGCGACCCGGGGATGGTGTTGACCTCGTTGACGTAGAGCTCCCCCCGGTCCGAGAGGAGGAAGTCGACCCGGGCCGTGCCCCCGAGGTCCAGGGCGTCGAAGGCCTGGACCGCCAGCTCCCGGACCCTGGAGCGCAGCTCCGCGGAGATCGCGGCCGGGAGCTCACGCCTTGGATCGGCCTTCCCCTTGGCCCCACCCTTGGGTCCACCCACGTACTTGTCCTGATAGGAGAGGAGCCCCTGCTGCTTGCGGGGGCGCTCCACCTCGGAGGCCCGCTCCCCCAGGCGCTTCACCGCGCAGTTGAGGTCCTCCGCTCCCGGCACGGCCGGCTCGACGACCGCCTCGGAGTCGAACTGCAGGGCCAGCTCCACGGCCGGTGCCAGCCCGGCCCCCTCCTCCACCAGGCTCACCCCGATGCTGGACCCGCTGCGGTTGGGCTTGACCACCAGGGGGAGCTCCGCCCCGGCGGCGCCCTCGGGGGCCACCACCAGCCGCCCGGGCACCACCGGGATGCCGAGGGCAGACAGCAGCTGCTTGGACCGGTACTTGTCCATGGCCAGGGAGGCGCCCATGGTCCCCGAGCCGACCTGAGGCAGGCGCAAGAGGTCGGCAAGGGCGGCCAGGGTCCCGTCCTCTCCATGGCTCCCGTGCACCAACGGGAAAAGCAGGTCCAGCGGCACCTCCCGGCTCCGGCCCAGCATCCCGGCCCCGGAGGTCCGCAGCCGGCCCCTGCCCAGCTCCACCGCCACCTCGGTGCCCTCCCGGGGCAGCTCGCGGCGGAAGGTGGCCAGCTCGGCGAAGGCGGGATCGGTGAGCAGGCGCCCATCCTTGGTCAGGTAGAGCGGAAGGACCGCCGCCCCCAGCTCCCGCAGCACCGGCATGACCTGGCAGGCGGTGATGATGCTGATCTCATGCTCGGGGGAACGGGAGCCGAACACCACTCCCACCCTG
>JAKAXE010000054.1 GCA_021816695.1 bacterium | reverse complement strand
GCGGCCCCGAGGATGTAGCCCACGATGGCGATGTGGATGAGGAAGGTCGCCCCGATGGCGAACTCAGCGCCCAGGGTGCCCAGGGGCAACCGGGGTTGCGGGCTCGGGAAGGCAGACAGCAGCACTGGCACCCAATGCTGACGGGCTGAGGGGGCCCAAGGCAAGCCGGGAGCGGCGCCGCGATAATCGAGAGGTGCCGGAGCCATTGGTCCTTCTCCACGGAGAGGACCGCTACCTGGTCACCGAGGCCGCTCTATCCCTCCGCACCCAACTGGTGGAGGAGATGGGCTCCGAACTGGGGCTGGAGGAGTTCCGGGACCTATCCGACGGCGACGCCATCGAGCGAAGTCTGGCCAGCCCCCCGTTCCTGGCTCTGCGCCGGGTGGTGGTCCTCTGGGACCCGCAGATCGGGCCCCGGGGAACGCGGGAGACGGAGGATGTGCTCCGGGCCATCTCCCACCGGGCGGACAGCACGGCGGTCTTGGTCGTGGTCCGGGCCGTGGTGCCGGCCACCAACAACCTGCACCGCGGCCTGCGCGAGCTGGGCGCCGAGGTCCGGCTGGTCCCGCGGCCGAAGGGGGCAGCGCTTAGACACCACGTTGACCAGCAGGTACGGGCCCGGGGCCTGAACCTCGCGGCCCAGCTCTCGCCGAAGCTGGTGGAGGTAGCCGCTGAGAGCCTGGGCCGGCTGGAGATGGAGCTGGACAAGCTGGCGCTGTATCCCGAACGGCCCGGAGAACTGATCAGTGAGGAGGTGGGCTCCCGGCTGCTCACCCCGGTGCCGCCCCGGGAGCTCTACCGCCTCACCGACGCGATCTTCGACGCGCCCAGCCGGGTGGGACGCCTCCTCGCCGGCCTCCTGTCGCGCCCCGAGGTGCCTCCCCAACTGGTCATCGGCGCGCTGGCCAGGGCGCTCCGCGACCTCATCGCCATGGCCGATGGCGGCTCGGGAGCAATCCCATCATGGAAGGCCGAGCGGATGAGCCGGCAGCTGAGACGGGCCGGAGCTCCGCGGTTGCAGCGCTGGCTGGTGGCCCTAGCCGACCTCGACTGGGAGATTCGCGTGGGTCGGCGTGACGCCGTCCAAGGGCTGGAGGCCCTGCTGGCCCAGATGGCAGCGGAGCTGTCGCCCCGCGCCGCCTGACCTCAGTCGCGGTCCGCTTCGGACCCCGCACTGCGCCGGCTACGCTGCGCCGTGCGCACCGTCTTGGTGACGGGCTTGGTCTTCCCTGCCGCCGTCTTCCGCTGCGAGGCGGTGGACTTGGACTTCGTACCCTGCGCGGCAGCGCGCCGAGCTCCGGCCGCGGGCTGAACGGTGGCCGCGGCCAGCGCGCGCATCAGCCTCGACTTGCGCCGGGCCACGTTGCGCGGGTGCAGTACCCCGTGCTCGGCCGCCTTGTCCAGCGCCGAGGTGGCGAGGCGACCGAGTTCGGGCGCCTCCTCTCCTCCCACCGCCCGGCGAGCCTTGGCCACCGCCGTGCGCACCGCGGAGCGGACGGAGCGGTTCCGATCATGCTTGCGCTGAGCGGCGCGTACCCGCTTGCGTGCTGAACTGGTGTTGGCCAAGACTATCCCCGTTTGCAGCCCCGTGGGGCGAACTGAATCAAGCGCTCGGTGCGCCTCGTGCCCGGCCAGTATACGGCAGCGAGGGAGCGGTCCCAAGTGCCGGTTAAAGTAGGGCGGATGCTGGCAGTCGCGGCCGCCCCCGCCAAGCTCAACCTGGCCCTGGAGCTGGTCGGCCGGCGCGCCGACGGATTTCACCTCCTGGCCGCCGTGTCCCAGACCGTGGCCTGGAGCGACCTGGTGGCGGCGGCGCTGGACCCGGCTCCGCCCACGCCCGGCGGGATGCCGGTCGCGGTCATGGGGCCGTTCCGGGACGGGATTCCTGAGGGGCCGGACAACATCGTGGCTCGGGCGGCTGGGGCGCTTCAGCGCCGGGGGGGGGGCGGGGGGGTGGCGTCGGTGGCGATCTGGAAGCGAATACCTACCAGGAGCGGCCTTGGAGGGGGGTCATCCGACGCCGCGGCGGTGCTCCGGCTGGCCGCCGGCGACGAGTGGCCGGTGGACGTTGCCGAGGCGGCTCTGGAATGCGGCGCGGACGTGCCCTTCGCCCTCCGCGGCGGAGCCGCCTTGCTGGGCGGGGTTGGTGAGCTGCTCACTCCCCTCCCCCCCTTGGCGCCCACGGTGATCCTGGTGGCCGTCCTGGGGGCCGTGGAGACCGCCAGGGCGTACGCCTCGGTGAGGAGCGAGGAGCTGAGCGACGGCAGCCGGGCGGCGGCGGTGGCGGAGGCTCTGGGGAAAGGTGAGCTCCCGGGTCCGGAGCTCTTCGGCAGCGCCCTGGAGGCGGCCGCCCTGCGGGTCGCCCCGGAAATCTCGCCACGGCTGGCCCGGCTGCGGGCCGCCGCACCTCATCTGAGCTGGGCGATGACCGGCAGCGGAGGGGCGTTCTTCGCGCTCGTCGGGGCCGCCGAGGCCGGGCCTGTGCTGGCCGCCTGCAGGGCCGCCCTGCCGGGCGTGCCGATCCGCGCCACAGCGCCGGCATGACCCAGGCGGACCCCCGCCTCCGGCTCGCGGTGCTGGGCGGGAAGGCCACAGCCTGGGCCTCGCGGGGCCTGGGGATGGGCGGGGGCACCACGCTCCCAGGGGACGTTGCCCGGGCCATCGACCCCCGGATCCTGCGCAAGCTGGGCGCATCTCCTCGGCTGGGCATCGTCCTGGTCACGGGCACCAATGGCAAGACCACCACCTCGGCTCTCCTCCGCCAAATCGCGGCTGCAGCGGGGTGGCGCACCGGAGGTAACCAGAGCGGGTCCAACCTCATCTACGGCCTGACCGCCGCCGCTGTCGCCCAGGCAGATCTCCTTGGGCGGATGGAGTTGGATTGGCTGGTCCTGGAGGTCGACGAGCTGAGCGCAGCGTTGGCCGCCGAGGAGTTGCGGCCAGGGATTCTGGTGGTGCTGAACGCGTTCCGAGACCAGCTGGACCGGTCCTTCGAGGTGGACCAGGTCGCAGCTCGCCTCGGGGAGGCGGTGGCGGCGCTCCCCGAAAGGGCGGTGGCGGTGCTCAACTCGGACGACCCGCGCATAGCCGCTCTGGAAGGAGGGCCAAATGCATCCCACTTTGGAATCGAGGACCGGGATCTGGACCGCGGAGGGCTGCCCGAGTCCGCCGACCGTCCGGTCTGCCCCCGTTGTGGGGGATCCCTGCGGTTCGACGCCGTCTACTACGGTCAGTGCGGGGACTTTCGCTGCCCCACCTGCGGGTGGTCCCGCCCCTCTCCGGCGGTGCGAGTGACCCGGCTGCTCACCGCTGGCCTGGACCACATGGAGCTCACCCTGGCAGGCCCGGGGGGAGGCGCCGGGCCAGTGCCGGTGCCCCTGGCTGGTGCCCACAACGCCGCCAACGTGGCGGCGGCAGCAGCGGCGGCACTGGCGATGGGCGCGAGCTGGGAGCAGATCCGGCACGGGCTCGAGGAGTTCCGCCCCGCCTTCGGCAGGTCCCAGGTGGTGCCCTGGCGCCAGAGGCAGGTGCGCCTCCTTCTGGCCAAGAACCCGGCGGGAATGGAGGCCAGCCTGGAGACGGTGCTCGGCGCAGGCTCCGGTCCGGTGCTCGGGCTGGCCCTCAACGACGGGATCGCCGACGGAACCGACATCTCCTGGATCTGGGACGTGGAGTTCGAGCGGCTGGCCAGCGGCGGTCCGCGGTGGGTCGTCCTGAGCGGGCGGCGGGCGGCGGAGCTGGGACTCCGTCTCCGGTATGCGGGGCTGGACGGATCACGGCTCCTGCTCCGGCCCGGAGCGGAGGAGGCCCTGGACGAGCTGGCCGCGAGGGCCGCGCCAGGTTTGCCGGCCCCGGCTTTGCTCACCTACACGGCCATGCTGGCCTGGCACCGCGCGGTGGTGGGCACCGGAGGAGCCCAGCCCTTCTGGACTCAGGGCTGATGACCGGATCGAGATCACTGCGGCTGGGCCTGCTGTACCCCCGTGAGATGAACCTCTATGGCGATCGCGGGAACGTCCTGGCCCTGGTCCGGCGCGCCACTCTCCGGGGGGTGGAGTTGGAGGTCGCGACCCTGGGCCTAGACGGCGGCGACCCCAAGGAGATCCAGTCGTGCTCCGGCTTCCTGATCGGGGGCGGACAGGACTTGGACCAGCTGGCCCTGGCCCACGATCTGGTCACCCGCAAGGGACCGGCGCTCCGGGAGCTGGTGTCCAGCGGAGCCCCCCTCCTGGCGGTGTGTGCGGGCTACCAGCTCCTGGGGGACCACTACCGGACGGCGGCCGGCGATCTCATTCCGGGCCTGGGCATCCTCCCACTGCGCACCGAGGCGGGCCGCCGCCGCCTGGTGGGAAACATCCTGGTCGCCGCCAGCCCCGGACTCGGCCTGGCCAATCCCCTGCTGGTGGGATTCGAGAACCATTCGGGCCGGACCATCCTGGAGCCGGGACTGGCCCCCCTGGGGAGGGTCGTGCGGGGCGGGGGGAACGACGGAGACTCGGGGGCAGAGGGCGCGGTCCTGGGATCAGTGATCGGGACTTACCTGCACGGGCCCCTGCTCCCCAAGAATCCGGCCCTCGCCGACTGGTGGCTGTTCACGGCCGCCGACCGGACGGGGACCACCATCGACCGATCCCAACTTGACGACACTGCGGAGGAGGCCGCCCGCCGCGAAGCGATCCGGATCACCCTGAGCGGATCCCGAAGCCGGGGCTACCGCCTCCTGGGGCGGCGGCCGCGAATCAGGCGAACTGGCTGAGGGAGGACTGCGGCAGTTGGGGCGATCCGGGCAGGACCACCGCCGGCTTGGAGAGCCCGAAATCGGCCCCGAAGCGGCTGAAGTCGAGCGCCGTCTGCAGGTCCAGGCTGGCGCTCCCGGTCACCTGGGGGGAGCCGCTGGGCGCCAGCATCGAGAGGGCGCCCAGATCCAGCGTGGCGGAGGAGGAAGAGGTGAGCCGCTGGGGTAGATGGTCAGTGGTGGCCACCCAGCCGTCCACCGTGGTGGTGCCAAAGTTGACCAGCTGGGAGAGGATACCGGCGCCGGGGGTGGCTCCGGTCGATTGCCCCAGGCTGCCCAGGGCCCCGCTCAATGCGGCGGAGAGCGTCGAGCCCGGCAGCTCAGCCTGAATGTGCTCGGTGGGCACGCCGTTCACGGTTCCCCCGCTGCCCAGGTCGGTGACCTTGGTGGCCGACTTGAGGCTTGAAAGAAGCTGGCGGAGCTGGGTCTGGAGCCCCGCCGCGCCACCGGGCAAAGAGGACGCACCGCCAGACTGCATGGCATACCACTGGGCCCCGTTCAGGCTCACGTATCCCGCGCCTCCGACCTCGAGAAGGTGGACGGTGCCTGGGAAGAGGGCGGGCACGCTGTAGCTCAGCTCCTCGGTCCCACTGGACTGATAGATGATCTGGCCGCTGATGGTCGATCCTGAGAGTTTGCCGGCCGCCTGCTGCAGCTGCTGCAGGGTCGCTGCCGGCAACCCCGACACGTCCTGCAAGGTGATGCTCACGGTCCCGGAATAGTTCGCCTCGAAGCTGGTCCCCAGAGCCGCCGTACCCGAGGAGCCCAGGAGGTTGGCGGCCACCGCAGGGCTGCGGTGGTGAGCAACCGCCCCGCAGCCGGCCAGAAGGACCGCGGCCGTCGCCGCCGTGAGAAGCCGCCGCCCGTTCATGGCCGCATCCTAGCCCATGGCCTTCGGCGACGCTGCGGCGCAAGCTGATCGTCACAAGCGGGGCGCGCCGTAGTAGCTTTGCAAGGTGCCCGATCCCCTGCCCTCCAGCGTCCGCCCTGAGGTGGGACGCGAGGCCCCAGCCGATCCCCTAGTGGACCCGGCCAATTACATCAACCGGGAGCTGAGCTGGCTGGACTTCGACTTCCGGGTTCTCGCCGAGGCGCGTGACCCGCGCGTCCCCCTGCTCGAGCGGCTCCGCTTCCTGGCCATCACCGCCAACAACCTCGACGAGTTCTACATGATCAGGGTCGCGTCCCTGCTCCGCCAGGTCGGTGAGCCGCTTCAGGCCAGCCATCCGGATCGGATGACACCCAAGGAGCAGCTGGCGGCAATCCGAAGGCGGAGCTCGGAGCTGGCCGCGGCCCAGCTTCACTGCCTCAGCCGGGAGGTGGCTCCGGCGCTGGCGGAACAGGGTGTCCGGCTCATTCTGGGGGAGGAGGCGCTCTCCGCCGACGAGCAGTCACAGTGCTCGCGCTTCTTCGAACGCCAGCTCTATCCTCTGCTCACCCCCCTGGCCATCGACCCCGCCCACCCCTTCCCCTATCTCAGCAACCTCTCACTCTCGATCGGGGTGGTGCTGGACGACCCCGAGGACCCCGGGGCCAGGGTGGCGAGGGTCAAGGTGCCTTCCGCGGTGCCCCGGTTCTTCCGGGCCGGGCCCCAGGGCCCGTTCGTGCCCGTGGAACGGATCATCGCCGAGCGGCTGGACCGCCTCTTCCCGGGGATGCGGATAGTGGCCCGCGGATATTTCCGGGTCACCCGTGACGCCGACTTCGACGTGGACGAGGACGAGCCCAACCTTCTCTCGGCCATCGAGGAGGAGCTGCGGGAACGCCGCTTCGGAGCGATCGTCCGGGTGGAGGCCGGGCCGCGACTGCCCGACGAGGTGGCTGCCATGCTGGAGGCCGAACTGGGGATCGACGCCAGCGAGATCCAGGCGGTGGACGGCATTCTGGACCTCACCGGCCTGGCCCAGGTGATAGAGGCGGTCGATCGCCCCGACCTGGCCTACACCGCCTTCAGCGGCACCACTCCACCCCGGCTCCTCAGCGTCCAGGATCAGGAACCGGACTTCTTCGCCGTCCTCCGTGCCGGGGACGTGCTGGTGCAGCATCCCTACGACTCCTTCGCCGCCACCACCGAGCGCTTCATCGAGCAGGCGGCCCGCGACCCCCGCGTCCTGGCCATCAAGCAGACCCTCTACCGCACCTCTGGGGACACGCCCCTCATCGGCGCCCTCACCCAGGCGGCGGAAGACGGCAAACAGGTGGTGGTGCTCGTCGAGATCAAGGCCCGCTTCGACGAGCAGAACAACATCCGCTGGGCGCGGCAGCTGGAGCAGGTGGGGGCCCATGTGGCCTATGGCGTCCCCGGCCTCAAGACGCATGCCAAGCTGGTGCTCGTGGTCCGCCAGGAGGAGGGCACGGTTCGCCAGTACGCCCATATCGGGACTGGGAACTACAACGCGGTCACGGCTCGGGTGTACACCGACTTCGGGCTGCTCACGGCCCGCCGGGAGATCACCGAGGAGGTGGCGGATCTCTTCAACTACCTGACCGGATACTCGCGCAAGCACGACTACCGCCACCTCTGGGTGGCCCCCATCAATGTGGTGGAGCGCTTCGAGGCGCTGCTGGAGCGTGAGCTCGAGCACCTCCGTGCCGGCCGGCCGGCCGGGGTGCTGGGCAAGGTGAACGGCCTTACCGACGAGCGGGCGATCTCGGCCATCTACCACGCCTCCGCCCAGGGGCTCCCCATCCGCCTTCTGGTGAGGGGCATCTGCGCTCTGCGCCCGGGCATCCCGGATCTGAGTGAGACGGTCACGGTGCACAGTGTCATCGGTCGCTTCCTGGAGCACGGCCGGGCCTTCGTCTTCGAGAATGGCGGCTCCCCCGAGGTCTACATGGGCTCCGCCGACCTCATGGGCCGCAACCTCTACCGGCGCGTCGAATGCATGGTCCCCCTACTGGACCCATCGTGCCGGAGGGAGGTGCAGGAGGTCCTGGAGCTGACCTGGGCCGACCGCCGGCAATCCTGGAAGCTCGAGTCGTCAGCGGTGTGGAGACGGCTAGACCCGGCCGGGGATGCTCCAGGGATCCAGGAGCTGCTGATAGAACGGGCCCGCTCCAGGGCGCCGCGCTGGGTTGGCGCCGGAGAGGCCGCCGATGGCTAGTGCAGACGCCCTATCCTTCATCTCCTCCAACCATCGGGCAGTCCTGGCCACCTACCGACGGGACGGCTCCGCCCAGCTGTCCCCAGTGGTGGCGGGGGTGGACGCTCAAGGTAGGGTGGTGGTCAGCAGCCGGGAGGGAGCGGTGAAGACGCTTAACGTGCGCCGCGATCCCCGGGTGGCGCTCACCGCCTTCACCGATCGGTTTTTCGGTCCCTGGGTAGTGGTGTGGGGCTCGGCGGAGGTGGTCTCGCTCCCAGTCGCCCTGCCCCTCCTGGAGGCGTACTACCGCGCGGTGGTGGGAGAGCACCCGAACTGGGACGAGTATCGAGCTGCCATGGTCGCCGAGCGCCGGGTCCTGCTACGGATCACGGTGGAGCGGTCGGGCCCGGAGCGCTCGGGCTGACCGCCGGGCCGGCAGAGCGGCTTCCCGCCGCCCTCGCCAAAGTGGGAGAGTTCGCGGCCGCCCGGGTGGCGCCGGGCATGCGCCTCGGGCTGGGCACCGGCCGCACTGCTTCGGCGTTCCTGGACGCCTTGGAGCCGCGGGTCCGCCAGGGGCTTGAGGTGTCGGCGGTCTGCACCTCCGAGGCCACGGAGCGGCGCGCCCGTTCGATGGGCATCACCATCCTCCCGGACACCGGGGAAGGGCTGGACCTCGACGTGGATGGCGCTGATGAGGTCACCCCCGGGCTGGACCTGATCAAGGGAGCGGGCGGCGCCATGGTTCGCGAGAAGATCGTCGCCGAGCGGAGCCGCCGCTTCTGGGTGGTCGCCGACTCAACCAAGAAGGTGGGACGGCTGGGCGAGCGGGCGGCGCTGCCAGTTGAGGTGCTGCGATTCGACTGGCAAGGCACCCAGCGCCGGATCGAGCGCCTGTGCCGGCTCAAGACCAGGCTGCGCGGGGAGCGGGAGCCCTTCATCTCCGACAACGGCAACCTGGTGCTGGATGCGGACCTGGCCAGCTGCTCGACGCCCTGGCGCGAACTGGCCCGGATGCTGGCAGAGGTGCCAGGAGTGGTCGGGCACGGCCTCTTTCTCGGCCTGGCTACGGCGGCCGTGATCTCGGACGGAAGCGCGGTGGAGGTGCTCGGCGACCTGGAGGAAACCCGCTGAGGTCAGTGCCGGCGGTTCAGCCCGAGGATCAGGGCCAGGGGGATCACCACCCCGAGGAACCCGGTCACCACGGCGATCCCGTTGGGGAGCTGCTTGGGGTTGGCCATACCCACATAGGAGAAGAGGGCCGACAGGACGGCCACGGCCAAGATGATCACGATGGCCGCTACCAGGACCCAGGTTTCGTTCTCCTGGCGGCTGACCACGAAGTCCGGCCAGCGATTTCGCACATACCGGTAGACGCTAAGACCGGTGAGGCTGTTGAGGATGAGGGCACTGACCACCGCGCTCACCGCCACTCCCCAGCGAAAAGCGCCCAGCTGGGAGATGACCCAGGCCGAGAAGTTGACCACCAGCAGCCCCACGGGGGTGGCCAGCCCGATCAGGGGCAGGATGCAGGAGCGCCAGTCCCGAGGCAGAGGGATGTAGATCCCGTTCTGGGCTGGGGTGCGCCCGGGGCGACCCCTCCCCTCTGGCTCGCCTTCAGGCATCTCGTTCCTCAAATCCGCTCGGGGCGGGAACCGAACCTGGCCGCCATTGTGGGGCAACGCTCGGGCCTTCCCGCATGATCGCAGCCGCGCCATGAATCTGGTTGACCTGCTCATCGTCCTGGCCCTCGCCATCACCGGGGTGGCGGGGTACCGGCGTGGGCTCTCCTTCTCGGTCCTCTCCATGCTGGGGCTCCTGGGAGGACTCCTCCTCGGCTCCTGGGTGGCCACCCTCCTGCCAGCGCGGATGCATGGCTTTTCCAGCGCTGAGCGCACGGCGCTGGCCATTGCCGTGGTTCTGGCCATCGGCTTTCTGGGCAACGCCCTGGGTGGTCTCTTGGGGGCCAAGGTGCGGCTCACGGCCCTCCGGAGCCGGATCGGGGGGGGTCTGGACTCGCTGGCCGGAATGGCCTGGAACCTGATCTTCACCTTGGCGGTCAGCTGGTACCTGGGCTTGATATTCGCTGCCGGCCCAATACCCCAGCTCTCCACCCAGATTCAGGGATCTTCCATCCTCCGCGCCCTGGCGCGCGCCCTGCCCGCCGGACCGGCGTGGATGGGAGACCTGCAGCACCTGCTCAGCGCGGTGCCCTTTCCTGAGGTCTTCGCCACCCTGGTGCCGCCGCTGCCAGGCCCGGTGGTGATCCCCCAGGATCTGGCCACCCACCCGCAGGTGGGCCAGGTCGCCGGGGAGACGGTGAAGGTGATCACCAGTGGCTGCGGGGGCCTCATCGAAGGGAGCGGCTTCCCGGTCGGCGCCCAAATGGTGGTGACAAATGCCCACGTGGTCGCCGGCGGCCAGTCGGTCCAGGTCCAGGTGCCCGGGTCCACGGCGCCCTTGGCAGCAGAGGTGGTGTACTTCAATCCCGAGGTCGACCTGGCCCTCCTCCGGGTGCCTGCACTTCACCTTCCCCCACTCACCTTCAGCGAGACCGCTCCCCGCGGAGTCCAGGGCGCGGTCATCGGCTACCCCGAAGGCGGGCCGGAGCAGGTGGTGGGTGGCGCGGTCCGGGGCACGGTCGAAGCCGTGGGCCGAGACATCTACTCCCAGGGGCTGGTCTCGCGGCAGATCCTGGTCCTGCAGGCTGACGTCATCCCAGGCAACTCCGGCGGCCCCTTCGTCAACCTCTCCGGGCAGGTCCTGGGGATCGTTTTCGCCAAGTCGCTGGTGACCCCCAACGAGGGGTACGCACTGAGCGCGGCCGAGGTGGTGCCCGACATCTCCCACAACTTGGCCGACACGGCGCGCGCCGGCACCGGGTCCTGCATCTCCTGATTTACTTAGGCGCTCTAATTAGGTAAACTAATCATGTGAGCGCATTGGCGGCCCGCGACCGCGGGGTGGAGGCGGTGGGCGCGGAGCTCGGGGAGCGGCTCCCGGGGGTAGTCAGCCGGCTTTCCAGGGGGCTTCGCCAGGCGCATGACCCGATCGGCCTCAGGCCGGGAGAGTTTCCGGTCCTCTCGTTCCTCCTGAGGCGTCCCGGCGCGACGGTGTCGGAGCTGGCCCAGGCCGAGGGGGTGCGAACGCCCTCGATGACCGCCCTCCTGGCGCAGATGGAGGCGGGGGGCCTTATCTCCAAAGCGGGCGACCAATCCGACCGCCGCTGCGTCCGCGTGGGGCTTACGGCACGGGGCGAGGAGCTGGCCCGGGCCGCCATCGCCGCCCGGAAGGCATGGTTCGCGGCCCGGCTCTCCCGCCTCTCCAGGGCCCAGATCGTGGCCCTAGACCGGGCGATGGAGGCGCTGGAGCAGCTCAGTGAGGTGGAGCTTTGATCCGCGCCCCCCTGGCCGTAACCCAGCGCACCTTCCAGGCGCTGTCGACGCGCAACTACCGGCTCTTCTTCGGCGGCCAGCTGATCTCGGTGACCGGCAGCTGGCTGCAGTCCACTGCCCAGGCCTGGTTGATCCTGCAGCTCACCCACTCAGCCTTCATGCTCGGCCTTCTGGTCATGTTCCAGTTCCTTCCCAATCTGCTCCTCCAACCTTTCGGGGGTGTGCTCGCCGACCGCTTTCCCAAGCGCCGGATGCTGATCGCCACCCAGAGCTCATTCGCCGCGGTGGCTGGGGTCCTGGGGATCCTGGTGGGGCTGCACCAGGTGCAGACCTGGGAGGTGTTCCTGGTGGTGGCGGCCTTCGGGCTCATCAACGTGGTGGATGGGCCGACCAGGCAGGCGTTCGTCCCCGAGATGGTGGGCGGCGACCAGCTCCCCAACGCAGTCGCCCTCAACTCCACGGTGTTCAACGGGGCCCGCGTGGTCGGCCCCGCCGTCGGTGGGATCCTCATCGCCACGGTGGGAACGGCCCTCTGCTTCGACCTCAACGCCATCTCCTATCTGGCGGTGATCGGAGCGCTCTGGCTGATGCGCCCCCGAGAGCTGCACCTGAGCCGCCGGCCCCGGTCGACTGAAGGAGCTCTGGCCCAGATCCGAGAAGGCGCCGCATTCGCGCGGCGCACCCCGGAGGTGCTGATGGTGATCCTCCTCATGCTCGTGGTGGGGACCTTCTCCTACAACCTCTCGGTGATGGTCCCGGCGCTGGCTCGCAACGGCCTGCATGTGGGCGCCACCGGCTTCGGGCTGCTCTCGGCCTCCCTGGGTGTGGGGGCCCTTCTGGGAGCGCTGGGGGTCGCCTACGCGGGCCGGGCGGCGGTCCCCGCACTGCTGGCGGGCTGCGCCGTGTTCGGGGTCTTCCTCGCCGGTGCCGGGCAGATGGACGGCATCGTTCCGGCCATGGCTCTGCTGGCCGTGGCCGGGGCGGGCATGATCGTCTACTCGGCGATGTCCAACAGCATCATCCAGCTGCACACCCCAGCCCACCTGCGCGGCCGGGTGATGGCACTGTACCTCTGGGTCTTCCTGGGCACCACCCCCATCGGCAGTCCGCTGGCTGGGTGGGTGGAGCAGAACTTAGGCAGCCGGGCGACGCTGGCGATGGCGGGGTTGGTGGCCCTCTTGACCGCCGCCGTCGGCGCGGCCTTCTGGGCCCGTCGCCGTCCCCGCGGCGACTACTCCTCCTCCGCCGGCTCTCCGGGCAAGATGGCGGACGTCCCCACGGCATGATATCCGCCGTCCACATGGACGATCTCGCCGGTGGTGGCGGTGAAGTAGTCGGAGAGCAGGGCGACCACGGCCTTGCCCACCGGGCCGGGGTCCCGGGCGTCCCACCCCAGCGGTGCCTGCCGCTCGAAGGCCCGGGGGAACTCTGAGAAGCCGGGAATGCCCTTGGCCGCCACTGTGTACGAGGGGCCGGCGGAAACCGCGTTGACGCGGACCCGGCGAGGTCCCAGGTACTGAGCCAGGTAGCGGACCACGGACTCCAGGGCCGCCTTGGAAACCCCCATCCAGTCGTAGCCGGGCCAGGCCTGGGTGGCATCAAAGTCCAGGGTCACGACGGAGGCGCCACTGGGGTTGAGCAACGGCAAGAGCGAGACCACCAGCTGGCGCAGGGAATATGCCGAGATGCGCAGCGCCGTGGCCGCCGACTCCCAGGGGGTGTCCAGGAAGGCCCCGCCCAAGGCGTCCGCGGGAGCGAATGCCACCCCGTGGACGATCCCGTCCAGCCGCCACTCGCGCCTCGCCAGCTCCACGGCCAGCCGCTCGAAGTCCGCATCCAGGGAGACATCCAGCTCCAGCACCTCGGGCACCGGATCGAGACGCTGGGCGCTCCGCTCGGTGAGCCGCATCGGCCTCCCGAACGAGGTGAGAATCACCTCGGCCCCGTCCTCCTGCGCCTGCCGGGCAACGGCGAAAGGCAGGGAGGCCGGGGTGAGGACCCCGGTGACCAGGATCCGCTTACCTTGGAGCAACATCGGGCCGTAGGTTAGCGGCTTGGGGGCGGAGTTGGCTGGCAGGGCTCGCCGCCGGGGTCGGATACAATCCCGGCACATGGCCGCCGGGACCAGGCCTAGGCGCCGCCGCGCCGGGCTCTCGACCCACCGATCGTCCTTCTCATGGGGCCGGCACCCAGCCCTGCTGGCGTTCCTCCTCCTTGTCGGCTTCGGCGTGTCCGGGGTGAGCGGGGCGGTCGCCTACTTCCTGCCGGCGGTGACCACAGCCCTGCATGTCACCGGCCAGCAGACGACCGGGCACCAGGGCAAGGCGACCCACCCGGGTTCCACGGTCACCCCTCCCCCCCCGGGCCAGCCCTTCACGGTCCTGCTTCTGGGGTCCGACAACGACACCAAGTTCTCGCCCAGCAGCGTTCTGACCCAGACCATGATCCTGGTGCGGGTCGACCCCGCCACCCACCACGCGGTGATGCTCTCCATCCCCCGGGACCTCTGGGTGCCCCTCTCCACCGGTGGCAGCGCCAAGATCGACGCGGCCTACTCCTACGGGGGCGCGGCGGCGGCGATCCAGACGGTGGAGAACAACTTCAACGTCACCGTCAACTACTGGGCCTGGATCGGCCTCGGGGGGCTGGTGGGGCTGGTGAACCAGCTGGGCGGGGTGGATCTCCTCGCCCAGATGCCCATCCTGGACGTCCAGTACCCGTATGACCTCACCGGCAGCAACCCGTACGCCAACCAGCGCATCGCCATCCTCCCCGGCCCCCAGCGGCTGGACGGGGTCAACGCCCTCACCTACGTCCGCTCCCGCCACGGGGACATCCTGGAGGACATCGCCCGGGGCCAGAAGCAGCAGCAGCTGCTGGTGGACATCAAGGACACAGCCAAGCTGATGAACCTCGCCGACATCCCCCGGATCGCCAGCAGCCTGGCCGGTGAGGTGCGCACCAACCTCAGCCTCACCCAGATCAGCTCGGTGACCGCGCTGGCCCACGACTTCAGCAACGGGGACGTCACCCAGATCGTCATGCTGGGAAGCGACTACAGAAGCCAGAACATCAATGGAGAGTCCGCCCTGGTACCCAACTGGCCCGCGATCAACTCCCTGATCGCCCAGAACTTCCCGCCCGGATGAGCTCCCGCCAGTTCCTCGCCAGCCTGGCCACCGTGGCTCTCATGGCGCTCTTCGGGTACGGCGTCTGGGCCGTCCTGGGAACCCTGCAGAGCAAGGCCAACCATGCCGTGGACCCGGTCCAGTCCCAGGCCCTGCTGGCCCTCCCCGGGACCATCTACCTCGCTCAGGGCGGCTCCCTGTACAGCCTCCAGGGGCTGCACTTCACGAGGCTCAGCACTCCGCCCGGAGACTGGGTGCAGGTGGCGCCGGCCACCGGCGGGGACCTGCTGGCGGTGGAAAAGGGCAACGGCTACAGCAACCTCTACCTCCTGAGCCCGGGCGGCCAGGTGATCCGCACCCTGCTCCAGGAGAGTTCCTCCAACTACTTCGACAACCACTTCGTCTACTACCCCCGGGTGAGCCCCAATGGGCAGAGCCTCTTCTACGCCTGGAACTGGATCGACCCCTACGCCAACTACAACGTCGACTTCGAGATCCTCTCCGCTCCCCTCTCCAATCCAGGGGCCGGCCCCACGGTCTGGAGCCTCTCCAACCTCTACTACCAGGGGGGGGACGTGGAGCCGCTCCCGCTGGCCAACGGCTCTCTCATCTACGTCAAATACGCCACCGACACCAGCACCGGGGCCGTCTACTCGCAGTTGGCGTACGTCGCCTCGCCCGGAGCGGAACCCCAGTACCTCACCACCCCGGCCCAGAACTGCAGCGAGCCCGCCCTCAATCCCCAGGGCACCGAGATCGCCATGATCTGCTCCAACAATCAGCTCCAGACCTCCACGCTCGACGTCGCCAGCTGGAACGGAAGCGCCCTCGGGTCTTTGGTGGAGCTATCGCCCGGCCCGATGGCGGCCATGCCCACCTGGGCGCCGAACGGACAGAGCCTGGTCTTCATGAACGTCCCAGAGCGAGCCCTGCCCTTCCAGCTCTACTGGGTCCCCAAGGCCGGCAGCGCCAAGCCGGGCGCACCCCAGCAAGTGACCCAGGACCTCTCCCTGACGGCGACCTCGGCCCCGGTCTGGTACCCGTGACCTCGGCGGTGGCCGCCGTCTAGTCCGAGTTAGGCCGGGGCAATTCACCCGACCGCAGCCGGCACCTCCCCTCACCGGCTCCGGTGACTCGCTGACGGCAAAACGGGATGGCAGCCAGGGTGACGTCGGCGACGCAGGGTCTGTAGCAGTGGTGTGTCTTGCTAAGCGAACATGAGTGATGTGTAGGACTTGGTGGCATGGCATTACTGCGACTCAAGGCGGCGGCGGAGGTGCTGGGAGTGCACCCGGTGACGTTGTGCCGTTGGGCAGAC
>JAKAXE010000053.1 GCA_021816695.1 bacterium | reverse complement strand
TCCGATCTCGCCGTGGGGGCGGCCCTCACCGTCGGATACGTCACCCAGACGCTGGGGTTGGCCCTGGGGGCTCCGGCTGGCGTGGCGGCGACCCTGACCAGCCTGGTCGTGGTGCTGGCGCCGGCCTGGGAGTGGGCGATGACTGGCAGGTCACCGGATCGGCGAGTGGTGGTGAGCTCGCTGCTGGCGGTCGGGGGCACGATTATGATCTGCCACGCTGCTCCAGCGAGTGGGACCGGCGCGGGTGACGCCATCCTGGGCATTGCCCTGGAGGTAGTCTCCGCGGCCGCCTTCGCCCTCCAGGTCGTGCTCGTGGGCCAGCTGGGCGAAACCCTTTCGGCGACCGCGCTCGGCGGCACCCAGCTCCTGCTGGTGGCGCTGATGCTGCTCCCGGCCCTACCACTTGCGGGTGGGCTCCCGGTTCCCTCGGCGGGGGTTGCGGCGGCGGTGATCTTCTCCGCCCTGGGCGCCTCGGCCTTCGGGTTTGCCGTGCAAGCGGCTGCGCAGAAGCACCTGACCACCGAAACGGCCGCGGTGATCATGGCGACCGAGCCTGCGTTCGCGCTGCTGGCGGCGGCACTCTCCGGAGAGCAGCAGCTGGGCTTGGCTGCCGCCGGAGGCCTCGGCCTGCTACTGCTCGGAGTGATGGCCCAGGGGGACGCGCCCCGAGCACTGCTCGAGGTCGCCGCCGACCGGATCGGGGCTCGGCTGCGCTGGCGGCAGGCCTAAGTCGCGACCGCTCTCCCCACTGCGCTCCCCGGTCCCCGCCAAGCAAACTGAAGGCCATGACCAATAGGCAACTCACCCTGATGGCGGTCCACGCCCACCCGGACGACGAGGTCCTCACCACCGGTGGGGTACTTCTGCGCTGCGCCCAAGAGGGGGTGCGCACGGTTCTGGTCACCTGCACCAACGGGGAGCTGGGCGACGCCCCAGCCGGGGTCAAGCCGGACAGCCCGGGTCATGATGAGAGCCAGGTGAGAGCCGTCCGGCGTCAGGAGCTGCTGGCGTCCTGCCGCATCCTCCAGGTGGCCCGGCTGGAGATGCTGGGCTACCTGGACTCGGGGATGGAGGGTTGGGCCCAGAACCGCCGGCCGGGGTCACTCACCGGTGCCCCGCTAGAGGAAGAGGTCGAGCGCCTGGCGGCGCTGATCCGGGAGGAGCGGCCGCAGGTGCTGGTCACCTACGACGAGTCTGGCGGTTATGGGCACCCGGACCACATCCGAACCCACCAGTTGGCCGTGGCTGCGGCCGCCGCCACCGGCATCCCGGAGAAGGTCTACCACACGGCCATCCCCCGCTCGGCGGTGGTGGCGGCGGCGCGCCAGATGAGGGAGATGGGCGTGAGCATGCAGGATTTTCAGGAGGAGATGGACCCCGAGAACCCGCCCTTCGGAGTCGACGACTCCCTGGTGACCACCGTGGTCGATGTCTCGGGTCAGGTCGAGGCCAAGCTGGCAGCGCTGAGGGCTCACGCCAGCCAGGCCGACAACGGCTTCCTGCTCCGTTTCCCGCCCGAGCTGGTGCGGGACTTCCTCTCCCGCGAGTACTTCATCCGAGCCCAGGACCGAACCGGGGCCGACGTTCCGGAGTCAGACCTCTTCGCCGGGGTCCGCTGAGAGCGAACCCACCCTCTCGGCCGCCAGGCCACCTGGTGGTCGGGGCGGGCGGACTCGAACCGCCGATCTCCTGCTCCCAAAGCAGGCACCCTACCACTGGGCCACGCCCCGCAGGCGCGATCATACCGGCGCCGGACGTGAGCCGCCCCTCAGGGAGCGGCGGCTTCCAGGGACTGGACCAGCTGCCGGACCGCCCGCCCCCGATGGCTGTGGAAGTCCTTCTCCTCCGGCTCCAGCTCCGCCATCGTCCGCGTCTCGCCCGCGGGGACGAAGATGGGGTCATAGCCGAAGCCACCTCGGCCCCGCGGCATGGCCAGCAGCGACCCCTCCACCCGGGCCTCGGCCGTCAAGGTCTTGAGGGCGCCGCCCGCAGTGGGGATCGCCAGCGCCAGAGCGCACACGAAGGCCGCCTGACGCCGCGCCTCGGGGAGGTCGGCCACCCGTCGCTGCAGCCCCTCGCGCAGCTGGGCCGCGGTGGCCCCGTCGCCCAGCCAGCGAGCGGTGTGCAGGCCAGGCCAGCCATCCAATGCCGCCACCTCAACGCCGCTGTCGTCGCCGAGGGCGGGCAGCCGAGTCGAGGTGGCGGCGGCCACCGCCTTCACCAGCGCGTTGCCCAGGTAGGTTTCCCGGTCCTCCTCCCAGCTGGTGGCGCTTCCCTGGGGTGCCTCGTCCAGGGCGATCAGGCGCCAGCCAAAGGGCGCCAGGAGGCGGCGGAACTCTTCCACCTTGCCGGGGTTGCGGCTGGCCACCACCACGGTCGCCAGCTTCACCTCAGTCCTCCCCCACCGCCGCTCGCTGGGCCGCCAGGATGACGCCGATCCCCACCTGTCCGAGGACGAGCAGCGGGGGCAGCAGCACCGGGTCGAGGGCGGCGCCCTCAGCGGTGCCCTGCACCTCGACCAGCTGGAGGTCAGAGGTCATGACCAGGTTCATGTCCGTGTCCGCCCGGCTGTCCTCCGGGTAGTCCAGGTCCAGCACCGGCTCCCCGTCGACCACCCCCACGCTCACCGCCGCCACCTGGCGCCGGACCGGGTCCTTGGCCACCATCCCCGCGGCCCTCAGCCGGCGGCAGGCCAGGTTGAGCGCCACCCAGCCACCGGAGATGGCGGCGGTGCGGGTGCCGCCGTCCGCCTGGAGCACGTCGCAGTCCACGATCACGGTCCTCTCCCCGAGCAGCCTCAGGTCGACCGCGGCTCGCAGGCTGCGCGCCACCAGCCGCTGGATCTCCTGCGAGCGCCCGTCCACCCGGTTGCGCTCCCGGGGGGTCCGCTCAGGGGTTGCCCGGGGCAGCATCGCGTACTCCGCGGTGACCCAGCCCGACCTGCTCCCCCGACGATGAGGCGGGACCCGCTCCTCGAGGCTGGCGGTGCAGAGCACCCTGGTGGAGCCCAGGGTGATGAGCGCCTCACCCTCCGCCCACCCTCCAAGCGAGGTCTCGATGGTGAGTGGGCGAAGCTGGTCGGCGAGGCGGCCGTCGTGCCGGGCCATCAGCGGCGCAGGAACCCGCGGATGAAGAGGATGCTCCCCTCGTAGAGGAGGATGAGGGCCACCGAGAGGAAGGTCGGGGTGAAGGGATCGGCGCCCGGGGTGATCACCAGCGCCACCAGGATGATGACGAAGTAGGCCGCCTTCCTCCAGCTGGAGAGGCGCCGGCTGCTCATAAGCCCCACCGCAGCGAGCAGGCTGAGGGCCACCGGCAACTCGAATGTGACCCCGAAGACCAGCACCACCAGGGAGAGGAAGGAGAGATAGGCGGAGAGGTCGGGCAGATAGATGGCGTTCCCGCCGAGAAAGGTGGCCAGGAACGAGAGCCCGATGGGAAGGATGAAGTAGGCGAAGACCGCCCCCAGGGCGAAGAAGACCAGGGTCCCGAAAACGAAGGGGAAGGCCAGCTGCCTCTCCCGCTCCCGCAGGCCCGGAGCCACGAACCGCCAGATCTGCCAGACGATGACCGGAAGGGCCAGGATCACCCCGGCCACCGCCGCCACCTCGAAGGGGATGGCGAGGCCCTGGATGGGGCTGGTGACCACCACCTTCTGGCCGAAGGGCGAGTGGGTGCGCAGCAGGGCCAGGCGGAGGGGACGCTCCAGGATGGCGATCAGCGGCTGGTTGAACGTGAAGGCCAGGGCGGTTGCCAGCCCCCAGGCGATCAGGGAGACGATGATGGCGCGACGCAGCTCCTCCAGGTGCTCCACCAGGGTGAGCTGCCGGCCGCCGTCGGGAATCGGCCCCCCGAGTGCCGGCCCGGTGCGCCAGCCGCTCAGCCGGCGCGCCGCCACCAGCTAGGACTCGCTCAGTTGGCCCGGTCGGTGGGCCCCGGCGCCGCTCCCACCGCAGGCGGAGGGCTGGAAGGGCCGTCCTGGGAGCCGGGCTGGGATGGGCTCGGGGGAGGATCCCCCAGCGCGGACTGGGAGGCGTGGCGGAACTCATTGATCGCCCGGCCCAGGGACTGCCCCAGCTCAGGGAGCCGCTTGGGGCCGAATATGACCAGGGCCACCAACAGCACCAGCAGGATCAGCGGCCAGTGGTCTCCCAACTCGACTAGCTCCTATCCGGGAACTCCGGCGACGGCGCCCGGAGTATAGCACCGGCCGAAATTGCCCCTCCGGGGCGGTCCGGGGTCAAGCCGCGTCGGCGAGCGCCTCGGCGAACGCCTCCAGGAGATGGTCCAGCTCCTGATCGGTGTGGGCCAGGGAGAGGAAGCCCGCCTCGAACTGCGAGGGCGGCCAGAACACCCCGCGCTCGAGGAGGCCCCGGTGCACCAGGGAGAAGCGGGCGAGGTCGCTGGAGCGGGCGCCGGCGTAGTCGCGGACCGGCTGCTCCGAGAAGAAGAAGGTGAGCATCGACCCCACCCGGTTCACCCGCACGGAAACACCGAGCTCCCGAGCCGCAGCCGACATCCCCTCCTGCAGCCGGGCGCCCATCTCCTCCAGCCGCTGATAGGGGAGCTGGGAGTCCAGCTGGCCCAAGGTGGCCAGCCCGGCGGTCACCGCGAGTGGGTTGCCGCTCAGGGTTCCGGCTTGGTACACCGGCCCCGCGGGCGCCAGCTGGCCCATCAGATCGGCGCGGCCGCCAAAGGCCCCCACCGGGATCCCCCCGCCGATCACCTTCCCGAGACAGGTGAGGTCGGGGGTGACGCCGTAGAGCTCCTGAGCGCCGCCGCGGGCCACCCGGAAGCCGGTCATCACCTCGTCGAGGATGAGCAGGGCGCCATGGCGGCTTGTGAGCTGGCGCAGTCCCTCCAGGAATCCCGGCTCAGGAGGTACCACCCCCATGTTGCCGGCCACCGGCTCGACGATCACCGCTGCCACCTGCTCCCCCTGTCCGGAGAACAGCTCCGTGACCCCCTCCAGGTCATTGAAGGGGGCCACCAGGGTGTCGGCCACCGTTCCCGCCGGCACCCCCGGCGAGCCGGGGATGGCCAGGGTGGCCACTCCCGATCCGGCCGCCGCCAGCAGGGAGTCGGCGTGGCCGTGGTAGCAGCCGTCGAATTTCAGGATCAGATCGCGGCCCGTCGCCGCCCGGGCCAGCCGCACGGCTCCCATCGCCGCCTCGGTACCACTGCTGGTGAGCCGGAGCATCTCCACCGCCGGCATCCGCCGGGCAACCTCCTCGGCGAGCTCCACCTCGAGCTCGGAAGGCCCGCCCAGAGCCTCCGCCCGGGTGAGCTGGCCCTGGAGCGCCTCCACGACCGCCGGGGGGAGGTGCCCAAGGATGAGGGGCCCGTAGGCAAGGACCATGTCCAGATAGCGATTCCCGTCCAAATCGACCAGGTACGGGCCATCCGCGGAGGCGAAGAAAGGCGGGGCACCCCCCACCCCTCGGAATGAGCGCACCGGGCTGTTTACCCCTCCGGGCATCACCCGCTGGGCCCGCTCGAAGGCCCGGATGGAGCGGTCCAGGCGGTATCCCCCTGCGCTCAGGGAAGCTGCTCCCGGACGGTTATCCGCATCGGATCGCCCCGGTGGACCCTCTGGGCTACCTTGAGACCGGAGACGACCTCCCCGAACAGGTTGTAGTCGGGCGGAAGGGTGAAGGGAGAAAGAGTGATGAAGAACTGGCTGCCGTTGGTGTTGGCCCCGGCGTTGGCCATGGCCACGGCGCCCGGCTGGTAGGCACCCTTGCTGTAGAGCGGGGAGTTGACCGGCTCACTGCGGAACTGGAATCCCGGCCCTCCTGTGAGGTTGTCCTTGGGGCTGCCCCCCTGGATCACCGGACCTCCGGGGGCGGTGCTCGGGTCGCGGGCCCACTTGAGCCCGTCGAAGAAGTGGTTACGTGCCAGGGTCACGAACACGTTGACGGTGACCGGCGCCCAGCTGGGAACCAGGCAGACAACGATCTCCCCCTCGGGGACGGTGATCGTGGCCTCGTACAGCCGGTGGACGTCGATGGTCATCGGGGGAATCGCGGGGTAATGGCGCAGGTTCGCGGGCTGGCCAAGAGGGGCGAGCGGGGGTCCGAACTGGGCCTGCTGACAATCTGCTGTTGACACTGGGGTGACCTCCCTGTGGGCTCCGACATTGATGAAAAAGGCGACCGCTCCCAGGGCCACTACCACCACCGCGGCCAGCGCCAGCGCCAGGGGACGGCGCAGCTGGGACGGCATCAGCCATCCTCCCTGAGCCAGCGGCTGATCTCGCGGGCAAAGTAGGTCAGGATCACGTCCGCGCCGGCCCGGCGCATCGAGAGGTGCGACTCCAAGACCGCCTGACGGAGGTCCAGGGCGCCTGCGGCGGCCGCCGCCCGCAGCATCGCGTACTCCCCGGAGACGGAGAAGCAGGCCAGCGGGGCGTCGAAACGGTCACGAGCCTCCCGGACCAGGTCCAGGTAGCTCAGACCCGGCTTGACCATGAGGATGTCAGCCCCCTCGAGCAGATCCAGCTCTAGCTCGCGCATCGCCTCCCGGCGGTTGGCGGGGTCCATCTGGTAGCCCCGCCGATCGCCGAACTGGGGGGCGCAGTCCGCCGCCTCGCGGAAGGGGCCGTAGAAGCAGGAAGCGAACTTGGCCGCGTAGGCCAGGATCAGAACCTGGGTCTGCCCGGCGGAGTCCAGCGCTTCTCGGATCGCGCCGACCTGGCCGTCCATCATCCCCGAGGGGGCGATGACGTCCGCCCCAGCTGCCGCCTGGCTCACGGCAACCCGCTGGTAGAGCTCGAGGGTGCGGTCGTTTTCCACCTCTCCTCGGGCATCCAGCACACCGCAGTGGCCATGAACGGTGTACTCGTCCAGGCAGTCGTCCGCCACCAGCAGCAATCGGTCGCCAAACTCGGAGCGCAGCCGCCGGAGCGCTACCTGGACGATTCCCTGGTCATCCCAGGCCGCGGACCCCAAATCATCCTTGCGCTCTGGCACCCCGAACAGGACCAGCCCGGCGAGCCCCAGTTCGGCGGCCTCGGTGGCGAGGTTAACGAGGCTGTCCACCGTCTCCTGGTAGACGCCCGGCATCGTAGCGATCGCCCTCCGGTCCGGCACACCCTCCGCCACGAAGCAGGGCAGCAGCAGCTGGTCCGACCTAAGGTGCGTCTCACGGACCAGCTGGCGCAGGGCGGGGGTGCGGCGAAGCCGGCGAGGGCGATCGTCTGGGAAGGACATCTCAGCGGCTATTGTCGTCGACCGCGGCCGCCGCCATCGCCGCCACCAGGCCCGGCAGGGAATGGACCGTGGCCACCACACCTGGCCCGAACCCAAAAGACTCGGCCGTCCTGGCGGTTATCGGGCCGATGCAGGCCACCCTCGAGCCGGGGGGGAGTCCCCGACCCTGGGCCAGCTCGGCGTAACCACGGACGGTGCTGGAGCTGGTGAAGGTGATCCAATCCGGGGGGGTGTCGCCAAGAAGGCGGCGCAGCCGGGGTGCCGAGGACGAGTCGGGGGAGGCGCGGTAGAGGGCGACCTCAGTCACCTCCGCCCCGGCCTCATCCAGGGCCCGGGGGAGCACGTCCCGGGCCCCGTCGGCGCGGGGTAGGAGGATGCGACGGCCACCCGCCCCGGAGGCCAACATAGCCTCCGCCAGGGACTCTGCCACGTACTCCTGGGGTAAGGGTCTGGGCATCCACCCCAACTGCCGCGCGGCAGCGGCGGTCCCCGGCCCGATCGCGAAGAGCTCAGTTCCCGAGCCGGGGGAGTGCTCAACCCCCAGGAGGCGCACTGCGTTGGCACTGGTGAAAGCGACGATGTCAAACCGACCGGACCGCACCTCCGCCCGTAGGGCCTCCATCCCCTCGGCGCTGAGGAGCGGGATCAGCCTGATGACTGGGAGCCAGATCGGCTCGGCGCCGGCTGCTCGGAGCAACTCGCCGAGGCCGCCAGCGGTCGGCTCCGGGCGGGTGACGAGGACCCGGGCCCCGCTCAAACGGCTCACCCTGGGGCGCTCAGACGTCCCACCAGCTCGTCGAGGGCGAAGTCGGCGAGGAGGTCGGGCACGACGGCGGTCTCCCGGCGCAGCTCCCCCCCGTCCGCCGAGTGGGTGGCCGAAACCAACCATCCGCCGGCCGGGATGGGCTCGGCCAGGACCCCCAGAGCCAGCTGGCAGCCTCCCCCCATCCGCCCCAGAAGGCGCCGCTCGGCCTCGACGGCGACTCGTGTGGCGGGATGATCGAGTTGAGCCAGCGCCGGGAGCCAGCGGCTGTCTGCCCGCGCCTCCACCGCTATCGCGCCCTGTCCGGCGGCGGGCGTGCACTCGCTGTGGGGATCGAGCGGCTGGCCGCGTCCCAGCAGCCCGAGCCGGAGCAGGCCGGCGGCGGCAACCACCACCCCATCCACCACCCCCTCGTCGACGAGGCGGAGGCGGGTGGGCAAATTGCCCCGGACAGGTCGGAAGGTGAGGTCGGTGCGCACCGCTCCCAGCTGGGCCATCCGACGGGGGGAGGACGTCCCGAGACAGCACCCGGAGGGTAGCTCGAGCCAGGGGACACCGGCTCTGGTGACCACGGCGTCGCGGAAATCCGCGCGCTCCAGATAGGCCGGCACCGCAAGACCCGCAGGGGTCGCGGTGGGCAGGTCCTTGGCGCTGTGCACCGCGGCATCGATCGAGCCGGCGGCGAGCTCCTGATGCAGCCGAGAGGTGAACCAGCCGTCCACCCGCTGGTCCGTGAGGCTGGCCTCGGGGCTCAGGTCCCCGTCGCTATGGACGACGCGCACCACGGCCTCGGGAGCCGAGGGGAGGCGGCGGAGGGCGGCCACCACCAGGTTCGCCTGCACCAGGGCCAGCTGGCTACCCCGGCTGCCCAGGACGATCAAGGGGCGCCCCCGTCCTCCACCGGCGACAGATCGAATACCTCCTCGACGATGCGCCGGCGCTCGGGGTCGTCGGCGTTCTCCCGAAGGAAGGCGATGGGCGGGTGGATCAGCTTGGCGGCAATGGCCTGGGTGAGGCGCTCAAGCTGCCGGCGCTCCGCGTCGCCGAGCTGGGGCATCCTGGCCATGGCGCGCCGCAATTCCCCTCGCCTGACCACCTCGGCCCGGTCCACCAATCTGGCGATGGTCGGGCCGGCCTCCCGGGCGGAGAGCTCCTCAGAGACCGCTTCAACGGCCTGACTCACCGCCAGCTCAGCCTGGGGGCGGTGCATCTCCCGCGCCTTCAGATTGGCAGCCACCTCCTCACCGAGGTCGTCAAGGTCGAGCAGCTCCACGCCATCCAGCTCCCCGGCCTCCGGCTCCACGTCTCGCGGGACAGCGAGATCGAGTATCAGCAGGTGCCCCTGCGGGCCGCGCAACGCCGCCACATCAGAGGCCGTCACCACCCGGGCCTGACTGCTGGTGCTGCAGACCACCAGCGAGATCTGTCCAGCAAACTTCCTGAGCTCGATCAGCTCCACCAGCTGGGCATCCACCGCCTGGGCCAGAGCCTGGGCTCGCGGACCCCGCCGGGCCACCAGTATGGGAGCGCAGCCTGCACCGGCCAAGAGACGCGCCGCCGCCCCGCCAATGCTGCCGCCCCCAACCATCAGGACCCCCAGCCCGGTCAGGTCACCAAGCCGCCGGCGGGCGGCCTCAACGGCCACCTGCCCGTACCCGACCGCCTGCCGGGAGATGCCCGTCGTGCTCCGCACCAGCTTGGACGTCTCGATGGCGCGGCGCATCAGGAGGTCCAGGTCTCCACTGAGAGTGCCCGCATCTCGAGCCAACCGATGGGCCCGCTTGAACTGGGAGAGCACCTGGGCCTCCCCCAGGATGGCGCTGTCCAGCCCGCTGGCGACCCGGAATAGGTGAACCATCGCCTCCGGACCGGTGCGGCTCATCACCAGACCGGCCAGCTGGGCCCGGCCCTCCAGGTAGTGGAAGAAGCGCGAGGTGGCCCGCCGCGCCTCGGCAGCGCTCCTGGTCTGGAGATAGAACTCAGTGCGATTGCAGGTGCTGAGACACGCCGCCCCCACCAGCCCCGAGTGACCCACAAGGGCCTGCAGCGACTCGACCACCTGACGGTCATCCAAGTGGAGCCGCTCGCGTACCGGAAGGGGCGCCAGACGGTGGCTTATACCGGTGACGACGAATGGCAACCCGAGATCGAGTATATCCTGTGCCGCCCACGACACGGAGGGGTCAGAGGGTGATGCTCCCCTCGGCCTGGGCGGCGGCCTCCCGGTAGGCAAGCTCCTCCCGGCGGATCAGGTCGGGATTGGTCCCCCTCGCCGTGGCCAGGTCCAGCGCCAGCAACTGGATCCCCATGGCGGCGCCCAAGGTGGCCGCCACCCGCGCCTCCAGCCCAGGGGCGGGGGGGATGCGCAGGGGAGGCGTGGAGAGCAGGGTGATGGCGAAGTCCGCCGGCACGAACGGTCCCGCAATGAGGATCGTCCTGGCTCCCACCAGTCGGGCCGCGGCCAGGGCCTGCCGGGTGCGCTCCAGAAGGCGTGGGCCGGCTCCCGGATCGGCCAGCACGGCCACCACCGCGGAGGAGGATTCCACTGCCGCCAGGTGGCCGTGGAGAAACGTCTCCATCCGATGGTTGAGCGCCGGGATCCGAGACCCCTCAGCGATCTTCAGGGCCAGCTCCCTTGCCGCCACGTAGTCGGCGGCTCCGCCCAGGCAGGTCACGCTGGAGCTCTGAGCTAGAGCTGCCGCCGTCAGCTCCGCCCCGGGCCCAAGGTCAGCCAAACAGCGGTGCAGGTACTCTCCGGCGGCCTCTGGGTCGAGCTGAGAACCGGCCAGATGGACAGCCACGTCCGCACCGACCAGGAGGGGCGAGAGGTAACCGACCGTGTGGCACCAGGAGCGGTCCACCTGCGGGGTCCTGGCCAGCTCCCGGACCGCCCGCCCGGCTGAGCTGGCGGGAGCAGCCGTGATCAGGGCGGTGTCGGCACCCGCCTCCCGGGCGGCCTCGATCGCCGCCACCGTGGCTGCGGTCTCACCCTCGTGGGAGATCGCCACACACAACCCGGGCCAGGGGTCGAGGGCGGCCTCCAACGCCTGCCGGGGGCGCACCAGCGCCCGACGGCCGGTAGCGCTGCCCACCAGGTCGGAGAAGGCCATGGCGGCGTGCTCGCTGGTCCCGCAGCCGGTGACGGCCACCGCGGCACCGCGGGCGAGGGTGGAGGCGATGAGGGGGGAGATTCGGAAGCGCCCCTCCCCCTCCGTCAGGATCTGCACAGCGAGCCGCGGCTCCGACGCGACCATCTCGGCCATCACCCAGGGCGGACCCTCGCGCCACTCGGGGAACCCGGCCGGCAAGGGGTCGTGGTCGGAGCTCATCGTGCCGCACCTCCAGATTAGGCCGCTGGGGATCGTGGCCAGGGTACCGCCTGTGCCCTGATCCGGTCGAACCCAGGTTCCCTTGGCTAGGATGGAGTCCGTGCACGAGCCGACCGCCGGCGGCGCCGCCTCCCAGGAGGGAGACGAAGCCGCCACCGCTCTCGGGACTCGCCCGGAGCGGGTCCGCTGGGGGAGAGAACGGGGACCCGGAGCCCCCGGGGATCGACTGGCTCCCAGGCTGGGACCGAGCAGCCCGGAGCTGGCCCCCTTCCACAACCCGATCGCGCTCGTGGAAGGGCGGGATGGCGACGGGGGTGCCAGCGCGCACCTGCCCGCGCTGGACGTCCCCTTGGAGGAGGTGGACTTCGTGGCCCTCGACTGCGAGACCACCGGCCACTTCCCACACCGGATGGTGGAGCTGGGCGCGGTCCGGTTCCAGCTGGACGCTTCGGCGGAAGGCCACCAGCCGCGGCTGCTGCTCGAAAGCCTGGTGCACACCACCGACCACATAAACCCCTACGCGCGGCGGGTCCATGGCATCTCCCGCTCAATGCTCACCGGCGCGCCGCCGCCCCACCGGGTCGCGCTCACCTACCGCCGGTTCTCTAGAGGTGCGGTGCCCCTGGAGCACAGCGCTGACGCCTTCGACACCCGGCTGGTGGCCAAGGCGCTAGATCGCCCCCCCCCTCGGCTGCACCTCGACACCTCCAGGATGGCTGGCTTTCTCTTCAGCCTGCGGGACACCATCGGGCTCGAGCGCCTCTGCGAGCGGCTGGGGGTGACCCATCGCCAACCCCACTTTGCCCTCGCCGATGCCGAGGCCACCGCCGACTGCTTCGTTGAGCTGGTGAAGATCGGCCGACAGGAGCACGGGTGGCGCACGCTGGGTGACCTCCTGGCAGTCGGCATGCCTCCCGAGCCCCGCCCCGTCGAGGCGCCGAAGTCAAGGCCGAGGGCCGAGGGAGAGGCGGCCCCGACCGGCAGGAGACGGCGCCACCGCGGTGGGCGGCGTCGCCGTCCTACGGCCAGCGCACCGGAAGGAGGCTCCTGACCACCTCCATTCAGGTCTTGGAGGGGCTCCTGGGGGCCGCCGTGGTTCTGGGTGCCTGGGCAAGCATCGTACGAGAGCTGGTGGTGCCCCGAGGCGGCTACGGCTGGGTGGTCACAGCCGCCTCCCGGGTCTCACGGCGCGCCCTCAACCTGGTGGCCGGCCGGCGGGAGCGGTACGAGGACAAGGACCGGCTGCTGGCGCTGCAGGGGCCGGCCATCCTCATCGGCGGGCTCGCGACCTGGCTCGGTGCGCTGCTCTTGGGATACGGGCTGCTGCTCTCCGCGGCGACCGGGGAACCTCTGGGAGGGGGGCTCCGCCTGGCCGGGTCCGCCCTCTTCACCCTGGGATTCGCCACCAGCAACCACCCCGGCCCACTGGCGCTCACCTTTCTCGCCGCGGCCAGCGGCCCCACCCTGATCGCCGTCCAGATCGCCTACCTCCCCACCATCTACGCCGCCTTCAACCGGCGCGAGACGCTGGTGACGCTGCTCCAGTTTCGGGCCGGGGCCCCGGCCTGGGGACCCGAGATATTGATCCGCCACCAGCTCATCGGGATCTCGGGCAGCCTGGGAGAGCTCTATCGGAGATGGGAGGAGTGGGCGGCAGACCTCGCCGAGAGCCACTCCACCTACCCCGTCCTCCTGACCCTCCGCTCGCCGCACCCCCTGCGTTCGTGGATCGTGTCGTTGCTCGCGGTGCTGGACTCCGCGGCGCTGTGCCTCAGCCTGTGCCCGACGTCTGCGCCGGTCGAAGCCCGGGCCTGCCTGCGCATGGGGTACGCAGCCCTGCGGGCAGTCTGCGACACCATGAGGATCCCGTACCCGCCGGATCCCCGTCCGGACGACCACATCCAGCTGACCGAGCCGGAGTTCCAGGCCGCCTGCGAGATGCTTTCACAGGCCGGCTTCCCCGCCGAACGCACGTGGGAGGAGGCCTGGCCGCACTTTCACGGGTGGCGGGTGAACTACGAGTCGACGGCCTACGCGCTCGCTGACCTCCTGGACGCCCCCCCCGGGCCCTGGAGCGGCCCACGGCGAAGCTTTCCCGGGCTGGTCATCCAGCCGAAACGTCCCGCCGACCGCCGACCCGGGGCGCCTGAGGGATGAGGGCGGGGGCTCACGCCCCCGCCCCCAGGCTCAGCCGATGGCCCGGCGCCGCTCCCAGCGCCCGAGGCCAAGCAGGGTCAGTCCCAGGAGAATCAGCGCCGCGGTGAGGCCGATCTCCAGCCCTGCGCCGGTTCCCGGAGTGCCGGTCGAGGCACCCAGGACTCCCCCTCCCGATGATGCCGTCGTCACGGTCGAGGTCCCGGCGGCCTGGACCGAAGTGCCGTCCGAGCTGACCGTCACGGTCACGGTGTCAATCAGCGAGGTCCCGGCCGCGGGGGCGTAATCGGAAATCGTGAAGGAGCAGGTGACCGAGTTGCCGGGATCGAGCTGGGTCCCGACCAGCGACTGGCACTCGTTGGCGGTGGTGCCAGAGTACGAATCCGTGATCGCAGTGATCGTCTCGATGACCTGGCTGGTGTTGGTGATCACCACCTTGAAGGGCACCGATGCCCCAGGGCTGGGAGCCTCCTCGGTCTGCTGGTAGGTGCCGTCCCCATCCGCGTCATTGCTCTTCACCACGGTGAGGGTCGGCTGGTTGCTCGAAGGGCTCGGGCTCGGGCTGGAGCTGCTCGAAGGGCTCGGGCTCGGGCTCGGGCTAGAGCTGCTCGAAGGGCTCGGGCTCGGGCTAGAGCTGCTCGAAGGGCTCGGGCTCGGGCTAGAGCTGGTCGAAGGGCTCGGGCTCGGGCTAGAGCTGCTCGAAGGGCTCGGGCTCGGGCTAGAGCTGCTCGAAGGGCTCGGGCTCGGTGTGGGGCCAGGGCAGTTCACCCAGAACGTCTTGTGCTTCTGAGGGTCCTGCAGGAACTGCAGCTTGAAGTGGAAGCCCTCGCCGTTGACCGGGCTGTCCCCGTTGGCGATGGCATCAGCGATGAGGGTCTTGACCTTGATCACGGCCATCACCTGATCGCCGCCCAAGGACTGGTTGTAGTTCCAGGTTGCCAGCGCAGGGTTGGCCTTGGTGCCGGGCCAGGCCTGGTCCTCCTTGTATCCGGGCTGGTTCAGATCCCCCGAACCGCTTCCCGAGGGCGGCCAGCCATCGATGGTGAACTGGCCAGTGGCGTCCGCCATGGTGACGCCCCAGAGGTTGATGTCCTGGCAGGCGAGGTGAGGGTCCATCTCGTGACCCGGCCCCGCAGGCTGGCCCACGTTATCCACCCATACGTCCTCGTGGTTCGGGTTCCCAGAGCCGGACGAGCTGGAGGCCGGAGCCACCTGGCCGGCCGCCAGCACTGCCATCGGCAGCGAGAGCGCCAGGCAGAGTGCACCGGCACCGGTCGCCGCCCACGTCTTCCACCGCCGATTGGTCGCTCTAAGCACTCGTGCCTCCTTGGCCTGGGCCGGCGGCCCTGGCTCCGCTCTTCAAATCAGCGACCACGTCCCTACCGACCGCCTCATCCGGTCGAGCCGTCCCGCTTCCCATCCTTCCGCGTTTCGCCCGCACTCGGGCCCTACGCAAGAAGAAACGCCCGGGTCACCGGTACTACCCAGTTCCGTGACGTGGCCTGACGGCCTCGTTACAAGGCGGACTCGGCTCCGGCCAGCCGGCGCGCCTGATCCGCCTGGCGCAGGGGATCCACGACGAGCTCCAGCTCCCCATCGAGGATCCGGGGGAGTTGGTAGAGGGTGAGGTCGATCCGGTGGTCGGTGACGCGGTTTTCCCGGAAGTTGTAGGTACGGATCTTCTCGCTGCGGTCACCGTGGCCGACCATGGAGAGCCGGGTCTCCCGCAGCTCCCGGTCCTTCTCGGCGCGCATCCGGTCATAGAGGCGGGAGCGCAGCACCCGCAGTGCCTTGGCCCGGTTCTTGTGCTGGGACTTCTCGTCCTGGCACGTGACCACTAGGCCGGTGGGGAGGTGGGTGATCCGGACCGCGGAGTCGGTGGTGTTCACGCTCTGCCCGCCCGGCCCGGTCGAGCGGAAGACATCTACCTTCAGATCCTCGTCCCGGATCTCGACCTCCAGTTCCTCGGCCTCGGGCAGCACCACGACGCTGGCCGCCGAGGTGTGAACCCGCCCCTGGGACTCGGTCTGGGGAACGCGCTGCACCCGGTGCACCCCGCTCTCAAACTGGAGGTGACCATAGGCGGACCGGCCGTGGACCTCGAGGACCACCTCTTTCAACCCCCCGGCCTCGCTTGGGGAGCTATCGATCATCTCCACCTTCCAGCGCTGCCGCTCTGCATAGCGGAGGTACATGCGCAAGAGGTCGGCGGCGAACAGCGCCGCCTCCTCCCCCCCGGTGCCGGCACGGATCTCCACCACGGCGTCGCGCCGCTCGTCCGGATCCTCCGGCAGCAGAAGAAGCCGTAGCTCGCCAACCGCGGCCTGCGCGGCCGCCTGTTCGCGCCGGGCCTCCCCCTCCAGGTAGCCGCGCATCTCGGGGTCGGCCTCGGCGGCAGCCAGCCCCTCGGCCTCCAGGGCGCGACGGTCGGCTTCCTCGGCCCTCTCCAGAAGGTCCAGAACCGGGCGGAGCTGCGCCAGCTCCCGCCCCACCGGCTCCAGCCTTCGGGGGTCGAGATCCGGGTCCTGGAGCTG
>JAKAXE010000052.1 GCA_021816695.1 bacterium | reverse complement strand
CTCCCGAGAAGGAGGCGCTCAAGGTGGAGTCCGTCCGTCCGGCGCCCCCGGACCGGGACGGGCCGGGACGGGCGGCCATCATGATCCGCTGCTCCAGCGCCCTGGTCTCGGCCAAGGAGGGGGAGCCGAGCGACACCTTCCACCTGCTGCGCCTGGCCCGCCTCGCCCACCGCTCCAAGGAGCCCGACCCGATCCTGCTCCAGACCCTGGCGCTGGTCGACGGGCTGGAGGCCGCCGAACGGGGGCGAGCCGCCACCCAGCGGACACCCTTCGAGGCGGTCACCGAACTGTGGCGCTGCCGCCAGTGCCGGGGCCTGTGGCGCCCGGACCGGGACGAGCGCTGTCCCTCCTGCGGCCGTGAGATCCAGGAGCAGGACCGCCGCCGCCCCGAGCCGGGGAGGCTGGAGTTCCAGGTCCCCAAGGACCATCCCATCGCCCTCACCGTGGATGCGGCAGTAATGGTGGAGCCCGAGGACGAGCCTCACTACCTCGGCCGGGTGACCCGGATCGATCACCGCCGCCACCTGGTGGAGGTGGCCTGCAAGGCCTATGAGGCACCCGGCGAGGTCGGCTGGATCACCCCCTCCTTCAACAAGCAGCTCTACCAGGCCAAGCGCGCCACCCTGGCCTCGATCGCCGCCGGGGATTCCCGCAGCCTGCTCCTGGCCCAGCTCCTCATCGACCCGAAGTCGGTGTACGCTCCCGCCGCCCCGCCCCGCCCCGATTGGGTCACCCCCTCGATGCACAGCAATCCCGCCCAGGACCGGGCCATCGGGATCATGGTGGCGCTGGACGCCGGGCAGGCCGCCCTGATCCAGGGGCCCCCCGGCACGGGCAAGACCACGGTGATCGTGGAGGCCATCAAGCACCGGCTGCGGGAGCGCCCGGATGAGCGGATCATGGTGTGCTCGCACAGCAACCTGGCGGTGGACAACGCCCTGGAGCGGCTGGCCGGGACGCCGGGTCTGAGGGCGGTCCGGGTGGCCAAGGCCGAGCGGGTGAGTTCCACGGTGGACGCCTTCCGGGTCGAGGACGAGGACGACGAGAGGCTGGTGTCCGCCAATGTGGTCTTCGCCACCTGCGCCACGGCGGCGACCTCGTCCATCACCGCCGGCGAGACCTTCGACCTGGTGATCCTCGACGAGGCCAACAAGGCCCGCATCGACGAGGCCCTGCCCTGCCTGCGGCTGGGCGCGTCCCTGGTGCTGGTGGGGGACCACAAGCAGCTGCCGCCGGTGGAGGACGACGCCATCTACCAGATCGTGGAGGACCGGCCCGACCTCGAGGCCATCGTCGACACCAGCCTGTTCGAGCGCTGCTGGGACGGCGGTGTCCCGGACCGGGCCCGTTGCCTGCTGGTGGAGCAGCACCGGATGCACCCGGAGATCGCGCAGTACATCAGCTCGGCCAGCTACGACGACCTTCTGGAGAACGCTCCCGAGGTCCTGGAGTACCCCTACCTCACCCGCCGCCCCTTCCCGGTGGCCCTGCACATGGTGGACACGGCCGGCCTCCGGGGCGGCCGCGAGCGCCGGGGGGCCGGGGGCGCCCTGCGCAACGACGCGGAGGTCAGGGTGTGCGCCCAGGTGGTGCGCCTCCTGGACGAGCGGGTGGACCCCCAGCTCTCCCTGGCGGTGATCGCCATGTACGCCGACCAGGTCGACCGGCTGCGCCAGTCCCTGAGCCGGCGCCACTTCCGCCGTCCGGTGAAGATCGACACGGTGGACTCCTTCGAGGGCCGGGAGGAGGACATGGTGGTGATCTCCCTGGTGCGCAGCAACGAGCGCGGGCGCATCGGCTTCCTCCGCGTCCCCAACCGGCTCAACGTGGCCATCTCGAGGGCCCGCCGGCTGGTGGTCTGCGTCGGCGACGCCGATACCCTGCGGGCTGGCGAGGAGAGCATGTACGGGCGGCTGGTGGAGGCGGCCAGGGCCTGCGGCGGGTACCTGCGCGCCACCGAACTCCTCGGGCCCAGGACCCGCCCGGGGCGGCCTGCGGTCCGGCGCCCCGAAGGGGAGGAGGCCGGGCAGCCGACCGGGCCCAGGCGGCACCGGCGGCGGCGGCGGCGGCCGGTGGTCCCTGGGGAGGCTGTGGCCACACAAGTGCCAGGGGAGGCGCCCCCTGCCGGAGTGCACAAGCGGCGCCGGAGGCGGCGGCGGCCCGCGGTCGGGCCGGACGGCCAGCCGGTGGTCAGCTCCACCGCGCAGCCCGGAGGGACGGTCCCATCCACCCGGCGGCGCCGACGCCGGCGCCGGGGCGGTGGGGCGGGCGGGCCTGGCCCCGCGGCACCGGGGGGGACTTCTACAGAGGGAGGTGCGTCATGACCGAGTCGCCGATCAGTTCCCTGTTCGTGGCGGGTGCCGGCCTGATGGGATCGGGCATCGCCCAGACCGCCGCCCAGCGGGGCCTTCAAGTTCAGCTTTACGATGCCCTCCCCGGAGCGGCGGTGCGGGCGGTGGAGCAGATCCGCCAGCGCCTGGAGCGGGCGGAGCAGCAGGGCAAGGCAGCCTCGGGGACTGCGGCTTCGTGCCTTTCGCACCTCCACCCCGCTGAGGCCGCGACACCGGTGGCAGGCACCCAGGTGGTGATCGAGGCGATCACCGAGAAGCTGGACCTCAAGCTCCAGTTCTGGACGGAGATGGGCCGGAGCTGCGGCCCGGAGGCACTCTTCGCCAGCAACACCAGCTCCATCCCCATCACCCGCCTGGCGGCCGCCAGCGGCCGACCGGAGAGGTTCATCGGGATGCACTTCTACAGCCCGGTGCCGGTCATGGAGCTGGTGGAGCTGGTGCCCGGCCTGCTGACCTCGGCCGAAACCTACTCCACCATCGAGGCGCTGGGCAGGCGGTTGGGCAAGCGGCCGGTGCGTTCGGCCGACGCCCCCGGCTTCATCGGGAACCGCATCCTCATCCCCTTCCTCAACGAGGCGATGCGCGCGCTGCAGGAGGGAGTGGGCAGCGCCGAGGACATCGACCAGGTGGCCAAGCTGGGGTTCCGCCACCCCATGGGCCCGCTGGAGCTGGCCGACTTCATCGGGCTGGACGTGGTCCTGGGCATCTGCCGGGTGATGCAGGAGGGGCTGCACGACCAACGGTATGCCCCCCTGCCGCTCTTGGAGCGCATGGTGGAGGCGGGGCGGCTGGGACGCAAGAGCGGGCGGGGCTTCTACGACTACAGCGGCTGAGCGTCGCGGGAGTTCCCGCGGCCCGGGCGGCCCGCCCTAGGGGGCGAGCCGCTCCGCCAGGAAGCGGATCCCCATGGGGTAGCGGTACTCGATGCCGCCATGGCCCCCGTCGAAAAGCTCGAGCCGCACGTCCCCCACCCCCGCGCGCCGCAGCTCGGAGGCAACCGCCGTCGCCCCCACCTCGAGGCTGTACTCGTCATGCCGCCCCCCATCCAGGTAGGCGGCCGTGAGGCCCGCGGCCCTCCCGGGGTCGGCGGCGACCATGCGGACGGGGTCCTTCTCCAGCCACCTCGCCCACACCTCCGGGCGCATGACCCCGGTGCCCAGATCAAAGGGCAGCTCCGGTGTTCCATCAGGGGCGGCCGAGTAGCAGGCCGCCATGCAGTAGGAGTTGATCAGCACCCCGTCCTCGGCCCGGCTGGTCCCCTCCCGCGCCCAGAAGTCGCTCCAGAAGGCCTCGAAGGAGCCCTGATAGCTGTCGCGAAGGGCACGGACCACCTGGGGAAACTCGGGGAGGTAGCAGTACTCGAACAGGGCGTCCCCGGCATGGCTGGCGAAGGCGCTGAATAGGTCGGGGCGCAGAAGTGGGGTGATCATCGCCCCGTAGCCACCACTCGACTTGCCCGCCACCCCCCGATGCTCGCGGGCGGCCAGGGTCCGGAACTCCCGGTCCACCAGGGGCACCACCTCGTCGCAGAGGTAGGTGTGGTACCTGCCGGTGCCCGCTGAGTCCAGGAACTGGCTGCCTCCGAGAGTGGTCCAGCAGTCCACGAACACCAAAAGGCAGGGCGGAGTGGCCGGGTCGCTGAGCAGCTCGTCGTACAGCTCCGGCGGGGTGCGGCGGAAGGCCGTGCGGTTGCGCCACATGTCGATCTGCCCGGTCATCCCCTGGAGGAGGTAGACGACCGGGAAGTGCCGCCCGGGGTCCTCCCGGTAGGCGGGTGGGAGATATACCCACAGGGGCCGGCGAGACGGGTCCTGCAGGTGATTGCCCTCCAGCGCCCGGCTGGTCACGACCATCTCCACCAGCTCTCCACGGAGCGGTCGGGCCCACGGCGAACCCTCGTAGTGCCCCCTCTCCAGGAGCGGAGGCCGCTCTGCGTCTCCAGCGCGGGCTAGGTCATGGACCACCCCATGAGGATAGGGTGTGACGGGTGCCCCGGGCGCGGGCCTCCGGTGAGAGCCGGCCGGCCTATTCCATCCTGGTGAGCGCCTGGCGAAGCCGGCCCACGGCGGGCGATCCGAGCAGCCCGCTGAGCCGGACATCCTGACTCTGGACCGCAAGCCGAACCTGAGCAACTGCCTCCCTGCCCCGGGGGGTGAGCTGCAGCAGGACGCGTCGCCCGTCGCGGGGATCAGGGATTCGGGAAGCGAACCCGCGGTCCACCAGCGTCTGGCTCAGCCGGCTCAGCCCCTGCTTGCTGGCTCCCAGCTTCAGGGCCAGCTCCTGCGGACCGAGCTCGCCCCCTGCCAGTGTCCCGAGGACCCAGCTCCCGCTCCGGGGCAGGTCGGACATGCCGTGAGCCGCCAGCCGCTTCCTGATCTCCCTCCCGTACAGGCGAAGGGCCCTCTGCAGCAGGACGACGAGCGGCGTCTCAACCGCCGCCTCGGTCACCGGCTTAGCGCACCCCAGATAGTCATCATTGTGTACTATATGCTCCCGCACTGGACCCCGAGCAGTCGGAACGGGGAGACTTGGAAATGAGCCGCGAGGAGGTGGACCGAGGTCCTCACCCGGCCCGCCGCTGGGCCGGCCTGGCCGCGGCCGGAGTTGTCACCTACGTGCTCGTGGACGTCACCCTGGCGCTTCTCCGCCCCGGCCTGAGCCTGGTGCACAGCCCTGAGAGCGACTACGGGGTGGGGTCCTTCTCGTGGCTCATGGATCTGAACTTCCTGCTGCGCGGCGCCCTAACCGCCTGCCTGCTGGTGGCTATCGTCAGGTGCTGGCGGCCGTCGCCAACAGCCCGTCTGGGAGTCGTCCTGCTGGCGGTGTGGGCTGCTCTCTCAGCCCTTCTCGCGATCTTCCCGGACGATCCGTTGGGGACGCCGGCCACGGCCAGCGGTGCCATTCATCTGCTGCTGGCCCTGGTCGCCTTCCTGGGCGCACTGGTGGGCACCATCCTCCTCTCCCTGGCGGTGGGCCGTCACCCCCCGCTGCAGCGCGTGCGCGGATGGCTGCTGGCTCTCTCCGTGCTCGCCGCCGTCCCCTTCCTGGCCCTCCTGCGGGCGGGCTTCCGGGTCGACACCCCAGGTGGTCTCTACGAGCGCCTCTTCCTCGCCTTGGAGCTGGCTTGGATCCTGGTCGCCGCCTTGAGCTTGGTCCGGGAGCGCGGGCCGGCCCTGGCGGAGGGCGTCAGCTCCGCCCTCTGAGGCTCGCGGCCCTCCACGACGCTGGGTGGGCACCGGCTCCAGGCGGGCCGAAGCAAGGAGCGCCGCGGCGCCTGACGCCGAGTGCGGCCAGGCGCCGCGGGCAGCTCAATGACTCAGCGGGGACGGCCCCCGGTTGAGATCAGCCGGATGTGGGCAGGGAGGTGGGCCGGCCCTTCCCGGAGGGCGTCGGCAGGGAGCTTGGGCGCCCCTTGCCGGGCGGGGTGGGAAGGGAGGTGGGGCGGCCGTGCCCCTTGGGGGTGGGCATGGGATTGGGCGTGCCGGACGGGTTGGCGTGGGCGGCCCGCTGCTGCTCGCCGTGGGTCTTGGCGACGGCGCTGATGCAGCGGCCCACGTTGTTCTTGCCCTCCGACCCCGGGCTCATCGCGGTGGCCGGCGGCAGGTAGGTAGTCTTGCAGCCTTGCAGGGCCTGGACCACGTCCTGCCCCCAGGTCACGGGGCTGGCGCTGTGGGTGACCACGGTGGCGGCGGCTCCGCCCCCTACCGCAGCCGCGGCCAGGGTGATCCCCGCCGCCGCTTTCATCGAGAGACCGGCCAGGAACTGGGGCAGCATCGACATGTGTCGTCCTCCTTGCAGCGCCAGGGAGCGATACCGGGGCGCCGGCGGCGTCAGCCGCCCGACGTTCGCCTGCTGCTGGTGGAGCTCCTGTTCCAGCAGCCGGTCGAGGTCCGGAACGCTACTTCCCTGGGGCATCTTCACCAGAGGAAACGCCCTTGGTCGGCGAATCAACCATCCCCTCTCCGTACTCACTTCCCAGCCGGGCCCGGAGCCGGGTCTTGGCCGCCGCCAGCCTTGATGCCACCGTCTGCTCCGGGACCCTGAGGGCGACTGCGATCTCCCGGTTGGAGTAGCCGTGAAGGTGGCGCAGGACGATCACCGCCGCCTGCTTTGGCGGCAGGGCGGCCAGCTCCCTCGTGAGCAGCGATCCCTCGGCAGCCGCGGGGTCGGGACCGGGCGCCGGTTGGCCCAGCCGCCGGACCAGCTCACCCACCTGGCGCAACCGCTCGCGGCGGCGGTGGGAGACGGCCACATTGATAGCGATCCGGTGGAGCCAGGCCTCCGCCGGAGCCACCTCCCGCCACCTGGGCCAGGCCCGGTAGGCCCGGACGAAGGCCTCCTGAGCGCAATCCTCGGCGGCCTCGCGGTCGCGCAGCATCCCCACCAGGGTCGCCATGATGCGGGGATACGCCACCCGGTAGAGGCGGTCGAAGTCCTCGGCGTTCCCGGGCCGGTAGGGCGCGGCCCCGGGCTCCCCGGACGGCGGGTCGGGCGGAGCCGGTGGGGTGGTCAACGCGCACGGGCCATCGCCAAAGAAACGCTCCAGCGGCCCTGATCACCCAGGAGCGGTCAGCTGAGAAGTGGGACAAAGCGGCAGAGCCCCAGCCCCTCCCGCTGCCACTCCCCCCCGACACCACGGCGGAGACGCACCAGCTCCTGCTCCTCCGGAGCCCCCAGCGGAGCCAGGATGGTGCCCCCCTCGGCCACCTGCCCCAGCAGCGCCTCCGGCACCGTTTCGGTGGCGGCGGAGATCACCACGGCCTGGAAGGGAGCGCGGTCTGGGGCCCCCCGGCGGCCATCCTGGCAGCGGACCTCAACGTCCCCCACCCCGGCTCGGCTCAGATTGCGCCGGGCGGTCGCGGCCAGCTCAGGGATCAGCTCCAGGGTCACCACCTCCAGGGCTCCTGCGGCGCGCAGCACCGCGGCCATGTAGCCGCTGCCGGCCCCCACCTCCAGCACCCTCGCCCCGGAAAGGGGAAGCAGCGCCGCCACCATGGCCCCCACCATCTCTGGCTGAGAGCAGGTCTGCCCGAAGCCTATGGCCAGAGGCCGGTTCTGGTAGGCGAGCGGGCGCAGAGGGACCGGTAGGAAGAACTCCCGCGGGACCCGCCGGAGCGCCGCCCGTGCCGCCGGGGCGAGGGCCGGCGCCAGCCGTGCCCAGAGCCCCTCCCGCTCCTCCCTCAGCCGGCGCTCAGGATCTGGAGGCAGTGGTTGACGTCCTCGCTGTACAGGTCGGTCGGCACCCGGGCCGGGACCGCACCCCGGCCTACGGGCATGAAGAAACCGTACTGGGGGGAGGGGTTGACCAGCGCCAGTGGGATCCCCGGTCGCACCGGAGGGAAGACCGCCAGCAGCCAGACCGCGGCCCCGGGGTTCACGTCCGCCGAGCAGAGGTCCAGCCGATTGCTGGAGAGGACCAGGACGGGCCGGATCGGATCGTAGTAGCTGAGCTGCACCTGGCTCCGCGCCCCGGGGGGGACGAGGTGGGCGGTGCCACCGTTGGCGGCGGTGGTCTCCAGCACCGTCTGGGTGAGGCCCACGCCGCAGGTGGACGCCCCTGGGTTCCGGGCCAGAGCCACCACCTCCAGCAGTGGTCCCAGCCCCGCCAGCTGGCGAGCGTCCCGGGCCTCCGCCCCGGAGAGGAGCGGGAGGATGTCCGCCAGCGGCACCTGGCGGCTGTAGTAGAAGGCGATGCTGCTGTGATCCACGTAGAAGCCGCCGTCCGGGCTGCAGGCGGCGCTCCCCTGGCTCACCGGCCGCGCGTGGGAGCTGACTGGGAGCTGGCGGGTGAGAGCCCGCTGGGCGCCGGCGGCGCTGGTCACCCCGGATCCGCACGCCGAGAGGGCGAGGGCCAGCAGTGCCAGCGCCCCGACCTCCTTACGGGGCAAGGGCACGGCTACCGCCCAGGGCCCGGTGAGAGAGAGTCGGCGAGAAGCTCCGAGCGGGTGAAGATGGCTCGCAGCCGGTGGCCGGCGGCCTCCACCCGCTCCCTGCCTCCCTCCTCCCGGTCCAGCAGGGTGTAGAGGCACACCACCCGGGCGCCGGCGGCCTGCACCCGCTCCGCCGCGGCGAGGAGCGAGCCTCCACTGGTGAGGGCGTCGTCGACCACGGCCACCGGCTGGCCCGGGGTGGGGGGAGGGCCGGCGAACTCCCCGCCCACCCCGTGCTCCTTGGTGCCCTTGCGGACGATGAAGGCCCCCACCCGCGGGCCCTGGTCCAGGGCGCTGCAGAGGGCCACCGCGGTGACCATGGGGTCGGCACCCAGGGTTGGACCGCAGACCGCCTCGGCGCCATCCTCGCGGGCGAACTCCAGGAGCGCGCGCCCCACCAGGAGGGACCCCATCGGGTCCAGGGTCACCAGCCGGCCGTCGAAGTAGTAGGGGCTGCGACGGCCGCTGGTCAGAAGGAAGTCGCCCACCCTGAAGGCCCGGTCCAGCATCAGCCGGAGAAGCGTCTCCCGCTCCCCCTCGCTGAGCGGCATCAGCCGCCGGTCTGGGGCCGCCAGCGCAGCACCAGCTGGCGCGCCGCCCGCACCTCGTCCACCCGCCCCACCGGCGCCTGGTGAGGCGCCGAGAGCAGGACCTCGGGGTCGCGCCCCCCCTCCTCCACGATCAGGCGCACGATCTCCGCCAGGTCGTCGAGGGAGCGCTTGGACTCGGTCTCGGTGACCTCGAACATCATCGCCTCGGGGACGGTGATGGGGAAGTAGACGGTGGGCGGATGGACCCCGTAGTCGATCATCCGCTTGGCGATGTCCAGGGCCCTCAGCTCCGGGTGGGCCGAGCGCTTGGGGGTGGCCACGAACTCGTGGAAGGTGTCGGTCCCCAGCTGGGTGGGCAGCACCTGGCGAAGTCGGGAGCGCAGGTAGCGGCTGTTGAGCACCGCATCCCGGGCGACCTCCCCGATCTCGTTCCCATAGGCAAGGATGTAGGCGTAGGCGCGGACCAGCATGCCGAAGTTGCCGAAGTAGGAGCGGACCTTGCCCACACTCTGGGGGAGGTCGGAGTCGAGGAGGTAGCCGTCCTCCTGGCGGCGGATCCGGGGGACGGGGAGGTAGGGCTCCAGCTCGGCCCGCACGCCCACCGGACCGGCACCGGGCCCACCGCCCCCATGGGGGGTGGAGAAGGTCTTGTGGAGGTTCAGGTGGACCACGTCGAACCCCATGTCCCCAGGCCGGGCCACCCCCACCAGGGCGTTCAGGTTGGCGCCGTCGTAGTAGACGAGGGCTCCCGCACGGTGAGCCATCTCCGCCATCTCCTCGATCGAGCGCTCGAAGATCCCCAGGGTGTTGGGGTTGGTGAGCATCACCGCCGCCACCTCGGGGCCGAGCTTGGCTCGGAGGTCCCCCAGGTCCACCGTGCCGTCGGCTGAGCTGGCCACCGTCTCCACCTGGAAACCGAGCTGGGCGGCGCTCGCCGGGTTGGTCCCGTGGGCAGTGTCCGGCACGATCACCTTGGTCCGGGAGTGGTCTCCCCGGCTGCGGTGGTGCGCCTGGATCATGCGGAGTCCGGTCCACTCGCCATGGGCCCCCGCGGCCGGCTGCAGCGAGACGGCGTCCATCCCGGTGATCTCGCAGAGGAGGCGCTCCAGCCTCCACATCAGCTCCAGCGCCCCCTGGATCGAGTCCACCGGCTGCCAGGGATGCAGGTCGGCAAACCCGGGAAGTGCCGCCACCCGCTCGTTGATGGCGGGGTTGTACTTCATGGTGCAGGACCCCAGGGGGTAGGCCCCCTCCTGCAGGCTGTGGTTGCGCCGCGCCAACCGGCCGAAGTGCCGGGCCAGGTCCGGCTCACTCACCTGGGGTATGTGGGCGGGGACGCGGCGGCGCCAGCGCTCCGGGATGCCCTCCTCCGCGGCCGGGCCGGGCACCCCGGCCGACGGCAGCCTTGGACCGGACCCGGCCTCCTTGGCGATCTCGAAAACCAGGGGCTCCTCGCCGGCCCACGTCGGCTCCGGCCTGCTCACGCCATCACCTCGGCCGGACGGGCCTCCTGGACCACGCCGAGCAGTGCGGCCCGGTAGCGATCGATGGCGGCCGGCGAGGACATCTCGGTGGCGCAGATCAGGATCCGGTTCCCCTCCAGGGGATGTCCGGCGAGGATGCCCTCCTCCGCGAGACGGCGGCAGACCTCCGCCCCGGGCAGCGGCGTCTCCAGGACGAACTCCCAAAGGAACTCTCCGGGGAGGGGAAGCCGGCAGCCCGGAAGCTCGGAGAGGAGCTGGGCCAGCCGGTGGGCCCGCCGGTAGGAGATGTCGGCCACCTGGCGTAGGCCGGCTGAGCCCATCTTGGCGAGATAGGCCGTCGCCGCCAGCGCCATGAGAGCGTGGTTGGTGCAGATGTTGGAGGTCGCTCGCTCCCTGCGGATGTGCTGCTCGCGAGTCTGCAGCGTGAGGGTGTAGGCCCGGCCCCCCCGACTGTCCACGGTGAGGCCGACAAGCCGCCCGGGCATCCGCCGCACCAGCTCCTGCCGGCAGGCCAACAGCCCCACGGTTGGCCCCCCCAGCTGTGGGGGGATCCCCAGCTGCTGGCCGTCCCCGGCCGCGAGGTCCGCGCCCTCAGCTCCTGGAGGCTGGACCACGGCGGCGGCCACCGGGTCTGCGGCAACGAGGCCGAGGGCACCCTTCGCATGGGCCAGCCCCATCAGCTCCGCCACCGGCTCCAGCTGGCCGAAGAAATTGGGCTGGGCGACCGCCAGCACGGCGGCCGGCGCGGCGGCCAGGGCCGCCTCGGCCGCGGCCAGATCCGTCGTGCCTCGCACGGAGGCGGGAAGCAGCTCCAGCTCCGCACCCCGGCCATCCGCGTAGGTCTGCAGCACGCGAAGGGTCTCCGGGTGCAGCGTCGAGGCGGCCAGGATCCGGGCACGCCCGGTGTGGGCGACCGCCAGCAGAGCCCCTTCGGCCACCGCCGTGGCACCGTCGTACATGGAGGCGTTGGCCACATCCAGGTCGTACAACTCCGCCACCATCGACTGGAACTCGAAGATGGTCTGCAGGTAGCCCTGGCTGGCCTCCGCCTGGTAGGGGGTGTAGGCGGTGTAGAACTCCGGGCGGGCGATGGTGGCCAGCACGACGGCTGGGATGAAGCGGGAGTAGATCCCCGCGCCCAGGAAGCAATCCCACCTCGCCAGCTCTCGGTTACGGCGCGCCAGCCGCTCCAACTCGGCGGCCAGCTCCGGCTCGCTCAGCGGTTCGGGCAGCTCGAGACGGCGACCCAGGAGGTGGTGGGGAACCTCGCGGAACAGCTCGTCCACCGACCGGGCGCCGATTTCGGCCAGCATCTCGGCGCGCTCAGTCTCGGTGTTGGGCAGATAGGCCATGACCGTTCCTCAGAACTTCAAGCTTCGGATGGCGGCACTCAGTGGGAGTCGCTCTCCGCGAAAGCATCGTACGCCTGGGGGTCGAGAAGGCCGGCCGGGATCTCGCCCTCCAGCCGCACTCGGAGGAGCCAGCCGGCGCCCTGAGCGTCCTGGTTGACCACCTCCGGAGCGGACACCGCCGCCTGATTCACCTCCAACACCTCGCCGCTGACCGGGGAGTAGAGGTCGCTGGCGGCCTTGACCGACTCCACGGCGCCGAAGCGCTGGCCGGCGGTGAGGTGCGCCCCGGTCGAAGGGAGCTCCAGGAATATGACGTCGCCGAGCTGGGCCTGGGCGTGGTCACTGATGCCGATCACCGCCTCCCCCCCCTCCTCGGGGCGCACCCACTCGTGGGTCTTGGTGAAGCGGACAAGGCTGGGGTCAGACACAGTGGCACCTCCTCTCGACTGCGGGACGCTGGACGCTCACGTGGGCCGGCGATAGAACGGCAGGGCCACCACCTGGGCCCGGCCTCTGTCGGCCGGGTCGGTACGCAGCGCCACCTCGACCTCACTGCCTTTGGGGGCCGAGCCAAGCCGGACGTAGCCCATGGCAATGCCTGCTCCCACCGAGAAGCCGTAGCTGCCGCTGGTGACCTCGCCGATGGGCTGGCCGTCTACCAGGATCGCCTGGTGGGGGCGGGGGATCCCCCGCCCGAGGAGGCGGATGCCGATGAACGAGAGCTGGGGCTCGGCCTTGGCCCGGACCAACGCCTCCCGGCCGACGAACTCCCCCTTGTCCAACTTCACGACCCAGCCCAGCCCTGCGCTGATGGGCTCTCGCTCCAGGGTGATGTCCTGACCGTACAGCCGAAAGCCGGCCTCCAGCCGCAGGGTGTCCCGAGCTCCCAGCCCGGCGGGCAGCACCCCGTGGCTCCGGCCGTGATCCAGGATGCCCTGGAAGAGTCCCTCGGCCGCGTGCCGGTCGCAGTACAGCTCAAAGCCGTCCTCTCCGGTGTAGCCGGTGCGGGAGAGCCGCACCGGCACCCCGAGCACGCGACCAGGCCGATGGTGGTAGTAGGAGATCGATGCCAGGTCTGCGCCTTCGGCGAGCGGAGCGAGGATCTGGAGCGAGAGTGGCCCCTGCAGCGCCAGCAGGCAGGTCTGGTCCGACTGGTCTTCCAACTCGACCCCAGAGAGCGGCAGCTGCCGTCCCATCCACTCCAGATCGTCATCGTGGCGTGCCGCGTTGACCACACACATGTAGTCGTCGGGGTCGCGGTACACCAGCAGGTCGTCGACGATGCCTCCGTCCTCCCGGCACATCACGGTGTACAGCGCCTGCCCGACCTCGAGCTTGCCAACGTCGTTGGTCACCAGCCGCTGGAGGTAGGCCAGGGCGCCCGGGCCGCCCACCCGGACCTCGCCCATGTGGGAGACGTCAAAGAGCCCGGCGCGCTCCCGAACTGCCTGGTGTTCATCGCGGATGCTGCTGTACTGGAGCGGCATCTGGTAGCCGGCGAAGGGCACCATCCTGGCTCCCAGCCGGCGGTGCAGGGCACCCAGGGGCACCTCCCTTTCGCTCACTCTGCATCCTCCAACGCGCCCAGGACTTCCGCCATCTCCCGATCGTACTGAAGGCGGGCCTCGTCCACCGCCCTCCGGAGCTGGGCGGTTCGGTCCACAGTCCAGCCCAAGTGAGCGGCGAGCTCCAGGTCCGAGGCCGGATGGCCCAGCTCCGCTTCCAGGGCCACCGCCGCCAGCGCCAACCGCTCCCCGTCTTCAGCCCATCGGCGGTCGGCGTCCCTGGCCGCCTGCGCCTCCAGCAGCGCCCCGCGCACGGTGTCGGCGACGGCCTGCCGAACCGCCTCCTGGAACTCCCGGGGCGAGATCTGCGGGTGGGGCGCCAAGCCCTGAACCACCTTGAGCAGGGCGGTGGTCCCGTCCTGGAAGAGGTCGCCGGCGTCCTGCCCCTCGTCCCGCCGGGCCACTTCCTCGAGGACCAGCCAGAGGTGGTGTTGGGCGAGGAGCCGACGCGGGCGGGCGTCCAGACCCTGCTCGGAGACCTCGGCCAAGAGCGCCGCCACCTCCGCGTCCGGCAGCCTCGGATGCTCAGCCACCAGCTCGCGCAACCGGACCATCTCCCGGTCCGGCCGCTCCTCCGACGGCTCCCCCGAGGAAGGCGCTCCCACGTACTGGAGTATAGGCGCGACCCGGTCTTCCCCCCAGCCTCGGTACACTCGGGCGGTGCCCCCCGAGACGCTGCGGGTCCCCCCCGACCAGGATCTGGTGGTCTTCGGGGCCACCGGCGACCTCGCCCGCCGCAAACTCCTCCCGGCGCTTTACGAGCTGAGCTCGCAGGGGTTGCTGCCCCGGCACGGTGACGTGGTCGGGACCGCCACCACCGACCTGGACGACGCAGGCTTCCGGGAGCTGGCCCGCGGGGCCGTGGTGGAGTTCGGGCGCAGCCAGCTGGACGAGACCGCCTTTGCCGCCTTCGCCGCGCGTCTGCGCTACATCCCGGCGGTCACCGACCCCGGCCCCAAGCTAGCCAAGGTGCTGAAGCGGCCCCGCCGCATCATCTACCTGGCGGTCCCCCCCTCCGCCTTCGACCCCATCCTCCAGGAACTGCGCTCTGCGGGGCTGGCCCGGGGGTCGTCCATCATCATCGAGAAGCCCTTCGGCCACGACCTGGCCTCGGCCCGGGAGCTGAACTCGGCGCTACACCGCATCGTGCCCGAGGAGCGGATCTACCGCATCGACCACTACCTGGGCAAGGAGACCGTGCAGAACCTCCTGGTCTTCCGCTTCGCCAACACCCTGGTGGAGCGCATCTGGAACCGGGATGTGGTGGCCGCGGTGCAGCTCACGGTGGCCGAGGACATCGGGGTGGAGAACCGGGGACGGCTGTACGAGGAGACCGGGGCGCTCCGGGACATCGTCCAGAACCACATGTTCCAGCTCCTGGCGCTCACCTGCATGTCCCCGCCCAGCTCCTTCGACCCCGAGGCGCTGCGGGACGAGAAGGTCAAGGTGCTGCACTCCATCCGCCCGGTGGCGCCGGCGGACGTGGTCCGCGGCCAGTACACCAGGGGTTCAGTGAACGGCAAGATCATGCCCGGCTACCGGGAGCTGGACGGGGTCTCCCCGGACTCCACCACCGAGACCTACATAGCCATGCGGCTGGCGGTGGACTCCTGGGAGTGGGCCGGGGTGCCGTTCTACCTGCGCTGCGGCAAGGCCCTGACCACCCGCCGGACCGAGATCATGCTCTACTGCCGGGACGTGCCGCTGCACCTCTTCGAGGGCACCGGCATCGAGCAGCTGCAACCCAACCGGATCACGCTCCGGATCCAGCCGGAGGAGGGTATCTCCTTCTCCTTCGAGGCGAAGGAGCCGGGGCCCACGGTGCTGGAACAGGGCGTGCGCATGGACTTCTCCTACGGCAAGTCCTTCAAGACCCAGCCTGCGGAGGCGTACGAGCGGCTCCTCCACGACGCCCTACTCGGGGACCACACCCTCTTCATCCGCCAGGATGAGACGGAGGCGGCCTGGAAGGCCCTTCAACCGGTGCTGGACGACACCCCGCCCATCAACCTGTACGCGGCCGGCAGCCAGGGGCCGACAGAGGCCGAGTCGCTGCTTCGAAGCGGGCGCTGGCACGACCTCTCCCACCACGTGGGGGATTGAGGCCAAGACCTACCTCTGCTCCTGATCCAGGTCGGGGACCAGCTGGTCGGCCTCGATCCAGCCATCCTCCGACTCCTCGCCGGCGAGAGCCCGCACCCGCACCCAGCGACCCCTTTGCTCCAGGGACTGCAGCGGGGTAGCGGGCCGGACCGCCCGGCCCCTCTCCGACAGAAGGTCGGGCTCCCGGTAGAGGGGATAGCCGGTGCCGGCCCAGCTCTGCACCAGGGTGCACCCGCCCGGAGGTATCGCCCGAAACCGGTAGACCGTCGCCCGGTCCCTCTCCCCCAGGGTGAGCAGCCGGAGGAGGTTGCTTGCCCTCAGCAGCGCACTCCGATCTCCCACCGCCGTCATCCGCACCTCGGTGCCGGCATCGGTGGGCCGGCACTCAATGCGCACCCGGTTCTTCGGATAGGGGATCTGCCGCCACTGCCCAAAAAAGCCGTTCATCCGGTCCTGCACCACCTCGGCGGTGTGGTCGTCGACCACCCGGAAGGTGTAGGGGGGCAGGGCGGCCACCTGCTCAGCGGTGGCGAACACCTCCCGGGGGGCGGCGAACACCGTCGCCGTCCAGGAGTCCTTACGCTTGCGGCCGAGAATCTGCACGTCTGAGATTTTAGGGGGCGGCCGCGAGCGCAAACCGAGGGCGGAGCCCGAGGGGCTCAGCTGCTGGGACCGATGTAGCCGACGCCGCGGCTTCGAAAAGATCTCAACAACCCGGACCTGTACGTCCCGGCGGACCGGTATCATCAGGCTAAATGCCGTCTTTTGATCTGATAAACCGGGAGCAATAACGAGTCAGGTGAGGAGCGGCCGCCGGGCCAGGAGGATCCGCTCCAGGCCGCCCAGGGGGCGGTCCAGGGGTCCGAGCCAGGGCGCCGCCTGAAGGCCGGAATGCTCCTCCATGCGCCCGCCCCACCTGGTCTTGAAGACCGCATACCCAGGTCCCGGATCCCCCGGAGAGAACCGGCTCGGCACCCCCCACATGTCGTACAGGCTGCACCCGCGCTCCCGTCCCCAGCGGATGGCCGCCCAGTGGACTGAGTACATGCCCCGGTGCGGCC
>JAKAXE010000051.1 GCA_021816695.1 bacterium | reverse complement strand
GGCGCTGGAGCCGGACATCATCACCGAGAGCCGGAGGCTGGGGGTGGGCGTGGAGACCAGAGGGGATCTCACCAGCGGGCAGACGGTGGTTGACCACCTCGGTGTGACTGGCCTGGCACCCAACTGCGAGGTGGTGTTCCGGGCTGACCGCAGGCGGTTCATGGAGATGGTGCGAGGGGCCCTCCTCTGACCAGCTCCGCGTCGCGCGCCTGGGGAGATGCCCGCCTGCCCGGGTCCTACGTCGTGGTCGTGGGCAGTTTCAGCCTCGACCTCACCGCCAGGGTCTCTCGTATGCCGCTCGTGGGAGAGACCCTTCTGGGCACGGACTTTCAGATGGTCCCCGGTGGCAAGGGGAACAACCAGGCGGTGGCGGCGGCCCGGGCGGGGGTCCCCACCGCTTGCGTCGGCTGCCTGGGGCAGGACGACTTCGGCGAGCGGGTGCTGGAGTTCGTCAGCAGCCAGGGCCTCGACGTCTCACACCTCAGTACGCAGGCCGGCGCGGCTACCGGAGTCGCCCAGATCACCGTCGATGGGTCGGGGCAGAACGCCATCGTCGTGGTGCCCGGGGCCAACTGGGCTCTCACGCCCTCGTTGGTCAGGGCCGCAGCGCCCCTGATCCGCGGCGCCGGGGTTCTCCTGACCCAGCTTGAGGTGCCCCTGGAGGCCGTCCGGGAGGCCATCCAACTGGCCAGAGGGGCGGGCGTCCGCACCGTCCTCAACCCCGCTCCGGCCCGGCCCCTCCCGGATGCCCTCCTAGCGCAGGTGGACCTCTGTGCTCCGAATGAGCATGAGGCTGGGCAGCTAACCGGCTTATCCGTGGTATCTCCCGCTTCCGCGCTGCGCGCCGCCGAGGTCCTGATGGGCCGGGGCTGCCGCTCCGTCGTGGTCACCCTGGGGGCGAGAGGCGCCGTCTACCTGGACGGCGCCCGGCGTCTTTGGGTGCCGCCATTGCCGGTCAGGGTGGTGGACTCGGTGGCGGCCGGCGATGCCTTCTGTGGCACCCTCGCCGCCTCCGTGGCCAGAGGTGAGGGTGTCGAAGCCGCCCTTCTCAAGGCGTCGGCGGCCGGGGGACTGGCCACCACCCGCGCCGGGGCCACCAGCTCGCTTCCCACGGAGGCCGAGGTGGAGAGACTGCTTGGTGACAATCCCCAAGTGGCGGTGGAGAAGCTGTGAATATCCCATATGGGGTGTCTGTTCCTCTCCCCGACGCGGACCGCTCCTCGGCCGGTGGGGTGACCGGGCAGCAGGGTCCCGGTGCCCCGGAGCTTCGCTGAATCGATGCCGGCAGAAGCACATCCCCTGGTCTCGACGGCCCCCGATCCCATGCCGCTCCTCCTGGGCTGGATGCAGGAGGCGAAGACCACCGAGCCGGGGTGGGCCGCTGCTCTGGCCACCGCCAGCACCGACGGCCGACCATCGGTGCGGATGGTCCTGGTGAAGGAGGTCACCGCCCGAGGGGTCATCTTCTACTCAGACGGAGGGAGCCGCAAGGGGACGGAGCTCAGGCTGAATCCCTGGGCCGCCGTCTGCCTGCACTGGCCGGCCCTGGGCCGCCAGCTCCGCGTCGAGGGCTTGGTGCGTCGGCTGCCAGCGGCCAAGGTGGACGCCTACTTCCACACCCGGCCCCGAGCGAGTCAGTTGGCGGCCGCGGTCTCCCACCAGAGCCGCCCGGCGCCAAGCCGTCACCAGATGGAGGCCTGGGTTGACCGGATGGCCGTCTCGCTGGACGGTGCGGAGGTGCCGCGACCGCGCAGGTGGGCCGGATACCATCTCGAATGCCAGGTGGTGGAGTTCTGGCGCGAGGGTCCCGGTAGATTGCACCACCGGTTGGAGTACCGGCGGGTGGGCGCCCTGTGGCGGGTCCGCGAGCTTCAGCCCTGACCCGTGAGTCCCAGCCAGTCCTGAGGCCGGCCACAGTCATCCCCCAACTGACGGCGTTCGAATCGACAGTGTCGGGCACCGCCGCCGGCGGCCTTCGCGGTCTTGAAGTTCAAAGTCAGGAGGTGCCGGAATGCGAACTAGGATGATGGCCTTCAGCGCGACGGCATTGACGGCAGCCGGGCTGATCGGATGGGGTGCCGGGCAACTCGCCACGGAAGGTGTGGCCAGCCCTGCCCAGCTCAGCAGGTCGGTATCGCGCAGCCAGGTATCGACCGTGCAGGCGTCCAGCTCCAGGCCTTCGCCGGCGACCCCTTGCTCCGCCCACAGCGCCATCGCCAGCAGCTGAGGCGGGGGCCGCGCCCTGGGCTGCCCCGGGGCGGCTATCGGCCTATACTGCCCCCGGAAGCCCAGCTTCCAGCTAGGGGTGCGCCGACAGGGCGCTGAGAGGCAACCCGCCAACCCTGAACACCGGATCTGGTTAGCACCAGCGTCGGGAAGCCACGCCCTGTCCACCCCGAGATGGTCGGGAGGTCTGCAAATCAGGATGGGGCGATGAGCATGAAGATCGAGCAGCCAGCGGTGGATCCCAAGGACGAGGTCTTCCGGGTCGAACTTCGGGGGCTGGAGCCGGTGCCCCCGGACCGCCGGAGGGGCAGACCCCGGGAGCTCACCTTCATCTGGGCCGGTGCCCTGGCGGACTTCTTCTCGCTGTACGCGGGGGCGCTTCTGATCTCGGCGGCCGGGCTGGGCTTCTGGGACGCGAGCCTCGCCCTGCTGGCAGGGGCGGCCGCCGGGGGTGCCCTCCTGGGGCTGCTCTCGGTGACCGGAGTTCGGAGTGGAGCTCCCCAGATAGTCCACTCCCGGGCGGTTTTCGGCCGCCGGGGAGCGGTGGTCGGCGGGTTCCTGACCATGGCAATCGGGGTGGGCTGGTTCGCCTATGACTGCGCCGTGGCCGTGACCACCGTGCGGGCACTGCCGATCTTCAGCTCCACCCCGGAAGTGGTCGGAGGGCTCCTGCTGCTGGGCATGGTGGGCGTCTCAGTGCTGGTGGCCGTCTACGGTCACCGCACCCTCTCGGTGTTCCAGCATGTCCAGGCGCCCGCCTTCCTGGTGGTATGCCTGGCGCTGGCCGGTCTCACCGTGCAGCGTTGGAACCTCTCCCTGCAGAGCCGGCTGGCTCCCGGCCCCCACCTCGCCGCCATGGCGCTGGGATTCACCTTGACCTTTGCCCTGGTGGTGTCCTGGGTCACCTACGCCGGGGACTACTCGCGCTACCTGCCCCAGCGGTCCAGCGCTGCTCGGGTGGCCTGGGCGGCCGGTGGGGGCACAGCGGTCACCCTGGTGCTCTGCGGGCTGCTGGGGGCAGCGATCCAGACCGCTGCCCCGGGCGTGCTACTTCCCAACTTGATCGTCAGGCTGGTGCCCGTGCCCTTCGCCTACTGCTTCGCCGCCTTCATCCTCGTCGCCGAGCTGAGTTCCAACTATCTGGATGTCTACTCTGCCGCCCTCTGCGCTCTCGCCATCGGGCTGCGGATCGCCCGGTGGGCGGCCGCGCTGGCCATGGGGCTGGTGGGCGGGGCGATCGCCGCACTCGTCCTCTTCGCGGGCAGCGGCTTCCAGGGCAACTACGTCAACTTCCTCACCCTCACCTACGTCTGGTTCCCGGCCTGGGCGGTGGTGGTGCTCCTGGACCAGCTCTTTCGAGGCTCAAAGGTGGTGCCGGCCGAGCTGGTGAGGCCACGCGGCTACTGGTATCGCGGCGGGGTCCGCTGGCGGGCCCTGGCGCCCTTCCTCGTCGGGACGGCCGCCACCATCGCCTTCTACAACGAGCCCCCACCCCCGGGGGAATGGGGCTTCGTGTCGCCGCTCGCGGCGCATCTCTTCGCGGGCCAGCCGGCCGACGTCAGCGGGCTGGTGGGGATGGCGGTGGCCGCCGTGGCCTACCTCCTGTTGCGGGAGCGCCGCCCCCGGGCCCCGGCGCTGGCTCCAGCTGAGGGGCGCTCGTGATGCCACAGGTGCCGATTGCCGCCACGGTGGCCGGCAGCGACAGCGGCGGGGGTGCCGGTATCCAAGCGGACCTCAAGACCTTCGCGGCGGCCGGAGTCTACGGGGTGAGCGTCCTGGTGGCGCTCACCGCCCAGAACACGAGGGGCGTGGAGGCGGTTCACGCCGTCCCGGCGGAGTTCGTCAGGGCCCAGTTCGCGGCCCTAGATCGCGATCTCCGCCCGGCGGCCGTGAAGACGGGAATGCTGCTGTCCACCGAGCTGATCCAGGTGGTGGCGGAGCGGATCTCGGCATTCGGCTGGGGCCCCCTGGTGGTGGACCCGGTCATGGTGGCCAAGAGTGGAGATCACCTCCTCCGGCCCGAGGCGGTGGATGCCCTGCGCGACCGTCTGCTTCCGCTTGCCGAGGTGCTGACCCCCAACTGGCCCGAGGCCGCGGCTCTTTCCGAGCTGGATGTCGTGGACCAGGACACGGCGCTGGTGGCCGGCCGTCGGCTGCTGGAGATGGGGCCTCGCTGGGTGCTCGTCAAGGGCGGACATTCCCCGGGCGAGCCGACCGACCTGCTCATCGGCCCTGGGCGGGTGCTGGAGCTGAGGGGGACTCGCGTTCCCGGGCCGCACACCCACGGGACCGGCTGCACGTTCTCCGCAGCCATCACGGCCCAGCTGGCTCGCGGGCGCTCAGTGCCGGAGGCCGCGGCCGAGGCCAAGCGCTACCTCCAGGCGGCGCTGGAGCAGGCGCCGAGACTCGGCGGGGGCCACGGACCGCTGCAGCACCTTCCCAAGGGATGGCCGGAGTAGGCGAGTCCGGGACCGAAGTGCCAGTGCTCGCCGCAGTTGATGGGGAAGTACACTCGAGAAAGAGGACAAGGGAGCTGGAGGTTCCGCCATGAGGATCTGGGGCAGGAGGCGCAAGGCGCAACGGCTGGGAGCCACAGCCCAGGACGCCGCAGGGGCCATCGCCGAGCTTGTCGGAGCCAGGGTGCGCTCTGCGGGAGACGCCGTCGCGCCCGCCTTGGCCGCGGCCAGCCACCAGGTACCAGAGATCGCTGATCGGATAGCCACCACGGTCCACCCGGTCACCGAGGCCGCCGAGCGGAGGGCTCAGGAGGCGGTGGGAGCGGCCCGAGAGAGGAGCTCCGAGCTGGCCGAGAGGGTGGTGCAGGCGGCCTACGAGGCCAGCCGTTCGCTCCCTCCGGAGAGCCGCAGGCGGGTGGAGAAGACCCTGGCCAAGACCGGAGTCAAGCCACCCAAGCCTCCCCGTCGGCGGGTGTCCAAGCGCTGGATCGCGGCCGGGCTGCTGGCGTCGGCGGGCGTGGCCTTCCTGTTCTCGGGGACGGTCCAGGACAAGGTGTATGACCTGGTCGACCGCCTGCGGGGAGAGGAGTTGGACACCCCTCTCAGTGGGTACGCGCCCGGCAGTCTGACCGACGACGGGACCCACCCCGCGGAGGGTGGGGCGCCGGACTCCTCCGGATCCTGAGCCCAGACCGGTCCCGCTGAGGCGTGGCCAGCGAGGCCCGCGCCGGCGCGTTGGGGCGGGCCGGATCAACCGAGCCGGGGCGTGGCGCTGTCGAGCTCTCGGTCATCCTGGCCGGAGCCGCAGCGGTCCTGCTGGTGCCGCGCCTATTCGGTGACCCCCAGGGCGTGGACCCCTTCGCCTGGCGCCTCAGCGCCTACTTCGGCGCCGTCTGGGTAGCCTCCCTCGCCGTCCCCACCCTGCGGCGCCTCACGGCGCTCACCTTCTCCCTGCTGACCCTGGCGCTCCCAGTCTCGACATGGCTCTGGTTGCTTGCCTACTCCGGTCCGGCACCCGGGCTGATTGGCCCCCCCAATTCTGTGGCCCGCAACGTCGCCGCGGGAGTCGTCCAGCTGGTTCTGGCCCTGATGATGGCCGCGATCTTCTGGATGCTGGCGGGGCGGCCCCAACTTCGCCTGCTGGCGCGCCCGGGACGGGCGGCCCTGGTTCTCACCGTGGTGGGTACCCTTGCCTTCCTGGTGGTGGCGTTCGCACTGCCGGCCACGCTCCTCGGCCGCGAGGGGGTTCCGCTGCTGGCCCTCTCGGGCACCGCGGGGGCTGGGCTCGGCGTGGCCAACGCCGCCAGTGCGGTGGCCCAGGAGGTGCAGTTTCGGGCGGTCTTCCTGGTGGCCATGGAGCAGCGCTTCAACCCGGCGGTGGCGGTGGTGCTTCAGGGGCTGGTCTTCGGGGTTGGTCACCTCGCCATCCAGTACGAGGGCCCGGCCGCTAGTTTCATCCCCATCGTGATCGGGCTGGGGTGGCTCTGGGGGTGGATGACCATCCGGGCCAGGAGCCTGCTGCCGGCGGCGGTGATTCACGTCGTGGCCGACTTCTTCATCCTGGCGGCGGTGGTCAGCGGGCTGTACGGTGGTGGCTAGGGCTCTCCGCGTACTCCTGGCGCTCGTGGTGGCCGCCGGCTGCGGCCTCCAGCTGTCGGCTCCCGTGCTGGCCGCCAGCTGGTGGATGGCGGTGCCCGGGGCTCCGCGGGGGCTGACCCAGGTGGCGCCCAGCGCAGGATCTCCCACCCTTGCCATTGTCGGCGGGGGGGCGGGCTGGCTCTGGCCGCTCTCCGGCCGCTACCGCCCGCTTGGTCTGCCCCAGGCCGCGTTCGTGGCCACGCTGCCAGGGGGACTCGGACTGGTGCAGGCCAGTTCGGGCCAGCTGCTGGAGGTCGCCCCCGACCACCTCCGTCGGCTCGGTCAGCTTCCGGGCAGGCCGCTGGGGATGGCGGTTGGTACCGGCGCCCGGCCCTGGGTCGTAGCCCTCACCACGAACGGGGTCTACCAGTGGCTGCCGCCCGGGCTGCCGCGCCCCGCGGGCGGCGGCCGGGGAGCCCCGCTGGCCGTAGCTCCGCCCCCAGGGGCCGGAGATCCCTTCGTCATCGCCGAGACCTCGGGGGAATACCTCCTGCGGCCTGGCGGGGGCCTGGTGGCGAGCCGCGGATCGCCCCGGCTCGGCCCGGGAGCGAAGGTCGCCGAGCTTGCCGACGGGGTGATCCTGGCCGTGGCCCGCAGCGGGGTGGTCTGGGGGCTCTATCGCGACGGATGGCAGGCGGCCTTCCAGGTGCTGCCGGCAGGAGGTGTTTCCGGCGTTCCCGGCATCAACGGACTGGTGGCGGTGAGCGGCTCGGCCGCCTACCTCGCCACCTCCGGGTTCGGCACCCTCCTGACGCCGGACGGCGGTTATTCCTGGTACCGCGCCGACCTGCCCGGGACGTCCAGCGCGCTCCAGCTCTCCACCCTCGGCCCGGTGCTCTCCAAAGACCCCCGCGGGGACCTCCTGGCGGTCACCCCCTGGGGCCTCTACCGGCATCTCCTGCAGCCGCTGCCAGCTCCGCCGCAGTACTCCGGAAGCGCCGGCTCCCGAGAGCTTCTCTCCACCTCACTGGTGACGGCGGTGGCCGCCTCTCTGGTGATCCTGCTCATGTGGGCCTGGAGGCGCCACCAGCTCCGGCGTGGCTTCGTATGATCACCACGGCTGGAGAAGCCCCGGCCTGGTCGGTCGAGGGAGGACTTCCTTGAAGGCGGTGGTCATGGCCGGTGGAGAGGGGAGCCGCCTGCGTCCCCTTACCAGCCGCCGCCCCAAGCCACTTGTCCCCGTGGTTGGCCGCCCATGTCTGGAGCATGTGCTCAGGCTCCTCCGCCGGCACGGGGTATCCGAAGTGGTCATCACCCTGCAGTACCTGGGCGCCAGCATCCGCGACTACTTCGGCGACGGGGCCGAGCTCGGCATGCGCCTGGAGTACGCCGTGGAGGATCGGCCCCTGGGCACGGCCGGGAGTGTGAAGAACGCCTCCAGCCTGCTGGACGGCACCTTCCTGGTGATCAGCGGTGATGCCCTGACCGACATCGACCTGACCCAGGCGCTGGCCTTCCATGAGGAGCGGAAGTCCCACGCCACGCTGGTGCTGGCCAAGGTCGCCAACCCTCTGGAGTACGGGGTAGTCGTCACCTCCGCGGACGGACGGATCGAGCGCTTCCTCGAAAAGCCATCCTGGGGTGAGGTGTTCAGCGACCAGGTCAACACCGGCATCTACGTGATCGACCCCGAGGTCCTGGACTACATCCCGGCCGACCGTCCTTGCGACTGGTCCCAGGACGTCTTCCCCGAGATGCTTCGCCAGGGCGACTCCCTCTGGGCCATGGTGGGTCGCGGTTACTGGTGCGACATCGGCAGCGTCCAGAGCTATCTGCAGGCCAACTGGGACGCCCTGGAGGGGCGGGTGGAGTGCGAGATCGCCGGCCGCCAGGTGGGTGAGTCCCAGTGGATAAGCGAGGGGGCCGAGGTGGCCGCCTCCGCCCAGATCGAGGGACCCGCCTTCATCGGCCGAGACGCGGTGGTGGGGGAGGGGGCCTTCCTGAACGGCCCGGTGGTGCTTGACCGGTTCTCTGTGGTGGACGGCGGGGCCAAGGTTAGCAACAGCGTCATCTGGCCCCAGGTGTACCTGGGGGAGCGCTCCCGACTTCGCCAGGCGGTGGTGTGCAGTGGAGCCACGATCAAGCCGGAGGTCCTCCTCGACGACGGCAGCGTGGTGGGCGACGACTGCACCATCGGCGCCCGCTCGATCGTGGAGCAGGGGGTCCGGATCTGGCCGGGGAAGGAGATCGAGCCGGGGTCAGTGGTCCACGAGTCGGTGATCTGGGCCGGTGCCTGGCGTTCGGCCCTCTTCAGCTCCGTGGGGATCACCGGCCTGATCAACGTCCAGCTGACCCCGGAGTGGTGCGCCCGCCTGGGAGCTGCCTGGGCCGCCACCCAACCCCGAGGGGCTGAGCTGGCGATCTGCCGGGATCGGAGCCCCGGCTCCCGGATGATCAAGCGGGCCATGATCTCAGGGATGCTCTCGGCCGGGGCGACCGTGGTCGACCTCAGTGAGCTTCCGGTGCCGATAACCGCGCACTTCACCCGGTCCTCGGCCGCCGCCGGCGCGGTCCACATCGTCGCCTCACCTCTGGATAGCCGGTCCGCGGATATCGAAGTCATGGACGACAAGGGAGTGGCCTTGGACCGCCGCCAGGAGCGTCGGCTGGAGAACACTTTCTTCCGCGAGGACTTCCGCCGGGTGGTTCCCCGGGAGATCGTGGAGATCTCCTACCCCGAGGGCGTCCAGGCCGCCTACGAGCGCCACATCCTGGCTGGACTGGACCTGGCGCAGGTTCGGTCTGCCCACCCCCGGGTGCTGGTCGACTTCGCGTTCGGCTCCGCCTCCCTGGTCCTGCCGCGGCTGCTGCACCAAGCGGGGGTGCAGACCATCTCTCTCCGGTCCGGCTTCGACGAAGAGGCCAACTCCTCGCCGGTCCCTCGCGACCAGGAGGAGGAATTGCGCCAGGCGGCGAGCATCACCCGCACGGTCACCGCCACCTTGGGAGTGCGAATCGACCCTCCCGGGCAGAGGCTCTTCCTGGTGGACGATGAGGGCCAGGCACTGGACCACGACGAGGCAGCGTGCATGCTCGCGCTGCTGGCCCTCCGTGCCGAGCCCGGCGGGGTGGTGGTGGCGCCCGTGTCGGCCAGCTGGCGGCTCCAGGAGGTGGTGGAGGCCCAGGGAGGGCGTCTTCACCGCACGCGCGCCGACGTCGGGGCGGTGGTGCGGGCCGCGGAGCGTCAGGGAGCGCTGCTGGGGGTGGATGGGTTGGGAGGTTTCGTCTGGCCCGGCCATCTGGCCGCCTACGACGCCCTCTACACGGTCATGAACACCCTTCGCCTAGTGGTGGAGGACGGGTCCAGGGTGGCGCAGCTCCGCCGCCGCCTCCCGTCGGGGACACACCTGGAAGACGAGGTCTTCTGCCCCTGGGAGGTGAAGGGAGAGGTGATGCGGCTGCTGGTGGAGGCGCACCGCGGTCAGACGGTCGACCTCACGGACGGCATCAAGGTCGGATTCGAGGGAGGCTGGGTGCTGGTTCTGCCCGATCCAGATGCCCCCCGGTACCGCGTCCTGGCCTCCGGTCGCTCCCGAGAGGCCTGCCGGGATGCCCTCGGCAGCTCTGGCGGGGAGGTGCAGGCGCTGGTGGCCCAGGCGCTGGAGAAGGCGGGGTAGCCCTTGGGTACTTCAGCGGTCGCTGATCGCAGACCGGCCGCAGCCTGGGGAGAGAGGCAATAGCCCACCCTGCGCCCCCGGACGCCCAACAGGCGGAACTTCCGGAGGCTCACCGCAGCGGCGGCACCGGATGGCTGCGGGCGGCGGTGCTGGGCGCGGACGACGGAATCGTGTCCACCGCAAGCCTGATGCTCGGGGTCGCCACCGCCAGCGCCGGGTCCGGGCAGGTGCTCGCGGCGGGGATCGCCGGCCTGGTCGCCGGAGCCATGTCCATGGCCGCGGGGGAGTACGTGTCAGTCTCCACGCAGCGGGACTCCGAGCGCGCGGATCTGGGGCGCGAGCGTGTCGAGCTCCGCACCGACCCCGAGGGGGAGCTGGCAGAGCTGGCGGCGATCTACGTCCAGCGCGGGGTCGAACCGGAGCTCGCGACCGAGGTGGCGAGGCAGCTCATGAGCCACGACGCCCTGGCCGCCCACGCCCGCGACGAGCTCGGCATCACAGAGCAGGGTCGGGCGCGGCCGGTCCAGGCGGCCACGTCCTCGGCTGCGGCCTTCGCGGGTGGGGCGCTCCTCCCGGTCCTGGCCGCACTCCTCAGCCCCCTCGCTCTTCGGGCAGTCGTGCTCACTGCGGTGGCACTGGTGGCCCTCGGGGTGCTGGGGGCGCTGGGCGCCATCGCCGGAGGCGCCGGGTGGAGGCGGGGGGCGGTCAGGGTGCTGGTGGGCGGGTCGCTGGCGATGGTGGTGACCGCCGGCATCGGTCACCTGGTTGGGGCCGCCGGGCTCTGAGAGGTCAGTCCACCCCGAGGTCGAAGGCGGCGCTTATCTCCTCCGGCCGGTACCGGCGCATGGCCAGGTGGGTGCTGGTGGCGGCGATGCCGTCCATGTCCGCGAGCCGGTCGTGAACCAGCGCCGCCAGCTCTTCAAGGTCCGACACCGCGAGCTTGGCGATGAAGTCGACCTCGCCGGTGGTGGTGTAGACCTCGACCACCCCCGGGCAAGCCGCCAGCCTCGGCCCCAAGGACCCGAGATGCTCGCGCTCGGCGTTGATGAGAAGGAAGGCGGTGATCATGGGTGCTCTCTCCAGTTGGCGGGCTTCGCTGAAGCTACCACACCGTCACGGTATACTCGCTGGCCGGGCGGGAGTAGCTCAGTTGGTAGAGCGTCTGCTTCCCAAGCAGAAGGTCGCGGGTTCGAGACCCGTCTCCCGCTCCAAAGCGAACTTTCGAGTTCAATAACAGCATCTGCTAGGGCTGTTAGAGGGGCGGAAAGCAGCCTGAAATAGATCCAAAATCTAACATGCGCAGACGCTGATAAACAGGTGCTTTGCCCGAACAGCCACTATTATCCAGGTCATGGAGCAGAAGGCACCCGGGAGTCGGCGACCCGGGCCAGCCGCACTCAGAACGGCCACCGCGAGCGCTAGCTCGGTACCGGAGCTGGTCGACGACTATCTGAACTCCTGCCGGGCCCGAGGACTCTCGGTGAGGACCCTGGAGAGTGCCTACGGGTTCGCTCTCAACAGGGTTTTCCTTCCCTGGTGCCGCAGGGAGGGAGTCGCCACTACCGAGGATCTCACCCACGCCCCTCTTCATCGATTCACCATGGACCTGCTGGATCGGCAGAGCGAACGGGGCAAGCCCCTCTCCAAGTCGAGCGTTCACAGCTACGTGCGCCCGGTGCGGCAGCTGCTGGCGTGGGCGGAGAGTCGCGGGGAGGCGGTAGGGGGCCGACCGCAGCTGCCCAAGCAGCCGCGGCGAGAGAGGGAAGTCCTGAGCCGGGCTGAGATCGACCGCCTTGAGGACAGCGCGCGGACGGAGCGGGACAAGGTCATCGTGCGGCTATTCGCCGATTGCGGCCTGCGTCTGGGGGAGCTGACCGGGCTCAGTGTCGACGACATCAGGCGGGGTGGCAACCGGGCCTACCTGCGGGTTCGCGGCAAAGGTGACCGCGAGCGGCTGGTCCCAATGCTGCCAGATCTGGCCCGGCGGGTCGAGCGCTTGAGCCGAAACCGGCCGGCCGACACCGCCGGAGGTCGGATCTTCTACTCGAGCCGACGGCTGCATGGTGAAACCTACGAGCCCCTGACGGAGTCCGGAGTGGCCCAGATGGTCGGGTTGCTGGGCAAACAGGCGCAACTGGGCAAGCCGGTCCACCCGCACCTGCTCCGGCACTCGTGGATCACGGAGATGCTGAGACGAGGGATGAACCCGATCCAGCTGGCGGCGATAGCTGGTGCTTCGGAGAAGGTGATCGCGGAGCACTACGCTCATCTCAGCCACGACGACGCCTACGACGCCATGGCTCGAGCGCTGGCCAGCGGCCGTTGAGTGGGAGCGCTCGTCCCATGCCGGACACTGGACCAAAGGTGTTAGGAGTTGAACCACGCGGCATCGGAGCTTTCAGTACCAGCAGGTTGTGTTCGGAGCCGTCCGCGCGCGTCCGTTTTGATCTCCAGAGAGCCGCCAACCGGCTTTCGGTTGCCCGGCTGCGGCCGCCTCCGTTCCCCCCGGTTGTTGTCAGCCCTCGGGCCAAGAGGGCACGCGCCTCCCCGCTGCGGGCGTACACGGACGTCGGGGATAGGCGGGTCGCCGTGCTTCGGGTGAGTGCCGGGTAGTCTCGTCCTGAGCGCCCTCCCGCTCTCACATGGGTGGCAGAGCCCGGGAGGCGGCGGTGTGGCGCGCCGTTCGGCTGGGCGCTGAGATCGGTCGACCATGGGATCTCACCAAGGGTCCCTCTGCGAGGATTGCTTTCGACCTTGTGCAGCCGCGCTGACAAGGAAGGCCGTTTGCATGTCGGTTCACTTGACCGCCTCTGCCTCCTACCGAGGGCGGCTGACCCTATGAGCTATCCCTCCGGGGCGGCCAGCCCAACCCGGACCGCGGCACAAACGACAACTCGGAAGCGGTGGCCTCCAGCGAGACGGCTCGCTAGCTCCGCCCGGCCTCCGACGCTTACGCCGGTGGTGGTCACTCCATCCGATGGATCGGCTCGGGAGAGGTCGCGGTGCAGCCATCGTCGCGGCCGCCGGGAACTTTCGGAGCGGCCGAGGCGTTGGTTCGGGTGGCGACAGGCCGCCACCTACCCTTAAGGATGGAGGTTGAGTTGCACAGGCAACGCGGCGGTGGGACCCCATGGTGCAGTTGTTGAATGGCGCCCGCTCCGCCGATGGCTCTGAGGCCGCAGCCCGAGACGACTTTGATGTGCGCTTCCGAGCGCTGCTGGTGGACGGCTTTCGCTTAGCTCGAGCCATCCTTCGCGACACCTCAGAGGCCGAGGATGTCCTGCAGGAGGCCGCCCTGAACGCGTGGCGGACGTACCCACGCTTCCGAGGCGACGATAGGATGATGCGCGCTTGGTTCCTGACCATTGTCAGTAACCGTTGCCGATCTCGCCTTCGGTCCAGCTGGTGGCGGCGGGGCAAGGCCCTGGGTGGGGACCCCATGGTAGATCGGCTAGAGGCTCGCCGGCATGAGGCGTCGATCGAGCTTCGCGCCGACCTCGAATCCGCGGTTGCTCAGCTCACCTGGGATCAGCGGGCGGCGCTCTACCTGTATTACGAATTGGACCTACCTCAGCACGAGGTAGCACGCGTCCTCGGCGTTCGGCTCGGAACGGTGAAGTCGAGGCTGAATCGAGGGGTGAAGGTACTCCGAACTGCTCTAGAGGAGGACTCCCGACATGGGACAGCGTGATGTGGTGACCAGGCAACTGGTTCATCGGGCGTTGGGTGTTGAGCACGATGCCGACGATGTCGCCGACCGTGTGCTCGGGCAGCTGCGCGAAATGCGACGCGGACCGCGAGCTCCTCGGTCGTCGGATAGGCGGGTGATGGTCCGGCGGGTGCCATATTGGACCGTCCCTGCCGCGGTAGTCCTGGTGCTTATCAACCTGATTGCTGCGCGGCTCATTCCCAGCTACGCCATGCAACTCGCTGACGCCCCAGTCATCGGCCCCATCTCTGCGCCTCTTTTGGAGCTAGAAGGCTTGACGCCGAGTCAGCTGACTCCGGCTCGCAGTTCCGTCACCGCGGACGGTCAGACGATCACGGTGGTGGGAGGCTTCGCCGATACGTCGAGGACGGTTGTGGTGATCAAAGTGGACGGACACGACTCACTGCCGTCCAAGTCCGCAACCGAATATAGCGTACTGGCGAGCCTCACTGACCAGTATGGCCACTCGTATTCGCTCTGCTGCGGGGGCGGGAGCAGCGGGGACCTGATGTTCCAGCCCCTGGTTGGACGGGCGACCCACGGTCCGGTGCGCTTGACGCTGGACGTGACCTCCTTGGTGGTGACCTCTCCCGCATCGCCGGGCCACCCTAGTACTCAGTCCCGGTTCGCAGGGAGCTGGATTCTCGGACTGACCGTGACCCAACATTCCGCTCTGCGGCCGGCTACCCCCGCGCCGGTAACGGTAGATGGCATCACCTATCAGGTGACTTCGATCGTCGTCTCCGGCCAGGAGGTATACGTGGCGTGGCACGCCTCCGGAGGAAGTCCGATCGCCCAGCTGTGGAGTCTGAGTCGCGGGCCGGGCTCGCCGGCAGCCGCTGACTCGACCCTCACGTTCGAATACCTGTACCCGGCGATCGAGCCTGCACAGGGAAGCCTCGCGCACACCAATCTCGGCCCGCCCTCACCTGCCGGTCTCCCACCCGCCAGCCTCGCCGACACGTGGGAGCTTACGGAGGTCTCCTCGGAGTTGGTGACCGGAAAGCTCTGGCAGGTTCTCCCGGGCCCTGGCACCTACCTCCTCGCAATCGGGCGACCAACGCTTGTGAGCTTTCCCGTCACCCTCCCGTGATCCGGGGCCTGGTTGACTCCGAGGCGGAGCACTCGGATAGAGCGACGGCGGAGATGCGTCGTCCACCGGTCACCCGACTTCCGCAGCAGAGGTGAGAGAGGCCCCGCTTGACAGTCCACGGGGACCACCTTTCGCGCTTCGCCCGCCCTGACCTGTGCCACCTGCCGGGGAGCTTGGCCACTCTGCGCCGAGCCCTTCATCGGACCAGTTCCGGGGCGCGATCACGGCGTTGTCCTCCCTGATGCTGCCAGATCTGGCCCGGCGGGTCGAGCGCTTGAGCCGAAACCGGCCGGCCGACACCGCCGGAGGTCGGATCTTCTAATCGAGCCGACGGCTGCATGGTGAAACCTACGAGCCTCTGACGGAGTCCGGAGTGGCCCAGATGGTCGGGTTGTTGGGCAAACAGGCGCAACTGGGTAAGCTGGTCCACCCGCACCTGCTCCGGCACTCGTGGATCACGGAGATGCTGAGACGAGGGATGAACCCGATCCAGCTGGCGGCGATAGCTGGTGCTTCGGAGAAGGTGATCGCCGAGCACTACGCTCATCTCAGCCACGACGACGCCTACGATGCCATGGCTCGAGCTCTGGTCAGTCGCCGTTGAGTGGGAGCGCTCGCCCCATTCCGGACACTGGACCAAAGGTGTTAGGAGTCGAACCACCCGAGATCGAAGCTTTCAGTACTAGCCGTCGAAGCTGCGCGGACTCTGTCGCTGGCCCCTGGCTGACCCTTCGGTCCGACAGCCCTGTTGGGGACGGGTTTAGTGCGTCACGTCCACCGCTATCGCCGGGCACCGATCTTGCTGAGGGCCACCGGTAGGAGGCGGCGAGCAATTAAGAGGGGTCGCGAAGAGTGCCCAGATGGTGGCCCTCCCGATTCCGATTGTTTTGAAGTAGTGGGCGTCCCCATGACGCCCCCGCGACTCCACCACCTCGGGTGCAGACGACGAGAGCGTGGGTAGGCGGGCACAGCCGTGGGGCAAGCAACCGATGGCAAACACAGTGCCTTGAACGAGGTTCGTCGTCGCGGGCGGCGAGTACAACTGATCGACGCAATCGCCGACTCGCTTTGCAAGTCGAGCCTGAGTCTGCAGCCACATCGGCGTCAGGCAAAACGAAAATTGGAAGGTAGGCGCGGGAATCGCACTCGCCGGGTACGGCAGAAGGCTAGTGGTGACCCAAACCGAAAGGCCGATGCCGAGAGCCACCAAACCTGAAATGGCGGAGACTGCGAACTTGTGGCGGGCGATGATCAGCTTCATCCTCGTAGCTGGAATATATGTCTAGCCGCCCGGGCCGGGTAGGGCTGCACGGGTTGAAGGCTGGCGCGGAACTAGCGGGTGCTCACCCCGGTGGGAAGTTCTGGGCGATCAGGGAGTTGATCGCGGGCCACTTGGGGACCAGGGCAAGCTCATGGTCGATCACCGCGCTGCTGTAGTCGTTGCTGAGCATCACGATCTGGGTGACGTCCCCGTTGCTGAAGTCGTGGGCTAGCGCGGTCACCGAACTGATCTGGGTGAGGCTTAGGTTGGTGCGCACCTCACCGGCCAGGCTGCTGGCGATCCGGGGGATGTCTGCGAGGCTCATCAGCTTGGCGGTGTCCTTGATGTCCACCAGCAGCTGCTGCTGCTTCTGGCCCCGGGCGATGTCCTCCAGGATGTCCCCGTGGCGGGAGCGGACATAGGTGAGGGCGTTGACCCCGTCCAGCCGCTGGGGGCCGGGGAGGATGGCGATGCGCTGGTTGGCGTACGGGTTGCTGCCGGTGAGGTCATACGGGTACTGGACGTCCAGGATGGGCATCTGGGCGA
>JAKAXE010000050.1 GCA_021816695.1 bacterium | reverse complement strand
CCGTCAGGTCCGGAAGGAAGCAGCGGCACGCGGAGCGACCGGGGCGCCGTCGGGCACCCCGGCCCGAGCCCGGTGGCCGGTAGGCGCCGGGGGCGGTCCCACGAAGAGGGGTGCGCGATCATCATCAACCCTTGTGAAAACGGTTAGACCGACCCTCTACCTCAAATACCGGCCCCGACGGTTCTCCGAACTGGTGGGCCAGGAGGTGATCGCGCGCGCCCTCCGCCACGCGGTCCGGGAGGGCCGGATCGGCCACGCCTACCTCTTCACCGGTGTCCGGGGAACCGGCAAAACCAGCGCCGCCCGGATTCTCGCTCGGGCCATCAACTGCTTGAACCCGGAGGAGGGAGAGCCGTGCCTCGCCTGCGGGCCTTGTGTCTCCATCGGGGAAGGCCGGAGCCTTGATGTGATCGAGATCGACGCCGCGACCAATCGGGGCATCGACGAGATCCGGGACCTCCGCGAGCGGGCTCAGTTTCTACCCAGCGACCTGCGCACCAAGGTCTACATCATCGATGAGGCCCACATGCTCACCAACGAGGCGGGGAATGCCTTTCTCAAGACCCTTGAGGAGCCCCCGCCCCACGCTTGCTTCATCCTGGCCACCACCGAGCCCCAGAGGCTGAGCGAGACCATCCTCTCCCGCTGCCAGCGCTTCGACTTCCGCAGGATCCCAGTGGGGGCCATGGCCGAGCATCTGCAGGGGATCTGCGATCAGGAAGGGGTGACCACCTCGCGGCCGGTGATGGACCTGGTCGCCGAGGCCGGGGCTGGGTCGCTGCGCGACGCCGAGTCTCTCCTGGAGCGTCTCATGGGACTGGACGACGGCGTCCTCGAGCTCGAGACCGTGCGCTCGGCGCTGGGGATGGCCGACCCTGCGGCGGTGGCCGGACTGGCGGAGTCACTGGTCGAGCGTCGGCCCCAGGCGGTTCTCCAGCGGCTCGGTGAGCTTCAGGCGTACGGGGTCGAGCCGCGCCAGCTGCTGCGCGCGCTGGGCGTGCGGGCACGGGAGAGCTACTGGAAGCTGGTGGAGAAGGGGGGGGCGGCCGAACCGTGGCTTGAGCTGATGGAGGCCTGCACCCGGGGGGCGTCGGAGCTCCGGCGGGCCGACGACCCCTGGATGACGATGGAGGTAGTGCTTTTGCAGGTGGCCTCGGCTTCGGTGCGGCCGGACAGCCCCCCTTCCAGAACCGATGTCGCCCCTACTCCGCACGCGGTCAAGGGGGACCAGCCCGGGCGCCAGCCTCCAAGGGCAGCTCCGTCACGGTCGGACGATGGCCCCTCCCTCGCCTCACCGCCAGCCGCAGTGCCGCCGCGCTCGACGCCCGACCCCGCCGCGGCAGGTCCGGTCGGCGAGCAACTTGAGTCCCTCGCCCCCGCCCCGCACCCCGCGGCCGCCTCCGAGCCTGACTGGCAATCGCTCTGGGTGCGGGTGGTGGAATGGGCGCGGGAGCACCACAAGCCGTTCCACGCCCTGGTCCTGGACACCACTGCCACCGGGGTGGCCAACGGCGCGCTGACCGTCGAGGTGAACTACGAGTGGCACCTGGGGCAGCTCAACTCCCCGGTCAACCGCGAACTCCTGAACCAGGCCCTGCGGGCGGCGGCGGGCCGGGAGATCCCGGTGACCCTGGTTTTGCGCGGCTCGGCGGGTCCGTCCCCTAGTTCGGGAGGCAGCTCCCGGGGAGGACAGGGGCTGGCCGCCGCCCTCAAGCACTTTCCCGGCAGCACGGTGAGGAAGGTGGACTTCCTCGACCCGCGGCCCCGGTGACGCCCCCCTAGAATGAGCTTCGCCATGAGGCTAGCCGCCCGTGCCCGCGCCTAACCCCCGGCAGCTGCGCCAGCTGCAGCAGAATCTGGCGCGCCAGTGGGAGCAGGCGCAGGATGCTCTGGCCACCCAGGAGGTCGAGGGCTCCGCCGGCGGCGGGGCCGTGACCGTCCGCTGCAACGGCCAGCAGCGCGTCATGTCGGTCTCGCTGGCCCCGGGGGTTCTGGAGGAGGGGGCGGAGCTGGTTGGGGACCTGGTTCAGGCGGCGGTCAACGACGCTCTGGACCGATCCCGCGAGCTGGCCGCCCGCTCCATGGAGTCCCTGCTGCCGCCGGGAATGCTCTCCCCGGGAGGGCGCTGACCGCGGCCTACCGGCTCGGACTCTGATCGATGGGGCTCCTGCCCTCCCCGGTTGAGCGCTTGACCGAGGAGTTCGCCCGCTTTCCCGGGATCGGTCCCAAGACCGCCCAGCGGCTCGCCTTCCACGCCGCCTCCCGCCTGCCCGCTCCCCAGCTCCATCAGCTGGCCGCCGCCATCTCCGCCACCGCCACCAGCGTCACCCCCTGTCCCAGCTGTTTCTTTCTCAGCGAGGGCGGAGCGGAGTGCGCCATCTGCCGGCAGAGCAATCGGGACCTCCGGCTGATCTGCGTCGTGGAGGAGGCTGGGGACGTGCTGGCGATCGAGCGCACCGGCGAGTTCCGGGGCCTCTACCACGTGCTGGGAGCGGCCCTGTCGCCCCTCGACGGGGTGGGGCCGAACGACATCCACGCCCAGGAGCTGGTGACCAGGGTTCGCGCCGGGGATGTGTCCGAGGTCATCCTGGCCACCGACTCCGACCTCGAGGGTGAGGCCACGGCGAGCTACCTGCTCCGGCGCCTCGAAGGCACCGGGGTCCGTGTCACCCGCCTCGCCCACGGCCTTCCGGTGGGCGGGGAGCTGGCCTATGCCGACGAGCGCACCGTGGCGCGGGCCTTCTCCGGTCGCCGCGACCTCTGATCCTCCCTCAAGGCACCCGAATCCCCCAGGGGCCCATCTCCCCGCCCCCAGGGCCAGGTCGCAACCACTGTGCCCAAGGGCGATCTTGCGATCCAGCTTGACGCCACCGGCTCGCTGGGCTATACTCCGAAGTCCGCGCTAGGGACCTCTCTGGTGTTCGGCCGCCTCAGGGCGTCGCCGGTCGCAGCTTGACAATTGAAGAGTGGAGACGATTCTGCGTCCACATGCCCCTTCGCAAGGGGCCCCAAATTCTTTGCCACCTATCCGGCTTCGGCCGGATTGGTAATGACGGAGAGTTTGATCCTGGCTCAGGATTAACGCTGGCGGCGTGCCTGACACATGCAAGTCGAACGAGGTCGCAAGACCTAGTGGCGGACGGGTGAGTAACACGTGACCAACCAACCCCGAAGTTGGGAATAGCTCTGCGAAAGCAGGGGTAATACCGAATGTGGCCCAGGGCGGACATCCGCCCTGGTCTAAAGATTTATCGCTTCGGGACGGGGTCGCGGCCTATTAGCTTGTTGGTGGGGTAACGGCTCACCAAGGCGATGATGGGTAGCTGGTCTGAGAGGACGACCAGCCACACTGGGACTGAGACACGGCCCAGACTCCTACGGGAGGCAGCAGTGAGGAATCTTCCGCAATGGGCGAAAGCCTGACGGAGCAACGCCGCGTGTGGGATGAAGACTCTAGGGTTGTAAACCACTGTCGGAGGGGACGATCGTGACGGTACCCTCCAAGAAAGCCCCGGCTAACTACGTGCCAGCAGCCGCGGTGATACGTAGGGGGCGAGCGTTATCCGGATTTACTGGGCGTAAAGCGCGTTAAGGCGGACGGCCAAGTTGGCGGTGAAATTTCGGGGCTCAACCCCGAAACTGCCGCCAAAACTGGTCGTCTTGAGTGTGGGAGAGGAAGGTGGAATTCCGGGTGTAGTAGTGAAATGCGTAGATATCCGGAGGAACACCAGCGGCGAAGGCGGCCTTCTGGCCCACAACTGACGCTGTAGCGCGAAAGCGTGGGGAGCGAACGGGATTAGATACCCCGGTAGTCCACGCCCTAAACTTTGTGCACTAGGTGTTGGGTGTATTGACGCGCTCAGCGCCGTAGCTAACGCATTAAGTGCACCGCCTGGGGACTACGAGCGCAAGCTTAAAACTCAAAGGAATTGACGGGGGCCCGCACAAGCAGCGGAGCATGTGGTTTAATTCGATGCAACGCGAAGAACCTTACCTGGGCTTGACATGCCGGTGTAACTCCTGGAGACAGGAGCCCCCGCAAGGGCGCCGGCACAGGTGGTGCATGGCTGTCGTCAGCTCGTGCCGTGAGGTGTTGGGTTAAGTCCCGCAACGAGCGCAACCCCTGTGGTTAGTTGAACTTTTCTAGCCAGACTGCTGGGAGAAACCCAGAGGAAGGTGGGGACGAAGTCAAGTCAGCATGCCCCTTATGTCCAGGGCTACACACATGCTACAATGGGCGGTACAACGGGCTGCAAGCTCGCGAGAGCAAGCGAATCCCTTAAAGCCGTCCTCAGTTCGGATTGCAGGCTGCAACTCGCCTGCATGAAGTCGGAGTTGCTAGTAACCGCAGGTCAGCATACTGCGGTGAATATGTTCTCGGGCCTTGTACACACCGCCCGTCAAACCACCCGAGTCTGGTGCACCCGAAGTCGCTTTGCTGAACCGTAAGGACAGCGGTGCCGAAGGTGTGTCTGGCGAGGGGGGTTAAGTCGTAACAAGGTAGCCGTACCGGAAGGTGTGGCTGGATCACCTCCTTTTAAGGAGCTTCGTCGTGGTGACGCCACGACGGAGGTCAACTCAGGCAGAGCAGTAATGTCCGGTCCAAACCGCGAAGACTAGCGGCCCATGATGCTTTGGTCGCGAGCGCCTCGGCGCCGCCGCCGGGCCCATGGGGCACCGCCAAGAGTAGTGGGCAAGTAGGCCGGGCAGGTCCGCCCGTGGCGGAGCAGGCGTGCTGGTGGCAGTGGGAACCTGCTGACGACAATCGAACAGCCCCTTGGGGGCCGGACGTGGGATCGCTCCACTTTTCAGCGGTCAAGCGCGGGAGATGTCCCGCCAGCTTGGCTGGGGTAGCGCCCGGCGCCACGGGCCTTTAGCTCAGGTGGTCAGAGCGCACGGCTGATAACCGTGAGGTCTGTGGTTCGAGTCCACAAAGGCCCACCACGGCGCCAGCCGCGCAGGCCCCAGTCGGACCCGCTGGCACGGACGGGGATGTAGCTCAGTTGGCAGAGCGCCTGCTTTGCAAGCAGGAGGCCGGCGGTTCGAGCCCGCTCATCTCCAGGCGGCGGCTGCAGCTTAACAAGTGAAGAGCGCGTAGGAGTAAAGACTTCCCGCCGGGGGCGGGAAGCAGCACGACTCGATCTGCGGTTCTGGCCGAAGCCAGCGCCGCCGCTCTCGAGCCGTGTGGTCAGAGATTAAATTTGGTCAAGCTACTAAGAGCACATGGTGGATGCCTTGGCACCAGAGGCCGATGAAGGGCGTGGCAGAGCTGCGATAAGCCCCGGGGAGCTGCGGCGCAAGCTGTTATCCGGGGATTCCCGAATGGGGCAACCCGACCAGGGTCATGCCTGGTCACCCTCCGCTGAATCAAATAGGCGGTGTGGAGGGCACGCGGGGAACTGAAACATCTAAGTACCCGCAGGAAGAGATATTCCCCCAGTAGTGGCGAGCGAACAGGGAAAAGCCTAAACCGGTGTGGCGTGATAGACGGCAGTCGTTTCCGCACCGGGGTCGTGGGACCCACCTGCCCCTCCTGCCGGAGGAGCAGGGAGTTACAAAACCGACGCCTAGCCGAACGGCATTGAAAGGCCGGCGATACAGGGTGGCAGCCCCGTAGGCGAAAGGCGAGCGGTCTCCCGGTGGGGATCCCAAGTACCACCGAACACGTGGAATTCGGTGGGAATCTGCGCGGACCATCGCGTAAGGCTAAATACCTCTGGTGACCGATAGTGAACGAGTACCGTGAGGGAAAGGTGAAAAGTACCCCGGAAGGGGAGTGAAAGAGTACCTGAAACCGTGTGCTTACAAACCGTGAGAGCACTATGCCTGCTTGCAGGAATGTGTGATTGCGTGCCTTTTGTAGAATGATCCGGCGAGTTACTTCAGTGTGGCGAGGTTAAGGGGGTGACACCCGGAGCCGCAGCGAAAGCGAGTCTGAATAGGGCGTTATGTAGTCGCACTGAGTAGACCCGAAACCGAGTGACCTACCCATGGTCAGGGTGAAGCGCGGGTAAGACCGCGTGGAGGCCCGAACCGACCCCGGTTGAAAACGCGGCGGATGAACTGTGGGTAGCGGTGAAATGCCAATCGAACTCGGAAATAGCTGGTTCTCCTCGAAATGCATTTAGGTGCAGCGTCGTCGATTAGTTTGTCGCAGGTAGAGCACTGAATGGGCTAGGGGCGATCACCTCGTTACCAAACCCAACCAAACTCCGAATGGCGGCAAACCTTACGGCGGCAGTGAGACTGCGGGGGCTAAGCTTCGTAGTCGAAAGGGAAACAGCCCAGACCGCCGGCTAAGGTCCCAAATCCCAGGCTAAGTGGCAAAGGATGTCACGTTGCCCAGACAACCAGGATGTTGGCTTAGAAGCAGCCACCATTTAAAGAAAGCGTAATAGCTCACTGGTCGAGTGGTGTGGCGCCGACAATGATCGGGGCTCAAGTCTGGAACCGAAGCCGCGGATGGTGGCGCCTTGTGCGCTGCCATGGTAGAGGAGCGTTCCGCGGGCTGAGAAGGTCGAGCGTGAGCACGGCTGGAGCGCGCGGAAGTGAGAATGCCGGAACAAGTAGCGAGAAACGCGTGGGAAACGCGTTCGCCGTAAGCCTAAGGTTTCCTGGGCTACGTTAATCGTCCCAGGGTCAGTCGGGCCTAAGCCGAGGCCGAAAGGCGTAGGCGATGGACAGCTGGTCAACATTCCAGCACCACTGGCGAGGACCGATGGGGTGACAGAGAAGGGTAGACACAGCGGGGCGTTGGTTGTCCCCGCGCAAACAGGTAGGGGGTCCAGTAGGAAAATCCGCTGGGCACACACCCCGAGAGAATGCCGAGCCCGCAAGGGCGTAGTGGTTGATCCCAAGCTCTCAAGAAAAGCCTCTAAGGGTTGATCCGCCGGTGCCCGTACCGCAAACCGACACAGGTAGGTGGGAAGAGGATTCTTAGGCGATCGAGAGAACCGTGGTTAAGGAACTCGGCAAATTGTCCCCGTAACTTCGGAAGAAGGGGAGCCCCTGCAGGTGAAGGACCTCGCGTCCCGAGCCCGTGGGGGCCGCAGAGAAATGGCCCAAGCGACTGTTTACTAAAAACACAGGTCCCTGCCAAAGCGGAAGCTGATGTATAGGGGCTGACGCCTGCCCGGTGCTGGAAGGTTAAGAGGAGGGGTGCAAGCCCTGAATTGAAGCCCCAGTAAACGGCGGCCGTAACTATAACGGTCCTAAGGTAGCGAAATTCCTTGTCGGGTAAGTTCCGACCCGCACGAATGGCGTAACGACTTGGGCGCTGTCTCGACCACGGACTCGGCGAAACTGAAGTACCTGTGAAGATGCAGGTTACGCGCGGCAGGACGGAAAGACCCCGTGGAGCTTTACTGCAACTTGGCATTGATGTGGGGTCTAGCATGTAGAGGATAGCTGGGAGACTGGGAAGCGGGGCCGCTAGGTTCCGTGGAGTCAACCTTGGAATACCAGCCTTGCTAGGTTTTATGTCTAACCGGTGCCGTCATCCGGTACCGGGACCATGCCAGGTAGGCAGTTTGACTGGGGCGGTCGCCTCCCAAAAGGTAACGGAGGCGCCCAAAGGTTCCCTCAGCCTGGATGGAAATCAGGCTTAAAGAGTGCAAAGGCATAAGGGAGCTTGACTGCGAGGCCTACAAGCCGAGCAGGGACGAAAGTCGGGCTTAGTGATCCGACGGCTCTGAATGGAAAGGCCGTCGCTCAACGGATAAAAGCTACCCCGGGGATAACAGGCTCATCTTGCCCAAGAGTTCACATCGACGGCAAGGTTTGGCACCTCGATGTCGGCTCGTCGCATCCTGGGGCTGGAGTAGGTCCCAAGGGTTGGGCTGTTCGCCCATTAAAGCGGTACGCGAGCTGGGTTTAGAACGTCGTGAGACAGTTCGGTCCCTATCCGCCGTGCGCGCAGGAGATTTGAGGAGAGCCGACCTCAGTACGAGAGGACCGGGTTGGACGGACCGCTAGTGCACCGGTTGTTCCGCCAGGAGCACCGCCGGGTAGCCATGTCCGGAAGGGATAAGCGCTGAAAGCATCTAAGTGCGAAGCCCACTCCAAGATTAGATCTCCCACCGGGTTAACCGGGTAAGACCCCAGGTAGACCACCTGGTTGATAGGCCGCGGGTGTAAGAGCAGCAATGCTTTGAGCTGAGCGGTACTAATCGGTCGAGGGCTTGACCATCTCTGCCACACCGTTCGCGGGCGCGCCCCCGGGACGTGGGCTCCTACTGCGCTCGGGCGGCGCCGCCGGCGGTCCGGTGGCGCGCCCTCAAATTCAACAATCGAGATCCGGTGACGATAGCGGCGGGGAAACACCTGTTCCCATTCCGAACACAGCAGTTAAGCCCGCCAGCGCCGATGGTACTGCCCTGGCAACGGGGTGGGAGAGTAGGTCATCGCCGGGTCTCTTTTTTTTGCCGTGGCGCCTCCCTCGGGCGCTTGCGCCCCCGTCGGGGAGCCGGTAGCGCTGAGGAGAACGGCGGCCAGCAGAGCCATGAGCGGTGCAGTATTGACGTCCGTGGCGACCCCGGTGAAAGCGCCTCCCAGCCCCTGGCCGAGGACCCAAAAGGCCGAGAGCAGCAGGAGGCCGAAGAAGAGGGCGGGGCGGCGCAGCGCCTTTTTCCAGACCCCGGCCGCGAGAAGCAGGTAGGCGAAGGTGAAGGCGACGACCATGGGCCACTGGAGCTGGAACGCCAGCCGGGCCAGCTGGTAGTCAAGGGACTGCAGCGGGCCGGGCGCCGACTGGGCCGCGGACTGGAGGTTGTAGGCCATGACCGCCCCGGGGGGGTAGCGCCAGGCGAGGTCCAGCACGGCGCCCATCCCCCAGTAGATGGTCCAGAGCCACACTCCCGTTCTGAGCCAGAGCGTGGGGTGGCGTCGCCCTCGAAGGGCCAGTAGGGAGAGCGCCAGGTAGATCAGCGCCGCCCCCGGCGCTCCCGACCAGAGCGATGCGGTTCCCGTGGCGAGGAAGCCCATGCCCTCGCCCAGGACCCACACCGCGCTGGCCCAGGCGGCGGATGCCACCAGCCCGGCTCGGCGAGTGGCGGGCCAGATTAGCGCCGCGCCCACCGCTAGCTGGACCGCCGCGATCAAAAGGGTGGTGGCCGTCAGGTTGGCGGCCTCCAGCCGGGCCACGGCGAACAGGAATCCGCTTAGACCGGGCGGCTGGTACATCAGGGCGGTGCTGTACAGCACCTGGCCCGCGAAGGCTGGAGTGAACATCCGAGGCTGGAGCTGCAGGATGGCGTCGCCAAGCCAGAGTATGCCCAGCGCCACCGCGAGGAAGTCGGGGCCGAGCCTTGGGCGCCAGGCCGTCAGGGTGGGGCACCACCTGCCCTCAGGGGCCGGCACGGAGGCGCGCCTCGTCGGCGCCATCAGCGGGGAAGAGGCGCCAGAGATACCAACCGGCGACCCCCACCATGAGGGCGTTGTCGAAGACGAACATGATGATCCCGCCCAGCCGCTGGTCGGCGAGCGCGCTGATCCCCAACCGGGGTGCCCGGTGCAGGTAGAAGACGTAGACGGCATGAGGCAAGAGCGCCACCGTCAACCCCACCACCACCGCCGGCAGAGCGCCCACTGTGAGGTAGGCCACCTCCCCGAGCACCGTCAGGTTCCAGCGCTCTCCGGAGCGGTGCACCACCACGGCCCACCAGAAGAGGAGCCCGACGGCGATGAAGGTGAGGTGCTGGAGGATGTGCAGCAGAGGGTGGGTCAGGGCATAGTCGAAGAAGGGCGGCCAGTGCCACCCAACCAAGACCAGGAAGTAGGCCGGACCCGCGAAGAAGGGGTTCACGATCAACCGCAGGAAGTGGCGCGCGCGGCCGCTGAGCAAGGCGTCGATCGTCTGGGGCGGCAGGCCGAGGATCATCAGGGGCGGACCGACCATGGCCAGCAGCAGGTGTTGGGCCATGTGCATGCTGAACAGGTAGTTGTCGCCGAGCACGTCTACGGCCGACTCCAGAGACACGAATATCACCAGCACCCCGGTGACCCAGAGGAGCAGCCGTCGGTCCCGGTGGGCGCCTGGGAACCATCGGTAGGCGACGAGGGCCAGGGCGCAACCCACCCAAACCGAGGGGTCGAACTCCCAGACCGTCAGCCAGTGCATGCGGGAAATACTCCTGGACCGGGCTCCCCCCGCAGGGGAGTATGCCTCACGCCGGAGGTCTGCTCGGGGATTCCACCAGTGCCAGTTCCCGAGCCAGGATCCGCTCCTCTCGGCGCGGCTCTGGCGTCAGGGTCGCCCGGAGCTGGCCGCAGGCAGCGGTCGCCCGGTCGCCTCGGGAGTGGCGGATGGTGGCCCGGGGCCCGACCAGCGCTGCGAAGTCACGGCAAGCCGTCGCCGAAGGTGCGCGAAGGTCGCTGCCGGGGATCGGATTCATGGGGATCAGGTTGACGTGGCCATGGACCGAGGCCGCCATCTGCCCCAGCCTTCGGGCGGCCCCGGGGTCGTCGTTCACGCCCTGGATCAGGACGTATTCCAGGGTGACCCGGCGCCCACTGGCCGCCGCGTACTTCCGAGCCGCATCCAAAAGGCTAGCTATGGGGAACCTACGGTTGATCGGAACCAGCCGGTCCCGCAGCTCATCGTGGGTGGCATGCAGGGAGATCGCCAGGCGCACCCCCAGCCCCTCTTCGGCCAGTCGCAGGATCTCGGGAACCAGCCCGCTGGTAGAGAGCACCACCTGCCGTGGGGAGATGCCCCACCCGTGCAGCAGATGGATCGCCAGCACCACCTGATGGTAATTCTGGAGTGGTTCGCCCATGCCCATGAGGACCACGTTGGTGGGGCGCCCGAGGCTCGCGGCGTCCCACCGGCGGGCAGCCTCGAGCACCTGGTCCACGATCTCCGCCGCGGTGAGGTTGGCCCTCAGCCCGAGGCGACCGGTGGCGCAGAAGACGCAACCGATGGCGCAGCCGGCCTGGGAACTGACGCACACCGTCCGGCGGCCCCGGCTCCCGTCCTTGGCCGGGTGGGTGATCATCACCGCTTCCAGCTCATGGCCAGCTTCGGTTCTCAAGAGAAGCTTCTCGGTCATGCCGCGGTCGGCGATGGTCGCTGCCAGGACCTCCAGGCTGGACCAGACGGCGGACTTTTCGAGTTCAGTGCGGAGCTGGAGTGGAACGTCGCTCATGGAGGCGAAGCCGCCCTCATCAGCGCGAAGCAGGTGGCGCCGGATTTGATCCGCCCGGTAGGTGGGATGGCCCCGCCCTTCCAGCCAACGGCGCAGCTCCTCGCGCGAGAGAGAGCTCAAGGCCAGGGCGGTCATGGTCGGGACAAAGACATGAGCCGGAGAGCACTCTCGCGCGCCGGGATGTCGCTGGCCAGATCGCCTCTGGTGGCCACCGTGACGACGCGGTGTTCTGGCTGGGCTGCCCCGCGCATGCTCATGCAGAGGTGTTGCGCGGTCAGGGCCACCACCAGCCCCCGGGGCCGCAGGCCGCGCTCCAGGGTGGTGGCGATCTCCTCGGTCAGCCGCTCCTGGACCTGCAGGCGGCGCGCATGCGCGTTGACGACCCGCGCCAACTTGCTGAGCCCAGCCAGGCGGCCGCCCGGCAGGTAGGCGATCGCAGCCCACCCGAAGAAGGGAAGCAGATGATGCTCGCAGAGGCTGTGGAAGATGATGTCGCGGACCACGACCAGCTGCCGCTCCATGGTCTCCCCCAGCCCGGTGGCAAGAAGAGCCGTGGGGTCTTCGCGGTAGCCCGACGACAGCGCACTCAGGGTTCGCGCCACCCGCCCCGGAGTGTCGCGAAGAGCCTCCCGTTCGGGGTCGTCGCCCGTCCAAGCGAGGATGGTCCGCACTGCCTGTTCCACGCTCGCCTGGTCGGGTATTCCCTCAGGGTTGACCATCATCTTCCTGACCTGGTGAATTCAATGGGGCGGCACTGCCGAGCCGCTTCCACAGGGCCCGGGCGGCGCGTACCCCATCTTTCAGGCAGGCCTCCATCCCGACTCCGCGATACGCGGCGCCAGCGAGGACGACCGGGTATGGGAGGGCCGCGACCTGAGCGTCCACCGAGTCGCGCCAGGCGAGATGGCCGGCACGGTACTGGGGTAGGGCCGGCGCCCAACGCTGGACCCTGGCCTCCAGGGGCACCAGCCGGAGGCCGAGGTGACGGCGCAGATGGGTGTGCACCGAGGTGACCAGGGTGGCGTCGTCCACCTCCAGGGGCCAGTCGTCTCCGTGCCCGCCAGCCGACGCTCGCAGGAGGAGGATGCCCGGCTTTCTGAGATGGGGCCACTTCTGGTCCATGAAGGTGCATGCCGTGACCACGCGGCCGGGAAGGCGGGGCACCAGGAACCCGCTGCCGGGCGGCCGCCGGCGCACCGCCGACTCGGGGTAGACCAGGGTCACGGTGGCCACGTTGGAGTACCTCTGGCGTCGCAGCTCTCGAGACAGCTCCGGCGCGAGGCCCTCCAACAACTGGGCGGCGGGCGGCGCTGGAAGTGCCAGGACCAAGCCATCGAACTCCTCGCTTCCGCCGCCGGACTCGACCCGCATCAAACCCGAAGGACCCGGCCAGGCGCCCGTCACCGGGGTTCGGAGTCGCAGAGTCGCCGGTTCCAGCTCGTCCGCCAGCTTCTCGGCAAGGGTCTGCAGACCGCTGCGCAGGGAGACGAAGCCCGTGACCGCTCCCGGGGCGGGTGGCGGCTGTTGCCGCAGGCCGCGCAGCAGGCTCCGGTCACGCCCCAGGGCCGCCAGCAGATGTGGAGCCACCGCCCCCACGCTGAGCAGCTCGGCGGGGCCGGCATATACCCCTCCAAGGAGCGGATCCACCAGCCGGCGCACCGCCAACCTCCCCAGCCGGCCTACCAGAAACGGGCCGAGTGGGTCGTCGGCGGTCACCGTCGGCCCGCGGAGCCAGGGCTCCAGCGAGGCCCGCAGGCTGCCCAGTGGGCCAAGTAAGCGGAGTACGTCAGGCTGAAGGGGGTGCAGCGGAACGCCGAGGGAGGTGCGCTTGGGGATGGGCACCAGCCGTCGCCCGGACCAGATCGACGCGGACGTGGTTCCCGGCCGGACAACCTCTTCGTCCAGGCCGAGCGAGCTCAGGGTCTCGAGGGTGGAGGGGTCCCGTACCAACATGCTCTCGGCACCGAGATCGACGCGCTGACCCCGAACGTCCTCGCTCAGGACGCGCCCGCCCACGCGATCCTCGGCCTCGAAGACGGTGACTCTGGCGGGAACCCCTGACTCGCGGCTCGCCCGGGAAAGTTCGCGCGCGGCGGACAGTCCGGAAACCCCGGCCCCGACCACCGCCAGGCGCAGAGGTCTCAACCCGGGCTGGCCATTCCCCGGCGCACCAGGTCCCGCAGCACCGCGATGAAGGCCGGGTCGTCGTTGGGCATCGCGGTCCGGGAAATCGTGACCCCGAGCTCTGCGGCCGTCTGCTGCGCCTCAACGTCCAGGTCGTAACGGACCTCGAGGTGGTCGGCCACGAAGCCGCAGGGGCACACCAGGAAGTCCCTGGTCCCCTCTGAGGCCGCCTGCTTGACAACCTCCAGCAGCTCCGGGCCGAGCCAGGGCTCACCCGCGTCCTGGGCGACGCTCTGCCAGCCGATGTCCCATCGGGGAAGGTCGAGGATCCTGGCCACTGCGGCGGCCGTCTCGCCCAGCTGATCCGGGTAGGGATCGCCCATCTCCCGCAGCCGGGCGGGCAGGCTATGGGCGGTGAAGATGACCATGGCGCGCTCGGCCCGCTCGGGCCCCATCTCCGAGAGTTTCCCCGAGACGGCACCCGCCAGCCAGGAGAGGTAGGACGGCTCTAGATGCCAGTCCTCGACGAAGCGGATGTCGAGCCGGCTGCCGGCGCTGGCGGCCCTGGCGCGCTCCACGTAACCGGCGACGCTCATGCGCGAATAGTGGGGCGCGAGCACCACCCCGACCGCGTCCCTGATCCCGGCGCTGACCAGCTCTGCCACGGCGTCCTCGATGAATGGCGCGATGTGCTTCATCCCCACCGTCACCGACCAGCCGGGCCCATCCTCGGATCGAAGAAGATCTTGGAGTGCGGAGGCCTGAGCCAGCGTGATCTCGGTGAGGGGTGACCTTCCGCCAATTGCCTGGTAGCGCGCCTCGAGCTCGGCCAGCGCCTCGGGGCGTGGCGGCCTGCCTCCTCTCATGTGGGTGTAATAGGGGAGGATGTCCTCGGGAGCGCGCGGGCTGCCGTAGGCCATGAGCAGCACGGCCCTGGTGGCGGCTGTCTCGGATGGGGCGGAGTCGTCGGTGGGTGAGAGCTTCACGCAACCTCCCTGCGGCATCTCAGCACGGTAATCTCGGAGCCCACTCTACCGGGCCGTCCAACTGCCCAGCGTTGCTAAAGTGGGCCGCGCGAGGGCCGCTGGGTCGGGGCGAAGGCTTTGGGCGTGAGGTCAGGGCTCGTATCCGTGCATGGGGTGGCTGGATGATGCGCGAACTGGGTGCGGCGTCGGATGACCTGGCGCCCGGGGCAGAGCTGATGGAAGGTGCCTCCACGGTGCTTGGTCTCCCGACCGACCGGCGGCGCGAGGCTCTGGCGCGGATGGGCCGTCCCCTGGTGCTCGAGCTGTTTGCCGCCATGGCTCGCCTCCGCGCCTTCGACGAGCGGGCGGTGATCCTGCAACGACAGGGGGTGATCGGGACCTACCCCACCTACTTTGGCGAGGAGGCCGTGCAGGCGGGCAGTGTGCTGGCCCTCGAGGATCGTGACTGGCTATTCCCCACCTACCGGCAGAACTCGGTGGTGGTGCTTCGGGGCTGCCCTCCGGAGGTGCCACTCCTCCTTTGGCGAGGTAACCCCGCGGGATGGCACGACGTGCAGGCTCTGCACACGGCCCCGGTCTGCGTGCCGGTGGCGACCAACTATCCGCATGCGGTGGGCGCGGCGTGGGGCAGTCGGCTCCTCGGAGCGGCCAGCGTGGCACTGGCCTACGGCGGCGACGGCTCGACCTCCGAGGGGGACTTCCACGAGGCCTGCAACCTGGCCGCGGTCGCCCGGGCCCCAGTCATCTTCCTGGTCACCAACAACCAGTGGGCCATCAGCACGCCGCTCCGGCTCCAAACCCGGGTGGAACGCATCGCAGACAAGGCCTCCGCGTACGGAATGCCCGGGGTCCGGGTCGACGGCTTCGACGTCTTCGCCTGCCACCTGGCGGTCTCGGAGGCTGCGGCCAGGGCACGCCGAGGCGACGGACCCACCCTGGTGGAGGCAGTCGGTTACCGACTCGGGCCGCACGGCACCGCCGACGAGCCCTCGCTCTATCGCGACCCGGAGTCCGCCCGGAGATGGAACGCGTGGGAGCCGATCGGGCGGGCAGGGAATGCTCTGGTGGACGCGGGCCTCGCCTCCGCGGACGAGCTTGCCAAGCTTGGCGCCGACGCGGCCGCGGAGATGCGAGAGGCTGGGGACCGGCTCCAAGACTTCCCCGTGCCTTCCCTTGAGGAGGTGGCGGCCCACGTGTACCGCGACACTCCCTGGACTCTGGGTGCAGAGCGGCTGCGGGAGCCGACCTTCGGGGAGGAGGTCTGAGGTGTCCACGAAGGTGACCATGGTCGAGGCCGTGGGCCGCGCCCTCGGCCAGGTCCTCGAGGAAGATCCGCGGGCCATCCTCCTCGGCGAGGACATCGGGGTCAACGGGGGCGTGTTCCGGGCGACGGCGGGGCTCCAGGAGCGCTTCGGGCCGGATCGGGTGGTGGACACCCCCCTCTCCGAGGCGGGTTTCGTAGGGGCGGCCATCGGGATGTGCCTGGTCGGACTGCACCCCATCGTGGAGATCCAGTTCGACGCTTTCGTCTACCCCGCCTTCGAGCAGCTGGCCTCGCATGCGGGCAGGTTCCGCTGGCGGACCAACGGCGCCTACGGCCTCCCCCTGGTGATCCGCATCCCCTACGGTGGCGGGACCAAGGCCCCGGAGCTGCATTCCGATTCTCCGGAGACGCTCTTCAGCCACACCCCGGGGCTACGGGTGGTCGCGCCATCGGACCCCCTGTCCGCGGGAGAGATGCTGGTGGCCGCAGCCGCCTGTGGCGATCCCGTCATCTACATGGAGCCTAAGCGGCTCTATCGCCGGGGCCGAGCCGAAGTCCCCGATCGCTTCCTGGCCTTGAGCCTTGACCGGGCGCAGGTGGTGCGCCCCGGCGCTGATGTGGCGATCCTGGCCCACGGGGCGATGGTCGAGGTGGCCCTGGAGGCAGCTGAGCAACTGGCGGCGGAGGGGGCCTCCGCACGGGTTGTCGACCTGCGCTCCCTCTATCCTCTCGACCGAGATACGCTCCTCCGCACCGCCACGGAGGTGGGGCGCGTGGTGGTGGTTCACGAGGCTCCCCGTCACAGCGGACTGGCCGCCGAGGTTGCGGCCATCCTCCAGGAGGAGGTCGCCGACCATCTCCTGGCCCCCGTCCTCCGGGTGACGGGGATGGACATGCCCTTCCCCCTCTTCCAGCTTGAGGACCAGGCGCTGCCCTCGGCGGCCCGGGTGGTCAGCGCCGCCCGGGCCACCCTCGAGTACTGATGCCGCTCCCGGAATTCCGGCTGCCCGACCTCGGCGAGGGGGTGGCCGAGGGTGAGGTGGTGGAGTGGCGCG
>JAKAXE010000125.1 GCA_021816695.1 bacterium | reverse complement strand
TTCCCGGTGCTGATGTTGGCGGAGTTCACGGCCCCGGGCCTCGCCACCGGCAACGCCCTGGTGATCAAGCCGCCCGCTCACACCTGCGCCGCGGTGCTGGCCGCGACCCAGGCCTTCGAGGAGGCCGGACTGCCCCCGGGCCTGGTGAGCGTCCTCCCCGGAGCCGGGCAGGTCGGCGAGATGATGCTTGAGGAGCCGGGGTTCGACGCCATCGGCTTCATCGGCTCATCGGCCACCGGTGCGCGCATCCAGGCGCTGGCCGGGCTCCGCCGGACCATCATGGAGTGCTCAGGGAACGGCCCTGTCGTGGTCTGCGCCGACGCCGACGTGGAGCGCGCAGCGCGAGCGGCGGTGTACGGTGCTTACCTCTGCTCCGGCCAGGTCTGCTGTGCCACCGAGCGCGCCCTGGTGCACCGCCGGGTTCACCAGGACTTCCTCGATGCTTGCGCCGCGGAGGCCCAGCGGGTCCGACTGGGTGACCCCTTCGACCCGGAGGTCAACCTCGGACCGTTGAACAATGCCGCGGTGGCGACCAAGATGGACCGTCACATCCAGGACGGACGCCGGCAGGGGGCCCGGGTGCTCACCGGCGGAGCCCGCCGAGCCGGGATGCCTACCGACCTCTACTACGAGTTCACCATCATGGACCAGGTGACCCCGGGGATGGCGGCATTCCGGGAGGAGTCTTTTGGGCCCCTGCTCCCGGTCACGGTGGCAGGCGACGACGAAGAGCTCCTGCGCCTGGCCAACGAGGACGCCCTGGGCCTCCAGGCGGCGGTCTTCACCCGCGACCTGGCCCGGGCGTTCCACTTCGCCGAGCACCTTCAGGTGGGGCAGGTGGTGGTCAACGACACCACCGACTACTGGGACATCAACATGCCCTTCGGGGGTGCGGGCGGGAAGCACAGTGGCTGGGGACGCATCGGGGGGAAGTGGACCCTGATGGATATGTCAGACGTCAGGACGGCGATCTTCGACCTCTCGTGAGGGATACCGGGAGCCGCCTACCGGCTCTCCCGGCAGACACAGAACTCGTTGCCCTCCGGGTCGGCCATCACCTGCCACTCCCACGGCCGGCCCCCGATTGGCGCCCCGACCAGGGTGGCGCCAGCTTTCAACAGGTCGGCCACCAGTCCCTCCGGATCGGCGGTGTAGAGGTCAAGGTGTACCCGGTTCTTGACCACCTTGGTCTCCCCCACCCGCTGGAGGAAGACCGGAACCCCACCAGGAGGGGGCAGCAGGTCAATGTATGGGTCACCGAGCCCTGTGGTCTCCGTGTAGCCGAGGGCGCGTAGCCAGAATGGGGCCAGCCCGACAGGGTCCTGGCAATCGATCCCCACCTCAATCCTGGGGCGGGGGAGGTCCCCCGGGGCCCGGCTCCGGCCGGACCCCAGGGGCTCACTCAACGGCCTGATCCAGCACCGGAACCTCAGCCGGCTCCTCGAACTGGTTGAGGTCCTCGCCCTCCAGTACGGCGGGCTCCACGAGGGCCTCGGACTCCGCCAGGTAGCGCGCCGCCTCCTCCCGCAGCTTGCGGTAGTAGTCGAGCCCGGTCCCCGCCGGAATCAGCTTGCCGATGATCACGTTCTCCTTGAGCCCGGCCAGCCGGTCGACCTTGCCGGAGATGGCCGCCTCGGTGAGGACCCTGGTGGTCTCCTGGAAGGAGGCCGCCGAGAGCCAACTGGCGGTGTTGAGCGCCGCCTTGATCAGCCCCAGAAGGACCGTCGAGGCGATCGCCGGCTCGCCGCCCTCGGCAAGGATCTCGGCGTTCGCTTGGTCGTACTCCCACTGGGAGACGATCTCCCCGGGAAGCAGCTCGGTGTCCCCGCCGGATTCGATGCGCACCTTGCGCATCATCTGGCGGACGATCACCTCGATGTGCTTGTCGTTGATGTCCACGCCCTGGGAGCGGTACACCTTCTGCACCTCGCGGACCAGGTACTCCTGGACGGCCTCACGCCCGCTGATGTAGAGCAGCTCCTGGGGGCTCACCGACCCCGCCGTCAGGGCGTCGCCCGCCCTCACATGGTCTCCATCGGCCACGCGCAGCTGGGCCCCGTGGGGGATGGGGTACTCCTTGACCTCCTCCTCCAGGGCGCGGATCCGAACCTCGGTCCCAGCCTTGGCGCGCCGCACCTCGGCCACCCGCCCCCCGATCCTGGCCTGGAGCGACACAGGCTTGCCGTCCCTGGTCCCGGCCGCCAGCAGCTGGCCCTCGCCGACCAGGGCGCCCTCGGCGATCTCCGGAAGCAGCTCCAATCCCGCCTCGACGGTGTGAGCGGCGTCGAACTCCTCGCGGCTCGCCACCCGCACCTTGCGACCGGCGTCGGTCCTCAGGATCTCCACCATCCCGCCCGCCTCCGCCAGGACCGCCTTGCCCTTGGGGATACGGGCCTCGAACAGCTCCTCGACCCGTGGCAGCCCCTGGGTGATGTCCAATCCGGCGACCCCACCCGTGTGGAAGGTCCGCATGGTGAGCTGAGTTCCCGGCTCACCGATCGACTGGGCCGCGATGATTCCCACCGCCTCGCCGATCTCCACGAGCTTGCCGGTTGCGAGGTTGCGTCCGTAGCAGCGCCGGCACACCCCACGGGTGGCCCCACAGGTGAGAACACTGCGAACGCGCACCCGCTCCAGGCCCAGAGCGGATATCTCCGCCGCCAGCGGGTCGGAGATCTCCTCCCCCGCCGCCACCAGGACTCTCCCGTCCGGCGCGACGACGTCAGCCGCCGCCACCCTTCCGGCGATCCGCTCCTCGAAGGGCTCGCCGTCCTGGCTCAGGTCGCTGACCCAGATGCCATTGCTGGTCCCGCAATCCTCCTCCCGGACGATGACGTCCTGGGCTACGTCCACCAGCCTCCGGGTCAGGTACCCGGAGTCGGCGGTGCGCAGGGCGGTGTCCGCCAGCCCCTTGCGAGCCCCGTGGGTGGAGATGAAGTACTCCAGCACCTGGAGTCCCTCGGAGAAGTTGGCCTTGATGGGCATGTCGATGATCCGGCCGGTGGGATCGGCCATCAGCCCGCGCATCCCCGCCAGCTGGCGGATCTGCTGGACCGTGCCCCGAGCCCCGGACTCCGACATCATCATCACCGACGAGAAGGGATCGAAGTGGGCCACGGTGGCCTGGGTCACCGCCTCGGTGGCCTGGGTCCAGATCTCCACCGTCTTCCCATAGCGCTCGTCCTCGGTGATCAAGCCGCGCCGGTGCTGAAGGGTCACCTCGTCGACGGCCTTCTCCGACTTGGCGATGATCTCAGCCTTCTCCGGCGGCGTCTTGATGTCCATGGCCGAGATCGTGGTCCCCGACTTGGTGGCGTAGCCGAAGCCCAGCCGCTTGATGTCGTTCGCCACCTCGGCGGTGACCTCGTTGCCGTACAGCCGGTAGCAGATGGCGACCAGCGCCCGGAGCTCCTTGCGGTCGAAGACCCGGTTCTGGAAGACCATGGGAGAAGCGTCCGAGCCCTCGCGCACCGGACGCCCCAGGGGCAGGACCTCGTTGAAGATCACTCGGCCCGGGGTGGTGAGCACACTGGCCCAATCTCCCTCTGCGGTCCACCCCAGCTCCACCTGATTGCGCGGCATCCGGACTCGGATGGGCTCGTGCAGGCCCACCGCCTTGGTGTCGTACGCCAGGACCACCTCAGCAGGAGAGCTGTACCGGTGCACCCTCTCCGCGTCTGCCTTGGCCAGGGGAACCTCGAGGGCGGTGAGCCAGTAGGCACCAAGAACCATGTCCTGGGTGGGAGCCACCACCGGGTTCCCATCGCTGGCCGAGAGGATGTTGTTGGACGACATCATGAGGTTCTTGGCCTCGGCGAT